>JAHJQI010000106.1 GCA_018819265.1 Alphaproteobacteria bacterium
CATGAGGGTTGCGAAGGGGTCGAAAACCGGCGCCGATCTCGTGCTGATCGCGGGAGCGGGCAGCAGCGGCTTAATCGAGCGGGCAATGTGCCTGCAGAGCCGGCGCCCGGTCACTGCGCGGTGATCCCAGTATTCGTCGATCAGTTCGTTGAGGCTCGCTTCAAGGCCTGACCGGTCCCCATCGCCGATGCGCACGCCGACATGCTCATCCAAGAATCCGTCAGTGTCGAAGGTGCGGGTTGCCGCATCGATCATGACGATCCCGGAAAACAGTTCGCCGGCGAATTCGGTGTAGCGATCGAGCACGCGCTCGCTTTCGGATTGCGAAAGCATGTCCTTGTGGGTGATGACGAGCAGACTCCGCTCGCGCAGGCGTTGCGGCAGGGCGCTGACGGCGCGGCGCTCGGATTCGGTCCATGGGCGAGCAGCGACAGAGCACCAGAGAAGGATATCGGCCTCCTCGCTCAGCTCAACCTGCCCATGACAGCCGGGTGTGTCGAGAATTTCGAAGCCCGCATTGCGCATGCTGGGCAGATCGACATGGATCCGTTCGAGGCCGGAATACAAGAATTTCGGCAGCGGCTCGTTCACCGCCAGTGTCGCCAAGGGGATCCGGGCGCCATTGGTCACCGCGGTCACCGACGGCACGACGCCATGCTTCAGATGCACCGGCACGGCAGTGTTGGCAATGACGGCGGAAGGCAGGACGTCAAGGCCAGCGAGCAGGTTTGCGACCGACGTCTTGCCGGAGTTCGACTCGCCGGCAACAAGCACGACAGGGTTGCGATGCAAGGACCGCTGCAGCTTTTCGAGCGCCGCATCCAGCGTATCGCGGGCCTCCGCGCCGGTTGCGATCTCGGCGCGCTTCAGCTTGGAGCGGGCATCGGCGATCAGCCCGACGAGGATCTGCATGGCCTCTGTCATCAATAGCGATGCTCCGATCAATTGGCCCGGGTGCGGGGCGGAGGGCTCAATTCGGAAAGGATCTCTTCGAGGCGGCCGCCGATCATCGCGGATTCGCCCAGCTGGGCGCGGAGATTGGCGATATCGCGATCGCGCCGCTCAACCGATTCCGGGGCGGCTGTGCTGCCTGCCTCGCCGGACAGTCCGTCATAGGCCGCCCGCAGTTCCTCGCGACGGCGGCGCAGGGCCTCGATGATGGAGTTGCATATTCCAAACGACCACTTGGTCATGTTGGCGCCATAACCCATCAACGACATTTCGGCCTTGCCGATCAGGTCCTCGATGACCTTGCCGAATTCCGTGCTGATCAACGCGTAGACTTCGTCGCCGCGCTGTTCGGGAGATGGCTGGCGCAACAGGTAGGCCGACCACCAGGGCGTATCGAGATCGAGCACGACGGCGGTCGACAGCGACGACAAATTGGGCTGCGGCATCGGAAAGCCGCGTACGTCCGGCTCGCGCGGCGGGTTCGATCCCGGAACGATCATCGACATCAGCTGGTGCAGTTCGGGCGACACCCGGGTCTGCAGGTCGACCAGCCGGTGGGCCGACTGATGGAAGCCTTCGGTGAAGATCTGCGCCAGCCGGCGGCGCAAGGTATCGGCTTCGCAGCGCCATTCGCTCGGGCCGCGGCCGCGGCGCAAGGTGTCGGTCAGAACGTGACGCTCGTCGGCTGCATAGCGCTCGACCTCGGCTGACAGAACGTGGCGCATGCGCGAGATTTCCTCGTACACGATCTCGCGCATCTGTTCGTCTATGGACTTCGCGGAGGTCTCGATAATTCCGGCAACCTCGCCGAGCTGGCGAAGTTCGGCATCGAGCCGGGGGAGCTGGGCACCGGCCTGCTGCGCGGTCGTATGGGCTGCGGACTGCATGTCGCGCAGCTCGGACAATTCGCCCTGGATGGTATTTTCGCTGGCGCGAGCCAACTCGGCATAACACTGGGCGACCTGCCGCAGGACGTGCCCGCTGCGGCTTTCGGCCATCAGATCATTGATGGCCTTATAGACGGCCGGAACGCCGGATGCCTGGAGCAGGGCCTCGTTCAGATCGCTGCGCTGGGGACCGTCGGCCTGGGCTGTGCGGACCAGATCCTCGCGCCGCATCAGGCCGGTCTCGACGAAGTAGGCCAGTGAGCGGCGGTCGAAGGGCTGCGGGTTCCTGTCGGGCGATAGCGCAGCATTGGCCCAGCGCGCGGAGCCGGTGATGACGGGAATCTTCGAGTCGGGGAACTCGCGGGAAATGCGCTGCTCGACGTACCTGCGGACTTCACGCTGATCCTGCGAGATGTCGGTCAGATCGTCGATACGGTTGATGAAGACGACGAAGCGTTCCTTGTGCAGGCCGCGCAGGATGCGCAGAAGCGCGACGTCGGCGTCCGACAACGGCTGGCGGGCGGTCAGCACGACAATATAGAGATCGGCCGATTCCAGGCTGCGCCGCGTGATCTCGTCGCGCAGCAGGAAGGGATCGTTGGTGCCGGGCGTGTCGATGATGGTCGAGGGAAAGGCGAAGGGACCGCCGGGGCAGTGGACATCGGCAGCGCGGGTGATGTCCGAAAAGCGGCCAACATCGCTATCGAGGTTCTGCGATTTCGAGGACAGTTCCCCGGAACAGACGTAGCGCAGGAGCACCTCGCTGCTGAGCGAATCGTAACTGTGGCACTGCCCCATCAGTTCCTGAAGCTGAGGCCCCAGCCGGGTCGCCGCGCGGTGCCGGAGGCTGTTGATCTGCTGGCGCAGGAGATCGGGCTCGAAGCCCGGGACCAGGCGCTCAGTCAGTTCGCGCAACAGACCGCCGCCCTCTGCGATGCGCTGCCATTCTTCCTCGTTGAAGAAGTGGAACACAGCGGCGGGATCGTCGTGGCGGCGCTGCTCGAAATGCAGATGAGTGACCGCCGTGGTCCAGGGCGTGACGTCAGTTGGCAGCAGATCGGGTATCTGAACGCAAGCGTTGATGAACGAACTCTTGCCCGACTTGATCTGGCCGATGACGGCAATTCTGCAGACCTGGCGCTCAAGTAGGCGGCCTGCCTCCTCCACCAATGATTGGCCGGACGGCTCGACAACCTTGGCCAGGCCAGGAGCCAGCTGCATGAGTTCACGACGCCGGGCTTCCAGTTCAGCGCCAATACCGCCGTTGCGCCGAAGGTCGAAACCAACGGCGGCGGCTTCCCCGACGGGCTCGGATCGTCCGTCATCCAACAGTGCCGTTTCCCCCATTACTCAGAGACCTTGTACTAACTACACGGTCCCTCCCCAAGGCCACGCGTGAAAGACGTTCCGCTATAATTGGGGCGGAAATTCATCGCACTCGCCGAAGAATCGTTCGGGCGGCGGACGATACGCGCTATCGAGTTCAACGCCTTACCACGGCCCAGCCGTAGATCGATGCCAAAATTGAAGAGCGTTCAGCCGGCCGGCAGGCGTTGCAGCCGTTCGCGGGCACTTGGCGCGCCCAGTTCGGCGGCGCGCGCATACCAGCGGCGGGCTTCGCCATTGTCAGGTTTCGGCGGCGTCTGCATCTTGAAGGCGGTCACGAAATTCGGGTCGTAGGTTGCCGCCAGCAACATGGCACCGCGCGCAGAGCCGGCCAGGGCCGCCCGCTGGAAAAGCAGGCGTGCGGCGCTGAGACTGCCGTTATCAATCTGGACCTCGCCATCGTCGACGCTGCGCCGCACGGACGCGGGCAGACCTGAAGCTTCCTCGGATTCGCCGACGAGGCTCGATGCGGCCCCCGGCATGGCCAGCACGAACGCCGTCTTTTCCCGCGTCGAACCATCAGGCCGGCGCAGTTCGGCGACAAGGTGCATGCGGCGGGCAAAACCGGCAGGAACGCTCAGCTTGAGGCCGGGAAGATCGGCGACGTTGATGCGCCAGGTGTCAAACATCAGTTCGAATCCGGCCGATGGACGTGCTCCGCGCTTCAGACCCGAAACAATGAGGTAGTGGTCGCGCAGCTCCGCTTCCGTTCCAAGGACCGCCAGAGGGAAAGCGATAGCGCCCTCGGCACCGACGGTCGCTTCGGCCGGGTGCCACAGGGCGACCTCGCCGGCTCCCAACTGCGGCGCAGGTGGCATCTCGTTAGCGGCAATCGCGACTTTTTCGTCCGCAGCGCCGGACTTTTGAGCGTCTGCGGCTGCAGGCTGATCGAGCGCCGCTGCTGCAGGTGCGGGCGTTGCTGCAGGCGGGTCGGCAGCAGGCGGGATGTCTTCAGGCGGAGCTTCGGATGGAGCTTCGAAGACGGCGACAGTCGGTGCCTTGGTCTCGGCCTCAGCTTTTAGCGTTTCGCGCCCGGCAAGTGATGACAGGGCCCCGCGTTCGCCCGGGCCGACCAGGGTCGCGGCGCCGAGAAAACCCGCGGCAGGTCTGGTTTCTTCGATTTCCGAAGGACCCTTGCTCTCGGCGGCGACAGCGTTGGAGGACGTCAGAGCGGCCACAATCTCGCGGGCCGACCCGATGGCGACGGCGGACTGTGGCGGACCAAGCTGAAGGCCGGAACCAAGCTTGGCCTGCCCAGAACTGGCCGGTTCGCCTTTTGTCGAGGCGGTCTGGCCGGGTTCGCCGGCCAGCCTGGGCTGCGGCGGCGTGATGGCGTCGACCCCGGCTGACCGGGGAGAAATTGAGGAACCTGCGCTGGCGGAGCCGGGCGTCGCTGCCGCTGCCAAATCAGGATCGCTCTCGTTGCCGCGGGCTTCGGCTGCCGGCTGACCCGGTTCTGCCAGCACCACCGAAGCGTGGCGAGCAGCCCCCGATTGAGCCGCATTGCCGGAGCTGGCAGCCGGGAGAGGACGGTCCGCCGCCGAATCTGCGGCTTGCTCCCGGGAAGTCTCAACCGGCGCACCCATTGTTGCCGGCTGGCTTGCTGCGGTGGCCGGTGCAGCGGGATCGCCCGCTGGTGGAGGCTCGACAGGCGAAGCTCCAGCCAACTGACGGGCCGGGGCCTCGATGCCGGCTGGCGCTGCCTGACCTGCGGGGGCGGTATAGGCGAGGCGATTACTTTCGAGGTTCAGCCAGTAGACCGTGCCTGCGGTCGCCAGAGCCGAGACGATGGCCGCCGTAATCGAAGCGATGATCACGACATGAACAGCGCCGGGGTCGCTGCCGGAATTTCTGGTCGCGGGGAGAGTCTGCGTGACGATCACCGGCAATTCGGAGGGAACGGCATCCCGATTTCGCCCAAGGCCATTGCCATTGCCACTGCCATTGCGCGGCTTGAGTTGCAGCAGCCCATCGACTGGGGCTGCATCATTCGCCGGGCGATCCAATATAGCGTCCGGCGATCTACGGGGCGTTGTTTTGCCGGGCTCCTTGCCGTCGGCAGCCGACTCCTTGCCGCGCGTCTCCGGATCAATTTTCTCCAGCCGCTTCAGCAACTTCTTCAGGTCGGCCAGTTTTGGATCGTCAGCCTCTTTCACCGGTGCCCCCAATGTGGAACCGCTTGCGCAACTGTCATGATCGCCCGACGAAAGAGCAAAGTGTTCGGGATCTCTGCAACAACGGCGGAACCTGTCAGCAAGCGCGTACGCATCTGCGAACCTTTTAGGCCTCCACCCGTCACCCTTCGGCTAATCACGGGAATCTGGCAGCCGTGCGACCGCGGCTGCGAAAGGTCAGTTTCTTTTGCAGCCACGCACGAAGGGCGGGGCATTCGACTGAAGGAATCTCGCGCCGGTTGGTTCTCACCGTTGGCCCCACATATCGTATTCGTCGGCGTGTTCGATGCGCACGCTGACCAGATCGCCGGCAGCCAGATCGGTGTCGCCGTTGAGGAATACGCTGCCGTCGATCTCGGGGGCATCCCACTTGGATCGGCCGAGCGCACCTTCCTCATCGACCTCGTCGATCAGAACCTCAATCGTCTGCCCGACTTTTGCCGCCAGGACATCGCGCGAAACTTCCTGCTGCAAGGCCATGAACCGATGCCAGCGCTCTTCCTTGAGTTCCTCGGGCACGGCTCCCGGCAGCGCATTGGCGGCGGCGCCATCCACGGGTTCGTACTTGAAGCAGCCGACCCGGTTGAGGCGCGCCTCCTTCAGCCAGTCGAGCAGGATCTCGAAGTCGGCGTCGGTTTCGCCGGGAAAGCCGACGATGAAGGTCGAGCGCAAGGCCAGATCCGGGCAGCCGCGACGCCAGGACCGGATGCGCTCAAGCGTCTTTTCCTGATGCGCCGGGCGGCGCATCGCCTTCAGCACCGCGGGTGACGCGTGCTGGAAGGGGATGTCCATGTAGGGGAGGATTTTTCCCTCCGCCATCAACGGGATGACTTCATCGACATGGGGGTATGGGTAGACGTAGTGGAGCCGCACCCAGGCGCCGAAATCGCCAAGTTCGCGGCAGAGGTCGAGGAAGCGGGCGCGGACCTTGCGGTCCTTCCACGTGCTTTCGGCATATTTGAGATCGAGGCCGTAGGCGGAGGTATCCTGACTGATCACCAGTAGTTCCTTGACGCCGGCCTTGACGAGACGCTCGGCCTCGCGCAGCACGTCGGAGGCCTGACGGCTGGCGAGATCACCGCGAAGACCGGGGATGATGCAGAACGAGCAGCGGTTGTTGCAGCCCTCGGAAATCTTCAGATAGGCATAGTGGCGGGGTGTCAGGCGCAGGCCTTCGGCGGGGACCAGATCGACATAAGGGTCATGGCGCGGCGGCACGGCCTCATGCACGGCGGCGACGACCTGCTCGTACTGGTGGGGGCCGGTGACGGCGAGTACGCCGGGATGCTCGGCCCGGATGCGCTGCTCCTCGACGCCGAGGCAGCCGGTGACAATGACGCGGCCGTTTTCGTTCAGCGCTTCGCCGATGGCTGCGAGGCTCTCTTCCTTGGCGGAGTTGAGAAAGCCGCAGGTATTCACGACGACGACGTCGGCGCCATCGTAGTCGGGCGAAATCTCGTACCCTTCGGCGCGCAGGCGGGTGAGAATACGCTCGGAATCGACGAGTGCCTTCGGGCAGCCAAGCGAGACGAAGCCGACGCGCGGCGCGGCACGGCGGATAAGCGGTGCTCCGGTGGATTTTTCGGCCGTCGGGACGTCAGCGGTCATTGGGGCTTTCAGCGGGAAAAATTGCTTTCCTGGGGCCTTAGCATTTCGGCACTGCAAAAGCCATTGGAACCAAAGTCCGCGCCTCTCAAAAGCCGAAGACCGCCCGCGCGGCCCGAAGCGTGTTGGCGTAAGCCGTCACGGTCAGCGAGATCGGCATGGCATAGCCACCGCCAAGGACGCTGACGACGGGAACGGACTTTTCCCGGGCGAACGTAAAGACGCGGCGGTCGCGTTCTTGAAGTCCTTCGAGCGTCAAGGACAGGCGACCAAGGCGGTCCTCGTAGAGCGGGTCGACGCCTGCGTTATAGAGCATGATATCCGGGGCGAACTCGGCAACGGCCGTCAGCGCCGATTGCAGGGTGGCGAGATAGGCCTCGTCCCGCATCGCGTTCGGCAACGGGAACGCGACGTCGGGCGGCACCTTGCGGGCCGGGAAGTTGTTGTCGCCGAATAGATCGACGCTCAGAACGCGCGGTTCGCCGGCCATCAGCGCAGCCGTGCCGTCGCCCTGATGGACGTCGCAGTCGAGGATGGCGATGCGCCCGACCGCGACCTCGTCGAGAAGGACGCGCGACACCACGGCCAGATCGTTGAAGACGCAGAAGCCGGAACCGAAGTTGCGATGGGCGTGATGAGTGCCGCCGGCGAGGTTGGACCCGAAACCTGTTCTCAATGCTGCTTTGGCGGCTGCAAGGCTGCCGCCGACGGAGGCAAGCGCTCGCGTGACGAGTATGTCGGTGAGTGGCAGCCCCAACTTCCGGACAGCCGTATCGTCAAGGCATCTCGTCAGGACCGCCTCAACGTAGGCTGGTGCGTGGACGCGGCGCAGGTCGTCTGGTGCGATCGGTGGCGCAGCGGCCAGTATCTCTTCAGGAACCAGCCGGTCGTGAACAACCATCTCGCGCAGAAGACGATATTTCTCGGCCGGGAACGTATGACCCGGAGTAAGCGGGATATCGCTCGTATCCGGGTAGAAAACCTGCGCCGATCCGAGTTCCTGTCGGCTCACTGGCGGCACACCGGCTCGGGATCGCAGGAACAGCCGCCGGGGCATTCCTTCACCGCCCGATGGCAACCGATCGCTGGCGAACAGGCGCCCGTGAAGACGACGAGGACGTTCTTCCTGCACGAACATCCGCGTTTGCAACGGTCACGAATGGTGCGGGATGCGCAGGTTCCGTTGAGGCCATCGCAGCGGCTTTCAGCGCGCTGGTAGTATTCTCCAACGCAGCGGCCCGGCCCGATGCTTGTCGCGCAACGCTGGCGGGAGGTTTCCTGGGTCTGGCAAGTGCCGGCAACGCAGCGCGTCGTGGTGCGGATCAACGTATCCCCGACGCAGCGGGCGTTGCCGCCGAGGGCGAGGCCGCGCGTGCATTCGTAATCGGAGGTGCATCTTTGCGCGGCGGCCCATTGCGCGGAGCCGAGCGCTGCTGCGATGAGCACAAGCAGGCCGAACAAAACTCTCATGACGGAGGCCCGGTATCGCATCTTCAACACTCAACTCCGGGTTTTCGGGGCTTCAGAACCTCAACACGCGGATCCAGCGCATGACGTTCAACAGGCTCATGGCTGCCGCGGCGACATAGGTGAATGCGGCCGCCCGCAGGATGGCGCGCGCCGCGCCCATGTCCTTCTCGTCGAGGTAGCCGCCGGCCTTCAGAAGCGGCATGGCACGACCGAAGCTGGCGTCGAACTCGACCGGCAAGGTGAGCGCATGCATGAGGATCGTGAAGGACAAGATGATCATGCCGGCGATCAACTGCAAGACGAGCAGGAACGGCGCTTTCGTGAAGATCATCATGACCGGGGCAAGGATCATGACCGCGGAGCCGATGGTCTCGATCCAGCGCGCCTGCTGGGCCATGCGGGTGCGGTGGGCGAGCGGGCGATAGCCGGTCGCATCCTGCATGGCGTGCCCGACCTCGTGGGCCGCGATGACGACGGCCGACAGCGAACGGCCGTGCATGTGCTGGGGCAGCAGCCGGACGGTTTTCGACGCGGGGTCGTAATGGTCGCCCGCGTTCGTCTCCTCGACGCCGACGTATTCGAGCTTCATCTCGTCGAGGAGGTGGCGCGCGAACTCACCGCCGCTGCCCGGAAAATCATGGCGCTCGGCGGAATGGGCAGCGATGACACGCTTGACCCAGAACTGCGGCAGCAGGGCGAGGATAGCGAAGATCGCCAGGACGATGAGAAGGATGGCCAAGTCTCGATGGTCTCCAAAGTTGGCGCTCTGGGTGCCCCAGAAATGGGGGCGGTTCACAGAACTTTACATTGCGGACAGCAGGGCGAAACAGCCCTGTTGCATGTTGGCTTCCGACGGGGCGCATCCCTTTGAGAAAGGCGGGCCAGCGCCTCCAGTCTACTCCCGATGCCATGAAACAAGGAGCCATATGATGACCAACACGCCTCCCAATACCGCACCTCAAGGCCCGAAGCGCCGTGCCTCGCGGGGGCTGATCGCCGTCGGCGCCATCGGCGCCCTGCTCGCTGCCGGCGCTGCGACGGCCGCCTACTCGCATGGCGGTTTCTATAAAGGCATGCGCCACGCCGGCGTCGAAGCCGAGGGTATGATGCATAAAGCCCGCTTCTTCCACCACAAGCCGAAAACGGTCGAAGAGGCCCAACAGCGCGCCGAACGGATGGCGAAACATCTCGCCATCGAGATCGATGCCAATGGCGAACAGATGGACAAGCTCGTCGACATTGCCAAGGGCGTCGCAGCGGACGTGTTCCCGATCCGCGACTCGATCAAGTCGGTTCGTGAAGAGGGTCTTGGCGTTCTGACCGGCGAAACGGTGGACCGGGCAAAGCTCGAAGCCATGCGCACCGAGCAATTCGCCAAGTTCGACACGATCAGCAAGCGGCTGACGACAGCCATGGCGGATGCCGCCGAAGTGCTCAACCCCGAACAGCGCAAGCAACTGGCCGAGCGAATCAAGGATTGGCGCGGGCCTGAAGGACGCGGCCATCGCGGCGGCTGGGGCAAGCACCGGCCTTGGCGCGACTGACCGGGGCGTGACTGACCGGGGCGGCGCGCGCGGGCGAGCCGACAGCCATGCCGGCCTGACTTCCGGCGTCGAAATGCGCTAACGTGAACCACAGGCCGGGGAGCTTGCTTCCCGGCCTTGCCTCGACCAGATCCCGAAGGCCCTGCCACCGGAGTTGAGCGACATGACCGGAGTTGGATAGTTTGGCGCAGCATCTCCTCCTCATCGAAGACGACGAACGCCTGGCGCAGATGATCTGCGACTATCTCGAGGGCGCGGGGTTCCGCGTGCGCCACGGCAATTCCGGCGCGGCGGGGCTATCACTCAACCGCGAACATGCCTTCGATGCGATCATCCTCGACCTGATGCTGCCCGACATGGACGGGCTCGACGTCTGCCGTTCGATCAGGGCCAACTCGCAGACGCCGATCCTGATGCTGACGGCGCGCGGCGAAGCGATGGACCGCATCGTCGGTCTCGAACTCGGCGCCGACGACTATCTGCCGAAACCCTTCGAACCGCGCGAATTGCTGGCAAGGCTGAAAGCCATCCTGCGGCGTGGACCCGGCTCGAACAACGAAGCGGGCAGGGACGTCCTGCGCTTCGGCCGCCTTGAGATCGACCGCAGCGCGCGCGAAGTGCGCCTCGACGGCGTGGCAGCCCAACTGACCGGGCATCAATTCGAGATGCTGCGGGCGCTGGCCGAACATCCGGGCCGCGTCCTGACGCGCGAACAGATCATGGACCTCGTGCGGGGTGAAAACCTCGAAGCCTTCGACCGTTCGATCGACGTGCATATTTCGCGCATCCGGCAGGCGATCGAGGACAACCCGAAGGAACCCCGACGCATCATCACGGTGCGCGGCGCGGGCTACGTCTTCGCCAGGGCGCAGGAGTAGGGGACAAGGCGTGACACCTTCAATCAGACCCGGACAATCCGCATTAGAATCGCCTGCCTCGCACAACACCGGCATTCCCGCGCAGGCCGGGACCAAATCAAACCGGCTTCATTCACCGTGGAGGCAATATTCACAAGACCGATCCGGTTCTAAAGCGTGCTTAGGTTCCCACCTGCGCGGGAATGACAATCGGTTAGTGCTCGAGGCGGGACCATGACGTGCTGAAGCGGCTTTCGACGCAGATCTACCTGACGATCATTCTCACGCTCGTCATCGTCGTGCTGGTGGCGGGCGGCATGTGGCGGCACAGCGGCGGAGCGCGGCAGTTCGAACAAGCCATTGCCGTTGCCGGCGAACTGCTGGCGAACGGCCTGCCCGCTGCGACAGCTCCTGTCTCGGATCAGCGGGAGGCGGCAATCGATCTTGCCAAGCGTCTGCGGCTCGACCTGGCGCTTTATGCGGCCAACGGCGATCTCGTCGCCCGGTTCGGCCGGCGACTGCCGCCGCCACATGACGATGACGACCACGAAGGCGGATTTCTGCGCGGGCCGGACGGGCCGGCCTGGGCGGTACCGCTGCCGGACGGCCGCATCATCGTGGCGAGCACGCCCGGCCAGCGGCCGGCGCCGAGGCCGGTCCGCTTCATCGTGTTCATAGGTGCGATCGCGTTGGCTGTGGGCTTGTGCGCGTGGCCGGTGGTGCGCGGGTTGACGCGGCGCATCGAGCGGCTGCAGGAGAGTGTCGAGCGGTTCGGTGCGGGCGATCTCAGCGCCCGCGTGGAGGTCAAGGGCCGCGACGAAGTCGCCAAGCTCGCCGAAAGCTTCAACGCATCGGCCGCGCGCATCGAAGCGCTGGTCGGCGCGCATAAACTGCTGCTCGCGAACGCCAGCCACGAATTGCGCACGCCGCTGGCGCGCATCCGCATGGGGCTCGAACTGATGGAAAGCGATCCCTCGCCAGAACGGCGGGCGGCGCTCGAAGTCGACATCGGCGAAGTCGACGAAATGATCGAGGAGATCCTGCTGTTGAGCCGGCTCGGGGCCATCGACGGACTGGAGGAGCGAACCGACGTCGACCTCCTGGCGCTCGCGGCCGAAGAGGCCTCGCGCTATCCCGGCACCGACGTGTCGGGTGCGCCGGTGACGCTCAGCGGCGAACCGCGGCTGTTGCGGCGGCTGATCCGCAACCTGATCGAGAACGCCATCAAGCACGGCGTGCCGCCTGTCGAGGTGACGGTCGCGCAGGACGGGGGGCGGGCGGTTTTGCGGGTTCGCGACAATGGCCCGGGCGTTTCCGCCGATCTCGCCGAGCAGGTGTTCGAACCCTTCCACCGCGGCGCATCGCGCGGCAAGACGGCAGGCAGCGGACTGGGGCTCGCGCTGGTGCGGTCCATCGCCGAGCGGCACGGCGGAACCGTGCGCTTCGAAGCGGCTGCCGGCGGCGACGGACGGCTCAATGAAGTCGTGGTGCGGTTGGGGTGAGAGCGGATCGACGACGCGCTTGCCTCGTCGGACCGGAGGCGGCGATACTGCCGATCATGCCGCGAGGGGCGGTGGAGCCGTTCGCAACGTGAACCAGGCGACGGCGGCACGCAATCCGATGACTGCAATTATAAAAGCATCCGCCGCCGCCAGGACGCCAACGCCGACTGCCAGCGGGATTTGCGGAATGCGTAACTAAAAAATCAAGAATGGGAGAACGTCATGTGTAGAATTTTTGCGGGCCAGGACCCTGCGCGCTTTGAATGCGTGACGCGCTCAGTGCGCCTTTCCGGTCATGCGACCAGTATCCGGCTGGAGGCTGCATTCTGGGACATTCTCGACCAGATCGCCGAAGGCCAGGGCCTGACCACGCCCAAGTTCCTGTCGACGCTGCACGACGAAGTGGCGGAACTGAGGGGCGATGTTCCGAACTTCACCTCGATGTTGCGAACCACGTGCCTCTTGCATATCTCGGGTGCTGCCCAGGGCGAGGCCGAAGATTTGGCCCTGCTGGCGGCGTCCGCGGCCTGAGTCTGAATTGATTTCGCAAATGCGGTGATGGTGACGGGGTGAGGTAGTATTCCGCTACCACCCGTGCCAAGTCATGTGGACCTACCCTTCGAGCAAAAATGGAGGACCGCATGGCCAAAGCTATCCATTCGATGATCCGGGTCTTGGACCTTGACCGCTCAATCGAATTCTACCGCGACGCGCTTCACCTCGAAGTCGCCGCACGGTTCGATTTCGACGACTTCACGCTGGTCTATCTTCGCAATGCGGAAGCCGACTTCGAAATCGAGCTGACGCTCAACAAGGGGCGAACCGAACCCTATCAACTGGGCGATGGCTACGGCCATATCGCGGTTGCCGTCGATGATGCACGCGCGGACCGTGAGCGTATCGCCGCGCTTGGGCTCAAACCCGGCGATGTCAAGGAATTCCATCGCGACGGATCGCTGATGGCGCGCTTCTTTTTCATTCAGGATCCGGACGGCTACAAAATCGAGGTGCTGGAAAAGCACGGCCGTTACCAGTGAGGCGAGACCGGAAAAATCAAAGCAAGCTGCAAGGGAGGACCGGATGGCAATGCTAAAGGACGTAAGAGACCTGACGCGCCGCGAACTGCTGTCGCATGGCGCGAAGCTCGGGCTGACCGCCTTCGTGGTCGGTCCTACCTTTGTCGCCGCCGGCGACGCCGCCTGGGCGACAGAGGTCAAGCACCTGAAGCCGGAGACGATGGCGACGCTCATCCAGATGGCGCGCGATATCTATCCGCACGATCGCATCGCGGATGAATTCTACGCCACCGCCGTCAAGACCTACGACTCGGAGGGCAATGCCGCAATGATCGAAGCCGGGGTCGCCGCGCTCAATGCCGCCGCGGTCGGCGCAGGCTTTCCAAGCTACGTCGGTACGGGTTGGGAACGCGACCGCGTCGATATCCTGCGCAGCATGGAAAAGACGCCCTTCTTCCAGACGATCCGCGGTGGTCTCGTGACCGGTCTCTACAATCAGAAGGCGGTCTGGCCGGTCTTCGGCTACGAGGGCGAGAGCTTCTCAAAAGGCGGGTACATCGATCGCGGTTTCGACGACATCAACTGGCTCTGAGGGAGACAACAATGCCTGCACCATTCGACAAGAATGACGACAGCGTTGTCGTCGTCATCGGAACCGGCGCCGGGGGCGGCGTGCTGTCAAACGAACTGGCACAGAAGGGCGTCAGCGTCGTCGCGCTCGAAGCCGGCGGACGCTACCTGCCGGATGACTACACCAACGACGAATGGGAAAGCTTCGGCCAGCTGGCGTGGACCGACCCGCGCTCGACGTCCGGCGACTGGCGGGTCGCCAAAGACTTTTCAGGTCTTCCCGCCTGGATCGTCAAGGCGGTCGGAGGCTCGACGGTCCACTGGGCGGGCGCCTCGCTGCGCTTTCAGGAACACGAGTGGAAGGCCGCAACAACCTACGGCACGGTACAGGGCGCGAACCTGCTCGACTGGCCAATCGATGCCGCCGAAATGGATCCCTGGTACACCAAGGCGGAAAACAAGCTGGGTGTGACGCGGACCGGCGGGCGTGCCGGCCTGCCCGGCAGCAACAACTTCAAGGTGTTCGAAGCAGGCGCCAAGAAGCTCGGCTACAAGGAAGTCCACACCGGGCGCATGGCGATCAACAGCGCCGACTCCGACGAGCGCACCGCGTGCCAGCAGACAGGGTTCTGCTTCCAGGGCTGCAAATGGGGGGCAAAATGGTCGTCGGCCTATACCGACATCCCGCGCGGCGAAGCGACCGGTAACCTCGAGGTGCGCGAGAAGGCGCACGTCGTGCGGATCGAGCATGACAAAAGCGGGAAAGTCACCGGTGTCGTCTATCAGGACGCCGACGGCAATCAGCACATTCAGAAGGCCCGCGTCGTCTGCGTCGCCGGCAATTCGATCGAAAGTCCGCGCCTGCTTCTCAATTCCGCTTCAAGCATGTTTCCGGACGGACTTGGCAACTCGTCGGGCCAGGTCGGCCGCAACTACATGCGGCACATGACCGGCTCGGTTTACGCCGTGTTCGACAAGCCGGTCAGGATGTGGCGCGGGACGACGATGGCCGGGATCATCTCCGACGAGGCCCGGCACGATCCAACGCGCGGCTTCGTTGGCGGATACGAGATGGAGACGCTGTCGCTGGGGATTCCTTTCATGGCCGCGTTCCTGGACCCGGGCGGCTGGGGACGCGAATTCACGACGGCCCTCGACGCCTACGAGAACATGGCCGGCATGTGGCTGGTCGGCGAGGACATGCCGCGGGAGACCAACCGGATCACGCTCAACCAGGACGTGAAGGACAAATTCGGACTGCCGGCGCCGAACGTGCATTTCGACGATCACCCCAACGACATCGCCATGCGCACGCATGCCTACAAGCGAGGTATCGCCGTCTATGAAGCGGTCGGCGCCACGCGCGTCTTCCCGACGCCGCCGTACCCCTCGACGCACAATCTCGGGACCAACCGCATGTCGGCCAATCCGCGCGACGGAGTGGTCAACAAATGGGGCCAGTCGCACGACGTGAAAAACCTCTTCGTTTCCGACGGCAGCCAGTTCACGACCGGTGCCGCGGAGAACCCGACGCTGACGATCGTGGCGCTGGCCATCCGTCAGGCCGATCACCTGGCCCGCGAACTGGGCAAGGGACATCTATAGGCGACGCGTCTGCGCCCGACGGGAAATCTTTTGCAGACTGTTGCAATGCTCTCGTCGGGCCACGCATCATCAGAACCAGCTGATTGGCGGGCGGCTTTCGAACCGAGCCGCTCCCTTACCCCGCGCCCAGCGCCCGCTTGCGGGCGAGCATGCGGTCGCGGTCGGTGACGTGGATGAGGCCGGCGATCTGGCGGATGAGCTGGTCTTCGTGGGCGTCGAGTTCGCCATCGGCGTAGGCGACCGACCAGAGCATTTCGATGACCTCGATCTTTTCTGCAGCGCTCAAGCTGGTATTGAGTTCGTGGGTAAAGCGGAAATATTGCGCGGTGGCTGCCAGTTTCTCGTCGGCCGTTTCGATCAATCTTGCAGCCTCATCGGCGCTCAATTCGAAGCGTTGCGTCAGCAGCCGGGCGATGGTGTCGCGCTCTTCGGCGCGAAACGTCTGATCCATGCGGGCGGCTTCGACGAGGAGCGCGGCGACCGAGACACGTTGATCGGTGGCTGCGATTTCGGCCGGCTGCCTGTCATCGCCGGTGATGAGTTTCAATAGCTGGTCGAACATTGCTTTGAAAGCGGCTCCGTCATGTTGGCGGCTGGCCCGGTCCGATGCTTGCTAGTGTTCCTTATGGTTCCGACATTTGCTCTTAGACCTGCTGCAACGGGAAGCAAATGTCAGAACCGGAACACTAGCTCGATATTGGTGCGAATGGCAGGTTACGCACGCGCTTGCCGGTGAGCTTGGCCCAGGCGTTGGCGACGGCCGGACCAATCGGGGGAACGCCAGGTTCGCCGACACCGGTTGGAGCCTCCGCCGACTTGACGATTGCGACCTCGACTTCCGGCATCTCGTTGATACGCAGCGAGCGGTAGGTGTCGAAGTTCGATTGCACGACGCGGCCCTTGTCGAGCGTGATGCCCGCATAGAGGATATGGCCGAGCCCATAGCCGACGCCGCCCTCCATCTGCGCGCGAATTATGTCCGGGTTGACGGCGACGCCGCAGTCAATCGCGACCCAGACCTTGTGTACGCGCGGCACGCCATCCTCCTCGCCCTTAGAGACTTCGGCGATTTCGGCGACGTAGGAGTTGAACGACTTGTGGATCGCGACGCCGCGGGCGCGGCCGTCTTGAACCGGCGCGCCCCAGCCGGCCAGTTCGGCGACGGCCTTGAGGACGCCGGTGTATCGGGGATGGCTGTCTCCGAGCAGCTTGAGGCGGGCTTCGACCGGATCCTGGCCGCCAAGGGCAATCAGTTCGTCGAGGAATGTTTCGGTTGCATAAGCGGTGTGGGTGTGACCGACCGAGCGCCACCATAGCGGCGGCACGCCGACCGTCTTCTTGTGCACCGACACACGCAGGTTCGGGATCGCGTATGGCAGGTCTTCGGCGCCTTCGATCATGGTCGGGTCGATGCCGTCCTTCATCATGCTGGCGAACGGTGTGCCCTCCATGATCGACTGACCGACAAGGACGTGGTCCCAGGCCGCGATGTTGCCGTCGGCATCGAGCGCGGCCCTCAGTTTGTGCACGAACAGCGGGCGATAGAAGCCGCCGTGGATGTCGTCCTCGCGGGTGAAGACGACCTTCACCGGGTTCGTGCGGCCAATCGCGTCGACGGCGGTCGCGGCTTCGGAAGCGACGTCGGCGATCGGGGTTGCCCTGCGCCCGAAGCTGCCGCCGGCCAACATCGTTTCGATCTCGACTTCCTCGGGGCGCAGTTTCAGCACCTGGGCAATGGCGCCCTGGTCGATGGTCTGCATCTGGCTGCCGGCCCAGACCCGGGCGCCGCTTTCGGTCGCCTCGATCAGGCAGTCGAGCGGTTCCATGGGGGCATGCGCCAGATAGGGGAAGACGTACTCGGCCTCGATCGTCTTTCCGGCCGCGCCGAGCGCTTTTTCAGCGTCACCGGCTGCCTTGACGACCCTGCCGGGGGCGGTCGCGGCTTTTGCAAAGTCGGCGACGATGTCGGCGGTCGAGCGGGTCTCGGCGCCGCTCTCGTCCCACTCGACTTGAAGCGCGTCGCGGCCCTTCTTGGCTGCCCAGTATCCTTTTGCGTAGACGGCAACACCGCGCGGCAGAAGCTTGACGTCGACGACGCCGGCGACCTTGCGCGTCGCGGTATCGTCGAAGCTCTTGGCCTTGGCGCCGAACAGAGGCGGGCGCTGAATCAGAACGGTGAGCATGCCCGGGCGCGTTGCGTCCATGGTGAACTGGGCCCGCCCGGTGGACTTGGCGGGGGTATCGAGCCGGGGCAGTTGCGTGCCGATGAGGACGAATTCCTTTGGGTCTTTCAGGAACGGCTCGGATGGCGGGGTGAGTTTCGAAGCGGCTTCGGCAAAGTCACCGAACGTGCCGGTCTTGCCGGACTGCTTATGCGCGATCACTCCCTTCGAGACGGTGATGCCGTCGGCGGCAACACCCCACGCCTTGGCGGCGGCCTCGACCAGCATGTGGCGAGCGGCGGCACCGGCCTTGCGCATCTGCTCGTAGGAGTTGGCCATGGCCGTCGAGCCGCCGGTGCCCTGCACGCCGAAAGCGAGATTCTTGTAGAGTGCCGTATTCGCGGGCGCGGCCTCAGCGCGCATCTGCGACCAGTCGGCGTCGAGTTCCTCGGCGACGAGTGTCGTCAGGCCGGTGTAGGGGCCCTGGCCGAATTCGATGTGCTTGATGAGGACGGTGACGGTGGAGTCGGGGGCGATGCGGACGAAGGCGTTCGGGGCGAATGTGGCATCGCTGCCATCTCCCTTGATGACGGCGGCGGCGCCCGATTGGGCCTTGGCGGCGGTGGGCAGTTGCAGGCCAAGAACGAGCCCGGCGCCAACGCCACCGATGCTCTTGAGGACGGTTCTGCGGCTGGCTTCGGGCGGCCGGCGCGTGGCGCTCGAATCCGTGGCGGACTGCGTGGCGTATTTGTCGAACAGGAATTGCATGGGGATCGCTCCGGGTCAGCCTTTGAGGGTCGCGGCGGCGGTCAGGATCGCCTGGCGGATGCGGACATAGGCAGCGCAGCGGCAGATGTTGCCGGTCATGCCGGCATCAATTTCGGCATCGCCGGGCTGAGGGGTCTCTCGCAGTAGTGCGACGGCGCTCATGATCTGGCCGGACTGGCAGTAGCCGCACTGGGGAACGTCGTGCTTGATCCAGGCGTCCTGGACGGCTTTGGCCTCAGGCCCGGAAATGGCCTCGATGGTGACGATGTCGCCACCGGCTGCCGCTTCGACAGGGGTAACGCAGGAACGCTGCGCCTGGCCGTCGATATGAACGGTACATGCGCCGCACTGCGCGATCCCGCAGCCGAACTTTGTCCCGGTCAGGCCGAGTTCATCGCGCAAGACCCAGAGGAGCGGCATGTCGGGATCGACGTCGACCTCGTGGGGCGAGCCGTTGACGGTGAGGGCGAATTTCGCCATGGCGGACCTCCGGGCGTAGGGGGCGGGACTTTGTACGCAATCGTGGCACGAGGTTTTAACGCGGTTAAGGCGAGATTGGTCCATCGGCAGCGGAAAATTGATGCAAGCGCCTGTACTATAATGCTCGCAATGCTCTAAGCAGTGC
>JAHJQI010000107.1 GCA_018819265.1 Alphaproteobacteria bacterium
AGGCGCGATCGAACGCAATTGTCTCTCCCGCTGTCAGTGTGACCTGCTCAAGGGGCTGCGCCGAAAGACCTTTTACGGGATAGCGGTAGAGAGCCACCACCTTCGGGGCAGTATCAATCGTCATCATCCCTCCAGATATAGACGTCCCGGCAGATTGTTAGGTCCACCGCCCCTTTTCCGCAAACGTGCCGCTACTATATCTCAGCTGTCCTCCATGTCGCGATGCCTTCGGGGTCGCGAATGGTGCTTTGACACCCGTCAATACCGGCGGCATCCCTGCGCCTTATGGGTAGGATTGCCGCGCTGAGAAGGGAATTCCGATGAATATCGAACGCTATACCGACCGCGCCAAAGGCTTTGTCCAGGCCGCGCAGAACCTCGCACTGCGTGAAGGCCACCAGCACTTCAGCCCCGAGCACCTCTTGAAAGTCCTGCTCGACGACCCCGAAGGGCTCGCCGCAAATCTGATCGCCCGTTCCGGCGGCCACCATGCACAGGCACTCCAGGCCGTCGAGACGGCACTCGCCCGCCGTCCGAAAGTCTCCGGCGGCGGCTCCGGTCAGCTCTACATGGCGGCTGAAACCGCCCGTGTTTTTGATCAGGCAGAAAAGATCGCCGACAAGGCGGGAGACAAGTTCGTAACTGCAGAGCGCCTGCTGCTTGCCCTCGCCATGGAAGCGAGTTCGGACGCTTCGAAGATCCTCAAAGAGGCCGCGGTCACGCCGCAGGGTCTCAACCAAGCCATCAACGAGGTCCGCAAGGGCCGCACGGCCGACACTGCGTCCGCCGAACAGGGCTACGACGCCCTCAAGCGCTACGCCCGTGACCTGACCGCTGACGCAGCCAGCGGCAAGCTCGACCCGGTGATAGGCCGTGACGAGGAGATTCGCCGCGCCATCCAGGTCCTCTCCCGGCGCACCAAGAACAACCCCGTGCTTATCGGAGAACCCGGCGTCGGCAAGACGGCGATCGCCGAAGGTCTGGCGTTGCGCATCATCAAGGGCGACGTGCCCGAATCACTGCGCGATAAGTTGCTGTTGTCGCTCGACATGGGATCGCTCATCGCCGGCGCGAAGTATCGCGGCGAATTCGAGGAGCGCCTGAAAGCCGTCCTCCAGGAAGTCACCTCCGAAGCCGGCCGCATTATCCTCTTCATCGACGAACTGCACACCATCGTCGGCGCCGGCAAGGCCGATGGCGCCATGGATGCGTCAAACCTCCTGAAGCCGGCGCTCGCCCGTGGCGAGTTGCACTGCATCGGCGCGACGACGCTGGACGAATACCGCAAGCACATCGAAAAGGACGCAGCCCTCGCCCGCCGCTTCCAGCCGGTCTTCATCAATGAACCGACGGTCGCCGATACCATCTCGATCCTGCGCGGCCTCAAGGAGCGCTACGAGGTCCACCACGGCGTGCGCATTACCGATAGCGCGCTGGTCGCGGCCGCAACGCTTTCGAACCGCTACATCACCGATCGTTTCCTCCCCGACAAGGCCATCGACCTCGTCGACGAGGCAGCGTCCCGCCTGAAGATGGAGATCGACTCCAAGCCCGAGGAACTCGACCGCATCGATCGCGACATCATGCAGATGAAGATCGAGCGCGAGGCCTTGCGCAAGGAAACCGACTCTGCCTCCAAGGATCGACTCGAAAAGCTCGACAAGGACATTGCCGACCTCGAGGAGGAAAGTCAGTCGCTGACGCAGCGTTGGGAAGGCGAGCGCGAAAAGCTCGGCTCCGCCCAGAAGATCAAGGAAGAGCTGGACCAGCGCCGTAATGAGCTGGAACAGGCGCAGCGCCGCGGCGACTACAACCGCGCCGGTGAGCTGCAGTATGGTGTCATACCCCAGCTCGAGCAGCAGCTCGCGACCCTGGAAGCCGAAGGCGACGACACCGCTCTAGGTGGCGTCATGGTCGAGGAAGCCGTCTCGCCCGACCACATTGCCGGCGTCGTGTCGCGCTGGACCGGCGTTCCCGTCGACAAGATGTTGGAAGGCGAAAAGGACAAGCTCCTGCGCATGGAGGACGAACTGGCCAGGCGCGTCGTCGGCCAGGGCGAAGCCGTGCGCGCGGTATCGACCGCCGTCCGCCGCGCCCGCGCCGGGCTCCAGGATCCCAATCGCCCGATCGGCTCGTTCATGTTCCTCGGGCCGACGGGAGTCGGTAAGACCGAACTGACCAAGGCGCTCGCATCGTTCCTGTTCGACGATGAGCACGCCATGGTGCGCATCGACATGTCCGAATACATGGAGAAGCACTCGGTCGCCCGCTTGATCGGCGCCCCCCCCGGCTATGTCGGTTACGAGGAGGGCGGCGCCATTACCGAAGCGGTGCGTCGCAGGCCCTATCAGGTGATCCTGTTCGACGAGATCGAGAAGGCGCACCCCGACGTGTTCAACGTGCTTCTGCAGGTCCTCGACGATGGTCGCCTGACCGATGGCCAGGGCCGCACCGTCGACTTCAAGAACACGCTGATCATCATGACCTCGAACATCGGTTCGGAGTACCTGGTCAACATGCCAGAAGGCGCGGACGTCTCTTCGGTTCGTGCCGAAGTCATGGGCTCGGTGCGCACTCACTTCCGCCCCGAGTTCCTCAACCGCCTCGATGACATCATCCTGTTCCACCGGCTGCGCCGCGAGGACATGGGTGCGATCGTCGATATCCAGATGGAGCGCCTCAAGCGGCTCTTGACCGACCGCAAGATCGAGGTCGTCCTCGAAGGCGATGCCCGCAGCTGGCTCGCCAACCGCGGCTACGACCCGGCCTATGGCGCGCGGCCACTGAAACGCGTCATCCAGCGCAACGTGCAGGATCCGCTCGCCGAGCAGATCCTCGCCGGTCGAGTCCATGACGGCGAAAAAGTCGTCGTCGGCGTTGAAGGCGGTCACATCACCGTAAACGGTGAACTCGTCCGCGACCGCGACGAGTGAGCTGGCCGAGCCGGACAGCGGGAGGCGGCGAACGCTTCGCCTCCCGTTTCGGCGTCACGCGTTCTTTTCGTGTTGAATTTGCTTTGAAGGCGTCACGTCCTTCATCTCCCCGCCGAATGCGGGTGGTTGGACGTCGGCCGAACGCCGCGAATTCGCTTCGTTGAGAACGTCGAGAATTGGCGTCAGGCCTTCGATATCGACAAGGCGGTAGATCTCGAGGTCTCGACGGGCCTGTGCGCTCCAGCCGGTTATCGTGAGAACTCGTTCGGCCTTGGAGAACAGGCCGTGATTCCGGACAGGCTCGGCACTGCGTATGCCTTCGGCCTTGGCTTGATCGAGTTCGATCCCGCCACGTTTCTCAAGCTCCTGAAGACGCTCCCGTCTGATTTCGGTCAGGTCGGTCTTGCTGTCGCCCTTCTCTTCGTCCTTGAGCCTTTCGAGTTCCTTCGGCTCCGGCCAGCGCACCAGATCAAGATCGTCGAGCACACCTGCAAGCTGGTTCATCGCCAGCGCTCTCGATGACTCCTCCTCGTTTGCCGGGTCGCAACTGAAGAGGTTCGGGATGACGAAGTACGACGCGTTGTTGTGATAGATGAAGTGGCGGCGCACCCACTCCATGTTCGCGTTCGGCGCCCGGGCGATGGCGGTATTGATCGCCTCGCGGATCTGCGCCTTGACCGCAGGGCTGAGATGAATTCGCTGGGCCGATTTGGGTGGAGGATTAAGCGCCGCAAGGACGAACAACCCGAGATCGATGCCGATCGTTGCGAGCAGCGCGATCAGGTCGCGACC
>JAHJQI010000108.1 GCA_018819265.1 Alphaproteobacteria bacterium
GCGGAACCTCACGACGACATGCGCCGAGAGCTACCGCGGCGACGACAGCCGAAAGAACGATCAGCCCCTTAACACCCTGCATAGTTCAATCTCCTGATGCTTGTTCGGCACTAGCCGACTAATTGGGTACCGGTGCAGCGTTTTCGGATCAAGCTGGGACACCACTCGCGCATGGTTTTCCGAGGGCCTTGATGCGATTATGCCACTGCGTGTTCATTGCTCCTCAGTTCGCTATTCGAGACGCGCAACACGTATTCGAACATCCCTGGGGGCCCGATTGTTCCTGCCCACGCACAACACTCGGCATCAAAGTGATAAGACTCCGGCGCCCGTTAAAACCGAGTTAAGGGGCGAATCAATTCTAAACAGTCCTGGGTGCTGATCGAGCAGTCCGCTGCCGAAAGCGGCCAATTTCGCGGACACGACGCTGGCGTGGCGGCAGTCAGTTGAGGAGCGGCGACCAGGCCGGATCGGAGGCGAATGCCGGGGTTTTGACCACCTGTTCGTTATATCCGGTGATATCGACGGAGTAGATCCGCGGCCCCGTGTTCTGCCCTCGTTCTTCCCGGAAGAACATCAGCACACGGCCGTTTGGCGCCCAGGTCGGGCCTTCGTTGTGGAAACCTTCGCTGAGGATTCGTTCACCCTGGCCATCCGGCTGGATGACGCCGATCAGGAATCGACCCATCAGCTGTTTCGTGAAGGCGATGTAATCGCCGCGCGGCGACCATACGGGCGTCGAGTACCTGCCGTTTCCGAAGCTGATTCGGCGCACACCCGAACCGTCCGCGTTGATGACATAGAGCTGCTGGGTTCCCTCGCGGTCCGATTCAAATACGATCTGGCGGCCGTCGGGAGAATACGACGGCCCGGTATCGATGGCTTCCGGCACGTTCGTCAGCCGCCGCGTCTGCCGCGACCTGAGATCCATCTCGAAAATCGAGGATCCCCCGCCTTCCTGCAGACTCATGATGATTCTCTGCCCGTCCGGCGAGAATCGCGGCGCGAACGTCATTCCCGGAAAATCGCCGACAACTTCCTTCTGGCCCGTCTCCAGGTTCATCATGTAGACGCGCGGTTGGCCGGTTGCGTACGACATGTACGCGATCTGCTGGCTCGACGGCGAGAATCGCGGCGTTAGCACCAGGTCGGCACCGTTCGACAAGAGCCGCGCATTGGCCCCGTCCTGGTCCATGATCGCCAGCCGTTTGACCCGCTTCTGCTTCGGCCCCGTCTCGTCGATATAGACCACGCGCGTGTCGAAATAGCCCTTTTCGCCCGTCAGGCGCTCGTAGACCTGATCGGCGATGATGTGCCCGATTCGCCGCCAGTTTTCCGCAATCGTCGTGAACCGTTGTCCCGAAAGCTGCTTGCCGGTCGTCACGTCCCACAGCCGGAATTCGGCGCCGACCCGGCCGTCCGGCTGTCGCAGCACCTTTCCCACGACCAGTGCATCGGCGCGGATTGCCCGCCAATCGGGGAATCTCGGCGGCCGGTTGATGTCCTCGATCCGCTCCAGGAACGATGCCGGATCGAGCGACTGGAACAGCCCGGAACGCTGCAGGTCGGACGCCAGCACGCCTGCGATATCGGCGGCAAGCTTGGGATCGTCGCCCAGGAAATTCGGCACCGCGATGGGGATTGGAGCAACCGTGCCCTGCCGCTGGGTGCCGCTCAGGCCCTGTGCAGAAGCCGGACCGGCGAAGATCCCCGCCATCGCGACGAGCAACAGGGCAAAAGCCAGACCATTGCAGAGACCATAGCGGGCATGCTTCATCATTCTCCTGCCTTCATTGCTTCAACCGTCACAGCCATTGCTCTATCCGTTACAGCCATCGCTCTATCCGTTACAGCATGTGCCTCGGGTCGAATTCCCAGGTGATTTCCTTCCAGCTCGCATACATATCGGGCGGAAGCTTGAATGGAGCAGCGCAGGTCACGGCACGCACGGCGGCTTCTCCAGCAATCCTGTAAACCGGATCGCTCCGCGAACCGACGATTTGCGGCAGCCCGTCGAGGCTGCCATCCTTCTGCAGCCGCCAGCGCACCGTGACAACAGCCGTATCGATACCGCCGCCGCCACCGGGCAACCGCCAGCAATCGCGAATTTGCGAACTGATGCGGCCCTTGAGAAGATCCTCCTCGCGCGCCGTCAGCTGTGTGCCCTGGCCCTCGCGTTCTCCGGCCGTCGGGCCGGTATAATCGGTATCCTGCGACGTGCCGGAGCGCTTCGATCCGCGCTCTTCCGGCGTCTTGTCGAGCAGCGCTGCCATGCGCTTGGAGAAGTCTTCCTGCTTTTTTTTCTTCGCCTTCTTTTTTGCCTCTTCGCGTTTTTTCTTGGCTTCCGCGAGTTTTTTCTTCTCTTCGGCGTCCTGCTTGCGCTTTTCCTCCGCCTTCTTCTTTTCCGCCGCCTCTTTCTTCTTCTCCGCCTCGATACGCGCCTGTTCTTCCGCCTTCTTCTTGCGCTCTATTTCTTGTCTGCACTCTTCTTCTAGTTTCTTGCGCTGCTCTCCATCAATTTCATTCTGCGATACGAATTGCTTCATACATTCCCCGATAACTGGATCGAGCGGAGCCGGTTTTTCGAGTGCCTCGGCAATCGGATCGGGTTTCGGCGGCTCGGGCGGCGGCGGTTCCTCGGCAGCCGGCGGCGGCTTCGGCGGCTCGGGCTTCGGCTTCGGCGCTTCCTTCTCCGTCACCTGCGGCGGCTCTTCCGGCGTCAGCTTGGCTTCCAGCTTCTTCGCCTCCGGGTCGCCCTTCTTCAGGTTGGTGAATTCCGCAAGCGTGATGATCTCCGCCTCGATCGTCGGAGCGGCAGGTTCGGGGAGCTTCTGCACGCCAAGGATCTCCAGCGCCGCCCAGCCTAGAAGCGCGCCGTGTAAAACCAGCGATATGATGAGGCCGGCGGCCTGCATCAGCCCTCCTCAAGCTCAGTCACCAAGGAAATCTTGCGGTATCCTGCGGCGCTGATCCGCCCCATCACCCGCGCCACCACGCCATAAGTCGTACCCTTGTCAGCGCGCACGAAAATCGTCTCGTCCTGGCCGTTGGCGGCGATCGCCTTCAGTTTCGCCTCGATCTCATCGAGCTTGATCGCCGTCTCACCGATATAGACATCGCCGTTGGTCCGCACCGAAACCGCCAGCGGCTCGGTATTCGATTGCAGTTGCTTTCCCTTCGATTGCGGCAGGTCGAGCGGCACGCCGACCTGCAGCAAGGGCGCGGCCACCATGAAGATGATCAGCA
>JAHJQI010000109.1 GCA_018819265.1 Alphaproteobacteria bacterium
GGAATCGACCGAAACCCTTCACGTCCGTGCCGGCAAAATCGCCGAACGCATTGCGGAAAATGCCCCGCTGACACTGCGCGCCACAAAGGAAGGCCTGCGTCGCCTCGGCGACGCCTCAAACGTCATGGACGATCGCGATTTGATCGAGCTTTGCTACATGAGCGAGGACTTCAAGGAAGGCATGGAAGCCTTCCTGGCGAAGCGCAAACCGCAGTGGAAGGGGCGTTGAATCTCCCGCGCTCAGCCGTCGAGCCACGCCGCACCGACGATCGGGCCGCCGGTTCCCTCTTGAACAAGGACGGCAACGCCGTCCGTGTCGGGAAGCTTCAGCGACGCCCTGTCGAGGCGGAATGTCTCGGCTGCGCCAGTCCAGATGCCAACCGCAGAGAGGTCGCGTACGACGTTGTAGTAGGTCAGTTCGCGCCCGCCGTTCTCGCCGCGCCGGACGTTGACTTGGCCTGACTTCCTGACGGCCGCCAGCCAAACCGTACAGCGCCCGCCGGTGGCCCCGTTCGGCCTTGCGCCGATATTGATCAACAGCGTCTGTTCTTCGGCGTGCACCATGACCGGGATGCTGATCGGCGCCAGCCGGTCCATTGCGATAATCGCTTTGTCGATCAGCTTCTGCTTTGACCCGACCTCGTGGGTACGCCCGTTGACGACGACCTGCGGAGTGTAAACCGAACCGTCGCCGCGCGTGCGGGCATATTCGCGCTGCCGCTGGGAAAACTGCGGCGAAGCAAACGTGTCCTTCCAGCCGAGGTAGTCCCAGTAGTCGACGGGCATCGACAACGCCAGCACGTCGGGGCGCTCGATGTAGGACTTGAGCAACGCATCCGCCGGTGGACACGACGAACAGCCCTGACTGGTGAAGAGTTCGACGACCGCCTTGATTTGGATGCCTTCCGCACGCGCCGTGCCGCCGACGGCAACGAGCGTCGTCGCGGTGCTGGCGGCGATGACGACGAGCCCGGCGATCCAAGTGATAGTTGTCCTCGGCATCAGAAAATCTGGACCTTTCTTCTGTTTCACAGGCGCGGATGCTGGTGGGCATCTGAAGCGCCGATTCACAAGCGCGGATGCTGGTGGGCATCTGCAGCGCCAATCCTAGAGCGCGGATGCTGGTCGGCATCCGAAGCGCGCGTTGGCAATATCGGGAAAGTCGAGATCAATAGGAAGTCACGAACCGGTTACGGCGGCTGCATCCGTCAGCACCCGCGAGAGTCGCCGGCTATCGCGAGGAGGGCCACTTTGAAAGTGGCCCTTTACACGTGATGCAGCTGTTGTGATTCCAAAATTGGAGCATCCGCGGCTCCGATGGCGGCCACGAGTGCACGAATAGTGGCCCGCTCCAGCCCTGACAGGTGCTACGCGGCCGAAGCCAGGGTGCGCAGCACGTTGTTGAGAATGCCGCCGTTGCGCACGTACTCGAGTTCGTCGAGCGTATCGATCCGGCAGGTCAGCGGGATCTCGCCCTTGCGTCCGTCGGCGAAGATGACTTCGGCGATGGTCTTCTGGCGCGGTTTGATTTCGGCCAGGCCGCGGATCGAGATCTGCTCGGCCCCGGTCAATCCGGCCGATTCGGCGCTGGTGCCGTCTTCGAAGACGAACGGCACGATGCCCATGCCGACCAGGTTCGAACGGTGGATGCGCTCGTAGGATTGTGCGATCACGGCCCTGACGCCAAGAAGCTTGGTGCCTTTCGCCGCCCAGTCGCGCGATGAGCCGTTGCCGTATTCGATCCCGGCGACGACGACGAGCGGCACGCCTTCGTCCTGATAGCGCATGGCCGCGTCGTAGATCGTCATCTCTTGTCCGGACGGCTGGTGGATCGTGTATCCGCCTTCCCTGACGTTGCCATTGGCGTCGCGTACCATATGGTTCTTGATGCGGATGTTGGCGAACGTGCCGCGCATCATGACCTCGTGGTTGCCGCGGCGCGTTCCGTACTGGTTGAAGTCCTGCGGCCGGATCTGATGCTCGAGAAGGTACTCGCCGGCCGGGCTGTCCTTCTTGATCGAACCGGCAGGCGAGATGTGGTCGGTGGTGATCTTGTCGCCGAAGACGGCAAGAATGCGCGCTCCGACGATGTCTTCAACCGGCTTCGGCGTCATGCCCATGCCTTCGAAATAGGGTGGGTTCTGCACGTAGGTGCTGTCGTTGTCCCAGCCATAGGTGAGGCCTGTCGAGGTCTTGATCGCCTGCCAGTGCTCGTCGCCCTTGAACACGTCCGAGTACTTGTCCTCGAACATGGCCCGCGTCACGTTCTTCACGATGAAGTCCTGGATCTCGTGCGTCGAAGGCCAGATGTCCTTGAGATAGACGGGCGTGCCGTCGCTTGCCATTCCGATCGGTTCCTTGGTCAGATCCTTCTGGACGGTGCCGGCCAGTGCGTAGGCGACGACGAGCGGCGGTGAGGCGAGGTAATTTGCCTGCACGTCAGGGCTGACCCGGCCCTCGAAGTTGCGGTTGCCCGACAACACTGCCGCCGCCACGATGCCGTTGTCGTTGATCGCCTTGGAGATTGGCGCCGGCAGCGGTCCGGAGTTTCCGATGCAGGTGGTGCAGCCGAAACCGACGAGGTTGAAGCCGAGCTTGTCGAGGAAGGGTTGCAGCCCGGCCTTGGCGAGATAGGCGGCAACGACCTGGCTTCCCGGCGCCAGCGAAGTCTTCACCCATGGCTTGACGGAGAGCCCCTTTTCCACTGCATTACGAGCAACGAGTCCCGCCGCGATCAGCACGCTGGGGTTCGATGTGTTGGTGCAGCTCGTGATGGCGGCGATCGCTACGTCACCGTGGCCGATATCGTAGTCCGTCCCCTCGACCGCGAAACGCCGGTCGAGTTCGCCGGGCTTGCGGTACTCGGCTTCGAGCGCGGTTGCAAAGCCGGACTTGATGTCGGCCAGCGCCTGCCGGCCTTCGGGACGCTTCGGTCCCGCCATCGATGGGACGACATCGGTGAGATCAAGCGCCAGCGTATCGGTGAAGACCGGTTCGACGCCGGTTTCGCGGAACATGCCCTGCGCCTTGGAATAGGCTTCGACCAGCGCGATGCGGTCCTTGGTCCGCCCCGACATGTCGAGATAGCGCAAAGTTTCACCGTCGACCGGGAAGAACCCGCAGGTCGCGCCATACTCCGGCGCCATGTTGGCGATCGTCGCGCGGTCGGCGAGCGTCATGTTGTCGAGGCCGGGACCGTAGAACTCGACGAACTTGCCGACGACGCCGCGCTTGCGCAGCATCTGCGTGACGGTGAGAACGAGGTCGGTCGCGGTGACGCCTTCATTGAGTTTTCCGGTGATGCGGAAGCCGATGACTTCAGGCAGCAGCATCGAGATCGGCTGGCCGAGCATGGCCGCTTCCGCTTCGATTCCACCGACCCCCCAGCCGAGCACGGCAAGGCCGTTGACCATGGTCGTGTGGCTGTCGGTGCCAACGAGTGTATCGGGATAGGCGATGGTCTCGCCGCCCTCGTCCTTGGTCCAGACGGTCTGCGAGAGATATTCGAGATTGACCTGGTGGCAGATGCCGGTGCCGGGTGGCACCACGCGGAAGTTGTCGAAGGCGCCCTGGCCCCATTTCAGGAAGTTATAGCGCTCCTGGTTGCGCGCGTATTCGTGCTCGACGTTGTGCATCAGCGCCTGCGGCGTACCGAATTCGTCGACGATGACGGAGTGGTCGATAACAAGATCGACCGGCACCAGCGGGTTGATCTTGGTCGGATCCCCGCCGAGCTGCACCATGCCGTCGCGCATCGCTGCCAGATCGACGACGGCGGGAACGCCGGTAAAGTCCTGCATCAGCACGCGCGCTGGCCGGTAGCCGATCTCGTTGCCGGCCGTACCCTTGTCGCTGAGCCATGCCGCGACCGCTTCGATGTCGGCCCTCTTGACCGTGCGGTTATCTTCGAAACGCAAAAGGTTCTCGAGAATGACTTTCATCGAGAACGGCAGCTTGGATACTCCGCCAAGGCCGTTCTTCTCGGCCTCCGGCAGCGAGAAATAGGTGTAGGTCTTGCCACCGGCCTGAAGCGTCTTGCGGCATTTGAAACTGTCGAGTGATTTTGCGTTACCCGTGCTCACGAGCAGGCCTCCTCATCAAGCTATGTGGAAAGCCGCGCCGCCGGAGCGCCGGCGGAAGAGATGCTGGTAATGTCATAGAACCGGCCGCAACGGCCCGCTCGACGACGGCGTCTCGTTTTTTGCGCTAGCACCAATCGTTGTGCCCCCCTTATATAGGCGTGCGGCGGGTGATGCTACTCGACTTGAGGAGCCCCATTCATAGGCCCGCGGCGACGATCCGCCCTTCCCACCCCACGTTGAACCACGCCCGGGACCCGATTTGCGCCTCACTGCCGAAAATCTCAGCATCCGCCGCGGCAACCGGCTGGTTATCGATGGTTTGTCGTTTGCGGCGGACTCGGGCGAAGTGCTGCTGCTGACCGGGCCAAATGGGGCAGGCAAGACGACGCTTTTGCGCGCAATTGCGGGCTTCTTGCCGCTGGAATCTGGTAACACCACCCTGCACGGCGGCGACACGGAGCGCGAAATTGGCGAACAGTCCCACTACGTCGGCCATGCCAACGGCATCAAATCGAGCCTGACGGCTGCTGAAAACCTGGAATTCTGGTGCGCCTACCTCGGCGGTTCGGCGACGCGGACGCACCGCCGCGACCGGGTCTACGGTGCCCTCGACCGCCTGCGGCTTGCGGCACTTGAAGACATCCCGGCGGCTTATCTTTCGGCGGGCCAGAAGCGGCGTCTCGGCCTTGGCCGCCTTCTTGTCGCCGACCGGCCGTTGTGGCTGCTGGATGAGCCGACCGTTTCCCTCGATGCGGCGTCCGTCGCCCTGCTTGCCGGCATCGTCGAGGAGCATCTATCTGGCGGCGGGCTGGTTTTGGCCGCTACCCATATTCCCCTGGGGCTCGGGTCCGCCCGCGAATTGCGCCTCGGCGGTTCGCCAGCCGCTTCGCCCGGACCCTCGGATAGCATGATTATGGAAGAAACGGGCTTCAACACCGGCCTGCCGAGTGTTGATCAGTCCCGTCAGGGGCAAGAAAAATGAGCCCCCAGCCACCGTCATCCCGGCGCAGGCCGGGATCCAGTCAAGCCTCTGGGGCACCGAATTGGGTTCCGTCCAGTTCGAGGCCTGCCGGCTCGGCCGGCCCTGCTCTCGGGCCTGCTGCCGGAAATGCCGATTGCAGGGATATTCGCGAGCCATCAGCACCGTGTCTCAGTACTCGCCAGCGCCGCGACATCACGTTGGCTTTGCGAGAGGGTGGAGCCCGCTTCAACACCGGCCTGCCGAGTGTTGAGGACAAAGGACGATGGCTATGAGCCCGTTTTTCACGCTGCTGCGCCGCGACATCACGTTGGCTTTGCGAGAAGGTGGAGCCATCGGCACGGCGCTGGGCTTCTACCTGATCGTCATTGCCATGCTGCCGCTCGGCCTCGGCCCGGACCTCAACCTTCTGAGCCGCATCGCGCCGGGCCTTCTGTGGATCGCGCTTTTGCTATCGGCGCTGTTGTCGCTCGGGCGCATGTTCGAAACCGATCACGAGGACGGCTCACTCGAACTGCTCGCCATCGGCGGTACGCCGCTCGAACTCGTTGCCGCCGCCAAGGCGCTGGCGCATTGGCTGACGACGGGCATACCGCTGGCGCTGCTGGCCCCGCTGCTCGGCATCCTTCTCAACTTGGATCTTTCGGCCTACGGCGTGCTGGTTCTAACCATGCTCGTCGGCACGCCCGCGATCAGTTTCCTGGGCGCGATCGGCGCGGCGTTGACGCTGCGGGCAAGGCGCGGCGGGCTGTTATTGGCGCTGCTTATTCTGCCGCTGTACGTCCCGACGCTGATTTACGGCATCCAGGCGATTTCAGGCGCGCTGCTGGCCGGGCAATCCTTCTGGCCCTCGTTCCTGATCCTCGCCGCCCTGTCGCTCGGCTCCCTCGTCCTCGGCCCGCTGGCCGCCGCCGCCGCACTCCGCATCCAGCTTCAGTAGCTGAACGGGAACACGAACCGCCGCCGTCATCCCCGGCCCGGCCGGGGATCCAACCAAGCCTGCTTGACTTGAGCCGGCGGTGGTTTCCCACGGCCTTGCTTAGGTTCCCGCCTTCGCGGGGATGACGAAAAATGTGATATATTCGCAAACTCGATGTTTCACGTGAATCTGCAACCTGACGCCAGCCAGCGGGTGGCGCGCTGGGCATCGACTAAAAGCCAAAGTGCCGCGCTAATGGGCGTTTGCGCGATGCCGCGCCTGCCCTTAAAACGAGTCCATGACCAACCAGTCCATCACCCAGAAGCTCGCCAACCCGACGCGGTTCATGTCGCTTTCCGGCGCCATTTTGCCCTGGCTGGCGGGCCTCGCGGTCGCGGTCATCGTCTTTGGCCTGTATCGCGGCTGGACGGCCCCGCCCGATTACCAGCAGGGTGAGACGATCCGCATCATGTACATCCACGTGCCGGCCGCCTGGCTCGCCATGTTGGGCTATGCCCTGGTGGCGATATCGAGCTTCGGCCTGCTCGTCTTCCGCCATCCGCTGGCCGATGTATCGGCGAAGGCCGCGGCCCCGATCGGCGCGGCTTTCACGCTGCTGGCCCTGGTTACGGGTTCGCTGTGGGGCAAGCCGATGTGGGGCACCTACTGGGTTTGGGATGCCCGCCTGACGTCGGTCCTGATGCTGTTTTTCCTCTATCTCGGGCTGATGGCCCTGCGCTCTTCCATCGAGGAGGAAACACTGGCCGCCAAGTTGACGGCCGTACTCGCGCTTGTCGGCGTCATTATCCTCCCCTTCATCAAGATCTCGGTCGAGGGCCTGTCGGTCCCCTGGCTGGGCCTGGAAATTCCCGCCTGGAACACGCTTCACCAGCCTTCGAGCGTGTTCCGCTCCGACGGCCCGAAAATCCATGCCTCGCAACTCTACCCCCTGCTCTACTGTGCGCTGGGCTTTACGCTGTTATTCTTCGCCCTGCACATGAAGGGCATGAGGAATGAAATCCTGCGCCGCCGCGTCAAGGCGTTGCGTATCGCAGAAGTGGACCGTGCCCGCGCCGCCGAAGCCGCGGCCCCCGCCGAGTAGGCAAGAAAAGGCGAGGAGAAAAAAAGCCGATGGACCTTGGACCGCACGCCGACTTCATACTCGCCAGCTACGCCGTTTACGCGGTCGTGCTGGCGGCGCTGGCAGCCTGGCTCGTCTACGATGGCGTCCACCAGCAACGCCTGCTTGACGATCTCGAAGCGCGCGGCGCGACTCGCCGCTCACGCGCGGGCCGCGCAGAAAAGAATACAAAACCATGACCACCTCCTCTGCCGGTTCCGGTTCAGCATCGGGGCCGCCGCGGCGCAGGTTCGGCTGGGTCGTAGCGCCACTCGTCGTTTTTGGGTTGCTCGCAATCGCCTTCGCGTTTTCCTTGTCGCAGGGCGATCCCTCGAAACTGCCTTCGGCACTGATCGGCAAGCCCGCGCCGCAAACGGCTTTCGATCCCCTCGAAGGCCTGCGCACCGCCGATCAGCCCGTTGCGGGCTTTGCCAGCAGCGACCTTGGCGGCGGCACGGTCAAGGTCGTGAATTTCTGGGCATCATGGTGCGTGCCGTGTATCGACGAGCACCCGTTGCTGATTGCGCTGAAGGAGCGCACGGGCGTGCCGATCTACGGCGTCAACTACAAGGATCAGCCCACTGCCGCCCGCCGCTTCATCGGCCGCTATGGCAACCCCTACGAAAAAGTCGGCGTCGACCCGACGGGTCGCGGCGCCATCGAGTGGGGCGTCTACGGCATGCCGGAGACCTTCGTCATCGATGGCGCGGGCCGCATCGCCTATAAACACGTCGGCCCGATTTCCGAACAAAGCCTGCTCCGCGACGTCATCCCGGCGATCGAGAAGGCCCGGCAACGAGCCCCCTGACCTTGTTCGCGCCGGATGGACAACCTCCTGGAAGTTCGCTTCTAGTACCGCCGATCAGCAGTCCCTGTGTCGTATCAGTCAACCGCTTTCAGGGACTTCTGATCGAAAAGCGGTACTAGATTCAATATTCTACTAGTACCCTCTGCTTTCAGAAGTTCGTCAAGGTGGTTGCCCCGAATGACTCACGAACTTCTGAAAGCGGGTACTAGATCGCGGTGAACGTCTTCGCGTTGCTTTCCAGGATCGAAAGCATTCCAGCGCCGATGTCGAAGTGCGCTCCGTGCAGTTCGAGACGGCCCTTTTCTTCGAGATGCTTGACGCACGGGAACGTCCGCAGATTGTTGATCGACGTCACGATGCCGGCGAGCTCTAGCTCCTTTTGCATAAGGCTCCGGTCGGCGACTCCGGGATGCGCCATCTTCAGCCGGCTCTTGGCCTCATCCAGCATCGACATCCACTTCGAAATGAAGCGCGATTCGGTTTCTTCCTCGGCATGGCCGTGCAGCGCCGCCGTAATGCCCCCGCAGCTCGAGTGACCCATCACCACGATGTGCTTGACCTTCAGGTTCAGCACCGCGAATTCGAGCGCCGCGCTGACGCCGTGATAGTTGCCGCCGGTCTCGAAAGGCGGAACGAGGTTGGCGACATTGCGCACGACGAACAGTTCCCCCGGCATCGCCGAAAAGATCGTCTCCGGGTCGACGCGACTGTCCGAGCACGACACGATCATCACGTCCGGCTTCTGGCCCTTTTCGGCAAGTTCCTTGTAGTGCTCGGTATTCTGCGCGAAGTGGCGGAACTTGAAGCGTTGATAGCGATCGACAAGGTGCTCGGGGAAGCTCATTGCGCGGGATCCTCTTGAGTGCGGCCAGGGGGTTTGAACTCTCATAATCCCGATCGCTGCGCCAGCAAAGATGCTTTCATAAGTTCTGCAAGAATTAGAAGCTGGTACGCCTCAACTTCTGCATCGCAGCGCATCTACGTTCAAGGCGAAGCAGCGCGCCATGTCTGGGCGTTCCGCCGCATAAATCACAGTGCCGGTCCTACCTTCACGCATCGCCGCCGCTGATCACGTCAAAGAGGATACCGGCAATCTGCAGTTCCTCGCGGCCAAGGCTGGCTTCGACCACCTCGTCGACGACGCCCGTTGCCTTCGCCAGCGCGTCCGACTCGTCGTACTCGTCGAGGATGAAGCCCAGATACAGCGCCGCAAACAGGTCGCCCGTGCCGCGCGGAACCCCGGAGCGCTCGTGCACGACGATGACGTCGTCTTCGCGCCAGCCCGCCAGCACGTTCTCAATGAGCCCGTCGCCCGCCGGGATCGACGTCGTGACGACGCTTACATCGTCGCCGAGCTGTTTTGCGGCGCGGTTGGCGTCGGCCGCGCTTGCAACTTCGCTGCCGGTAAGCCATGCGAGTTCGAACCGGTTTGGCGTGACGACGTCGGCGAGCGGCACCAGTGCGTCGCGCACAGCCGCAGCCAGTTCCGCGGAGACATAGAGGCCGTCGGGATCGTCTCCGAGAACCGGATCGCAAAGATAGAGGACGTCGGGCAGCGTTTCGCCCAGCCGCGCAAGCATCGCCGTGATCGCTTCGACATGCTCCGGACTCGGCAGATAGCCGGTGATGACGGCATCGACGTTGTCCAGCCAGCCGTTGGCTTTCAGGCCTTCAAGGATGGCGGTCAGCTGCACGGCCGCGACGTCGACCCCGGTGACGTTGCGGTATCCGTAATGGTTCGACAGAACGACACTCGGCACCGCCATGACCTCGTGCCCGATGGCCTGGAGCGCCGGCACGATGGCGCAAAGCCCGACGTGTCCGTGGACGACATAGGATGAGATTGCGAGAACGCGGGCCATTGCCGGGGACTTTCGGGTGCTGGAGAAATCGGGATTAAGCCTCGCATTATATAAGCTCCGCGCCAAGGCGTGCAGAGCCAACGCGCAGAGCCAACGCTTAGCCGTTTGGCGGTTTGCGTTTCCGCGTCGCTCGATTAATGTCGCGCCGCAACATTCGCGACCGTCGTACGACACGAACCAAGAATCGAGAAGGAACATCCTATGCTCGTCCGCCCGCGCCGCAGCGTTCTCTACATGCCCGGCTCAAACGACCGCGCCCTGGAAAAGGCCAAGTCGATCCCTGCCGATGCGCTGATCCTCGACCTTGAGGATGCCGTCGCCCCGGACGCCAAGGTCGAAGCCCGCGAGAAGGTCTGCGCCGCCGTCCGCAACGGCGGCTACGGCAAGCGCGAACTGGTGATCCGCGTCAACGCCTTGGAAACGCCGTGGGGGGCCGACGACCTCAAGGCAGCTTCCGAAGCCGGCCCTGACGCCATCCTGGTTCCGAAAGTTGGCCGCCCTGGCGATATCATCTCGGCTGCCAAGGTCGTGACGGCCTACAAGGCTCCTGACAGGACGATGCTGTGGGCGATGATGGAAACGCCGATGTCGATCCTCAACGTCCGCGAGATCGCGATGGCCGGGATCGAGCGCGAGCACCGCCTGACGTGCATGGTGATGGGCACCAACGACCTCATCAAGGAATCGCACGCCCGCGCCTATCAGGACCGCTTCGCCGTCGTTCCCTGGCTGTCGATGACGATCGTCGCGGCCCGCGCATACGGTCTCGACGTGCTTGACGGCGTCTACAACGATTTCCGCGACGAAGCCGGCCTGCGCCGCGAATCCGAACAGGGCCGCACGCTCGGCATGGATGGCAAGACGCTCATCCACCCCGGACAGGTCGGGATAGCCAATGAGATTTTCTCGCCGTCCGAGGACGAAGTCGCCTGGTCGCGTAAGATCATCGCCGAGTTCGCCAAGCCGGAGAATGCCTCGAGGGGCGTCATCACGCTGGAAGGCAAAATGGTCGAGCGTCTTCACGCCGTCATGTCGGAGCGCACCGTCGCCATCGCCGAGGCGATTGCGGACATGAGCAACTGAATAGACCCGGTGCGTTGATCGCGTCGCTTCGTTCCGCCGCGCTTCGCAAACGGGTCCAGCAAGTCGCAGTAAACTTGGGATCACATCCAACACGCGCCTGCGCAGTGTTGGACAAAGCAAAGACTCAACACGCGCCTGCGCAGTGTTGGACAAAGCAAAGACTCAACACGCGCCTGCGCAGTGTTGGACAAAGCAAAGACTCAACACGCGCCTGCGCAGTGTTGGACAAAGCAAAGACTCAA
>JAHJQI010000110.1 GCA_018819265.1 Alphaproteobacteria bacterium
AGTGAACCGGCTGTGTGTTAGCACACCCGCCGGCCCGGCCGTCGTGTTTTTCCGTCCGTTTGCGGTTACGATCGGGAAAGGGGAAAAACGATCCTCACCAGCCGCGGCGGCCGAATTTCATGCTGGGAAGGGCTGCGGCCTGGATTCCGCGCCGTGCGGCGGCCGGAGCCGGCAGAGTTTCGGCGACGGGCTCCACGCTCTTAGCTTGTTTCAAAGCCCGGTCGATTGCGCGCTTTTTTTCGGCCGCCTTTCGCATCGCCTGCCGGACACTCGCCGGGGTGTTTTCGTCGGGCGCGGAAATGTCGCCATGCAGCATGGAGTTCTTGCGGCGGTTGGTGCGCAGCATTGCGAGGCGCCGCCCCAGCACGAAGCGGCCGACGACCGCCAGGATCGACACAGCGATCGCAGTAGCGAAGATGTAGGCGAGGATGCCGGCCGGGCGAAGCGGTGGCTCTGGAAGTGCGTCGAGCCCGGCGGCGGCCATGGTCATGCCGAGGCCCACGGCGTCGAGACTTTCGTGGGCGCCGCCCGCAACGTAGCCCACCCAGACGCCGGAGCCGTCGGCGCGGAAATGGTAGCCGAGATCGACGTGGGTTTGCGAGCCGCGCTTGAACATCGCGGTGTCGGGGAGATCGACGACGCGCACGACGACATCCTCGCTCTGCCAGAATCCGAGTGGTTCGTTGGCCGCAGCTCCGCCACTCCACCCACAGAGGCATGGCAGGATCAAGTGGCCGACGATGGCTAAACCGGCAATGCGGCGCACGGCGCAGACTCCAAGGGACGTCATGGTCGACGTTGCATTAGGCATATTGCAGCAAGTCGAACTAAATCCGCCCTAATGAGCGTGCTGAAAACGGCGTAAAGTTCTGGTTCGTTACAATACGAAAAACCTCGCCGGCAGGGAGCCGGCGAGGTTGAAGCCGCGCGGGTGGCGGGGGAGCGCAGGGGGGCGCGGCTAAGCAAGTGCTTCGGGCGGCTGACCCGTGAAACAAGGTTGCCGATCTCTCAGGGGTAGAAGTCGTACTAATTCAGGACCTTCGGCCAGTTCGCATCAGCGTTGGAGATGTTAGCGGGGATGTTCCTTGACCATGTCTCCTGTACGTCGTGGTCGTAATTCAGGTAGAGCTTGCCATCGACGATCTTCCAGGCCTGCGGATCACCTTTGGCGGTGTAACCCTGGCCGACAGCCCAGGCGCAATAACCGCCATACCGGGGCGCGAATTTTTCCGGATCGGCCAAGAAGGCGGCCCGGTTTTCCTGCGAGGAGAAGCGCCAGACGACACCGTCCTTCTCGGCCACGATCTCTTTGTTTCCCTTGAGGGGCTTGCCGATCGCGAAGTAGGCGACGGGATCGTATCCACCAACCGCGACACCCTTGACGATGCCGGTGAACACCATGGATTTGCCGGCCTCGACCTGATGGGATGCCAACAGCGAGGCGAAGAGAAAGGCTGCGGCCAACACGGCGAAAACGAGAGATGAGCGATTGTGGGTGTGCATTGCTTGACCTCCAGAACCGGGCGCTGTTTCCATGTCGCGGAGTTTTGCGCAAAGCAAGATCACTTGCACTCCACTTGGTGGTGAACGCCGCGTGATCGACAGGCGCTCTATTCGAACCGGAGATCTGGTTCCTTGGGCTGCAACCGACTATTCGTCTACGGAACCCTTTTGGCCCGGGCGAGCGGCCGGCTTGGCGCAGGCGAACGCCGGCGGCTGGCGAGGGAGGCGATGTGGCTGGGAGAAGCGCAGGTGAGTGGTGTTCTCTTCGACCTGGGCGACTACCCGGGCCTCGTGGAGCCGGGCGAGGCCGGCGATAGCGTTCACGGTGAGTTGTTCGAGCTTCACAATCCGGATGAGACGTTACGCTGGCTTGATGCCTACGAAGGCGTCGGGGTCGTAAAGGACAGTCCCGCCGATGAGTACCGGCGTCAGATTCTGGACGTCAAGTTCGGCTCCGGCGAAAACTGCGAGGCTTGGTCGTACGTTCTTCGACAGAACATCGCCGGACGGCGGAGGCTCGCCTGCGGCCGGTGGCGCGGCCGGCGCGACTGAAGAGCTGCATGCGATCCGGGAGAGACTTTCGCTTCGCAGGTGATCTTCCGGTGCGGCAGCTTCGTTAAAGTTCTGACATTGAAAATCTAGAGCAGCATCCGATCCATGGGAACCGTTGAGGTTATCGCTGATCGGATCAAGCCGCTCCAGAATCATTATTCTTCAGGCAGATGCTTTCGCAGGCAGCGCGGTGCCGTCGCGCCCCCGCGGGGAGCAAACCGGGAAACTCAATATGCAAAGACGTTCCAAGACGCTGCATGTCGAGATGGGGCTGAACGATGATGCAGCCCGGTGTGAGAGGCCGGCGTCGGGTGAGCGACGCCGACCGTCCCAGACGCCGGCCAAACTTGCCAATGGAACGTTCGTTGCGGGCGATGCCTCGGCGCTCGATGCCTTCTCGCGATTGCTGTCGAAGCGCAACGTGGAGCTTTTGAAGCTGATCAAGGAGGCGAAGCCGCAGTCTGTCGCCGAGCTTGCACGGCTGTCCGGCCGACCCAAGGCCAGCCTGATGCTGACCCTGCGGCGGTTCAATACCTATGGGATCGTCGAGTTCGTCGAGACCGATGGACGGCGCAAGGTGCCGCGGGTGGCCTGCGACAGAGTGAGGCTCGATATCCCGATCGCCTGAAGTCGCCTCGCAGCCTATCCGGCGATGACTGGCCTCAGAGTTTCGACCAGCAGGCGTTCCTGTACAGTCTTGTCCTCGATCGCGATGTGCGCTGCAAACCAATCCTGCACCATTTTGCAGACCTGTTCAGGCGGCGCCTTGGCCAGAGCCTGTGGATTCGAGAACAGTCCGAGGTCGGCCTTCGACCAGCCGATCTTCGTCAATTCACTCGCAAGGATATCGTAATCCGGCTTACCGGCCTTGGCGCGCTGGACAGGGGTCTTGCGGCCGTCCGCGACAGCGCGGAAGACAGCCGCAATCTGTCCTTCAATCGCATCGCCATATCCCGGCTTGGGGAACAGCGCAATGACGGCGGAGCTCGTTTCACCCTTGCTGATGAAGGTGTAGCAGGCTTCCGTCGAATGGCCCGCTAGGCTCTTCAGGTTGGCCAGGAAGGCGGTTGCGACGCTTTGCAGGTTATCGGTACTGGAGGCAAGCGCCTGACCCGCGTGTTCGCGGCGAAGCGCCACAAGTTTGCCGATCAGGTGCTTCGACAAATCCGTTTCGCTGGCGGAGTTCGAGAGTTTGGATATCTCGATTACCCGCTCCTGATACCACTCGGGGAATTCGCCCTTGATCACGCGCCACAGCTGCGACTTCTGCAGATTGTCATCGATGGTCGCCAGTGGAACCTGATCGTCGGTCGCGGCCGCCGGTTGGGCGTTCGGATCAGATGGCTGGGCGGGTGGAATCGTTACGGTGATGCCCTCGATGCGCGGACCTTCCGGGGCTGCGGGCGGCGCCGAAGCCGCAGGTGCGGGCGGGGGCGCGGGAGACGCAACGGGATTTTCCAGTGACGCGGTCTTGGTGCCGGTTGCGGCTTTGACGACCGGCGGGGCATTATTGGCGGTGGCCGTCGTGCCGGCCTGTTCGTTCATGTATTTGAAGATGCTGTCCTGGTTCTGAAAGGCCACGACACCGCCGCCGATAGCAGCGGCGACGACGGCGGCGGCCCCGATCATCATGCTGAAGCGGCCGCCGCGGCGGGGCGCATCCTCGGCGTCGAGATCCTCGTCGTCGTAGCCGTCGACGGGGGCGGGCTGACTCTGGGCCCTGTGCGATTCGGGGCGCGATTCGGGGCCAGCAGCCGTCCGGGTGGCGCGGAAGGATGGCAGCACATCTTCGGGCGACGGCAATTCGCCGGCGCCAGCCTTAGGCGTGCCGCCGGCGGAGCCCCCGGCGGGCTGGTGCGCTGACAGCGCGGCGGAGAGCGTCGGCTGCGCCTTGGGTTCGCTTGCAGCCGGATTGGCGGATTTGGCCTGCGGCGCTGAACTTTTGGCCTGCGGCGCTGGGCTATTAGCCTGCGGCGCTGGGGGTGGCTGAGGAGGTGGTGGCGGCATCGGCGGCGAAGGTGCCGGCTGCGGTGGAAACACCATGGCAGCAGGCTGCCACTCGGGAAGGTTCTGGTTCCAGACCAGGTCGCCCGACTTCAAGTGCCCGCTTTCCACGAACAGACGCATTTCCACGTCCGAGAGCGGCCCGTGCTGCTGACCTTCGCGGGCGATGTACCAGACTAGTTCGGAGTTCTTATCGCTCATCGGAGTTCTTGTCGCTCATCGGCTCTCGTCGGTGGTCTGGATCGGGCGAATTGGCGGCCTCCGGTTTTCCATGACGACTTGACTTGATGTCACACGGAACGAGCCGGCCCGTCAACGGCGCCAGAACCCTTGTGAAACGCTATCGTCGAGGAACCCGACAATAGCCGGAGATGGATGACCGGCACCCTTTCAATAGCCTTTTCACACGCTAAAGCGGGCCATTACAAGGCGTCGTTTTCGCCGTCCCAGCAGCAGGACTTGGCGGAAATGGGGGAAAGCGGCGACGTTGAGCGTCCGTACAGGAAGGAGCGCATTAGCCTTGCCGATCGGCCAAGGCGCCATTTTGCGGGCTTGTGGGGGCGCGGGGGCGTCGCTATAAGGCGCTGGTCTGACATGAAGAATTTGCCCGGGGGATCTATGGCAGTCGAACGCACGTTTTCAATCATCAAGCCCGATGCGACCAATCGCAATCTGACGGGCGCGATCAATGCCGTCATCGAAAAGGCAGGTCTTCGCATCGTCGCGCAAAAGCGCGTCCTGTGGACAAAAGCCCAAGCCCAGAAGTTCTATGAGGAACACGCAGCCCGCCCGTTCTACGGCGAACTTGTCGACTTCATGACCTCGGGGCCGATCGTGCTGCAGGTCCTCGAAGGCGAGAATGCGATTGCCAAGTACCGTGAAGTTATGGGCGCGACCGATCCGGCCGAGGCCGCCGAAGGCACCATCCGCAAGCTGTTCGCTCTGTCCAAGGGTGAAAATTCCTCGCACGGCTCTGACAGTGCCGCCTCGGCAGAGCGCGAAATAGCGCTCAACTTCCGCCTCGACGAGATCGTCGGGTGAACCGGCCACGAGACTGACGCCGGCTGGCGGACGGGTTTGCCGGCGTCGTCCAGAGTAAAGTTATCGGACCATGGAATCGCGAAGGGCGATTGGGATTGGTTTGATGCTACTCGAAGACGTCGACTGCGGAACGCCGAAAGTTCGTTGCAAGTTGGTTTGAGGACCGCGAGGTCCGGAACAAATCGGGAGGGCCATGTCCCAGGTTCGGCTCTTCATAGCCACCAGCCTTGATGGTTTCGTTGCAGACAGCGACGGGGACTCGGCGTGGCTTGAACCTTATCGAAGGAGCATGTTTACCGAATCGGGGTTCCTCGACAACATCGGTGCCGTCATTCTTGGCCGGCGCACATTCCAGATGATGCAGGCCTTCGGCGAATGGCCTTACGTCGACAAGTACGCATTCATCCTGACATCGCAGGAACCTTCCGGATTGCCGCTGAATTCGTTCTACGTGACGAGCGGAATTGCAGCCGCCGTGCAGGCCGCCCGCGAACGTACTTCAAAAGACATCTGGGTCGTCGGCGGTGCCGTCACGATGGAATCGGCCCTCGATGCGGGCCTCGTCGACATCGTCGAGATCTGCGTCGTACCGCGGCTGATCGGTTCGGGGCTGTCGATGTTCAACTCGCTGAAGCGGCGACAAAAACTGGAATTCGAAGGTATCCAGGCGTTTTCCGACGGCCTCGTCAAGCTGCGCTACGAAGTCATCGGATAGGGAATTGCCATACGATACGGGTCCCGTCACATCGGAGAGGGACCCTTTTCGAATTGATCGTCGGGGCTATCGAAACCGCGCGGTGTGGCTCAACCCAGTTCGTGGATCTTGAAGTGGAGGCCGCCGCGCGGCGTCAGCGTCACCGTCGGATTGATTTCGGCAGGCCTCGGCCCGACGTACTCGGGGCGGAAGCGACGCAGCAACAGCGACAGGGCAAGCGTGTTCTCGACCTGACTCATGGCGCCGCCGATGCACGAGCGCTTGCCGGCGCCGAACGGGATGTAGGAATACTTCACGCGCTTTTTCGCCGCGTCCCCCATCCAGCGATCGGGCCGGAATTCCTCAGGCGAGTCCCAGAACTTCGGGTTGTGGTGGGCGCCATATCCGAACAGCACGATGCGGTCGCCGGCCTTGATTTCCTTGCCGTCGATTTCGTCGGGGCCGGCGGCGGTGCGGATCAAGCTCCAGATCGGCGGATAGATGCGCATCGTTTCCTGGATCACCGCGCGCGTATAGACAAGGGCCGAATAGTCGGCGGCGTTGGGTTCGCGGTCGCCGTAGACCTCGTTGCCTTCGCGGCGGATGCGGTCTGCGGCGTCGGGCATCAGCGAGACCAGATAGAGCGCCCAGGCGAGCGTCAGCGCCGTCGTCTCGGTGCCCGCCCACAGGTACTGCTTCAATTCATCGATAGCCTGCTGCTCGTCAAATTCGGGGACATCTGGATCGGCGACGGCTGCCTCGATCATTTTGAGGAGCGTTTTTTCGCGTTCTTCGCGCGGATCGGAGGCGATAACGGCCGGCGGCACCGCCCACCAGGCTTCAACGGCCTTGGTGTTTGCGGTCTCGCCGTCGCTCATGTCGAAACCGGCGAGCTTCTTCTCGCGGATCGACTTGTGATTCATCACGTCGGTGTAGGTCTTGACGTACTTGAAGACGACGTGCGGGTTGAATGGCATGTCGCGGTCGAACAGCGCCTTGCAGATCATGTCGGCGGCAAGCGTCCAGGTCTGCTCGACCATCTCGACGGACTCGCCCGACCTGGCGAGGGCTTCCCAGGTTGCCATCTTGGTTTTGATGGCGGCGTTGAAGTAGGGAATGTATTCGGCGAATACGTCGGGATGGAACGCGGGCTGCTGGGGCATGCGAATCTTCTGCCACAGCGCGCCATCGTGAGTGATCATAGACTTGCCGAAAATCGGCTTCAGGCCGTCGAAATACTTGATGTAGTTGTCGGCCTTCGACACCAGGACGTGCTTGAAATACTCAGGCTCGCTGATGAGAACGACACGCTGGCTGGCCATCGAAACGGGAATTACCGGACCGTAGCGCTCGGTCATCTGCATCAGGATACGCATCGGGTTCGACGGATCCTTGAGAAGCGGCGACAGCTTGAACCAGATGCTCTCCTCCCCAAACTGATTCAATTGGCTGCCCATCATTTTCATTTCGGTTTCGGCTATGGTCATTGCTCAATGATCTCCGGAGCGAATTGCCGGCTCTCGCGTTCGGCTGGCGAGACGTTGTCAGCAGCCTGTGCCTGCTATCCGGGGGTACGCGCGATGCCGATTGGCAGAGCTCACAAGATATCCTGCTCGCGTTGCTGCAGCCTTCCCGCGGTGCGTTAATCGTGAGGACGACGTTTGCCCATGGTGACTTGTGATAATGAAGCTTTTGCTACCGGTTGGATGTGACTATTGGAACACAGCCACCCAATAGAAAGGCGCAACTAACACCTGGGTGTGCCAGTGTCTATGGACCGAAGGTCTTTCGCTACAATTTGGCACGAGAAATCAGGGGCTAGGCAGGACAAACTAAGTTTGCGGTTAAGCCTCCGGCGAGAAAAGCATTTCCAAGTTCGCAGAAGCGGCCTTCAGCCGGGCAATCTCCTGATCGATGTCATAGGCGCCCGCGGCAAATAGCGACAGGACCTTCGGATACAGTCGGTGCTCCGCGGCGAGAATCCGGCGGCCGAGGGTGCCGGGCGTGTCGCCGTCGAGAACGGGAACGGCGGCCTGGCCGAGAATCGGGCCGCAATCCATCTCGGGGCGGACGATGTGGACAGTGCAGCCGGCGATTCTGACGCCAGCCGCCAGGGCGCGGGCGTGGGTATCGAGGCCCTTGAAGCTCGGCAGGAGGGCGGGGTGAATGTTGATCATGCGGTTGTGCCACCGCGCCACCAATCCAGGTGTCATCAGGCGCATGAAACCGGCGCAGGCGACGAATTGGGCTCCGCAAGCTTCGATCGCGTTGTGCAGGACTGCATCGAATGCGGCGCGAGACGGGAATGCCGTATGATCGAGAGCGACGGTCGCGATGCCCTGCCCGCGGGCCCAGGCGAGACCTGGCGCATCCGGGCGGTTCGAGATGACACTGGCGATCTCAGCGGGATAATCGGGCGCCCGGCTGGCTTCCACCAGCGACATCATGTTCGAGCCGCGACCCGAGATCAGGATGGCGACGGGTTTTTTTGCTGGTGTGCTGTCGGTTGCGGTCATGGGCTCTGCGCTGGCTTCATGGGCGAAGCACCAGTGCGCCAGAATAGGAAATCCCCTCGCTGCCAGCTCGTCGCGGGTTGATTGCGCCGATAATGCGCGGCGCCTCGCCGGATTTCTCCAGCGAGGCGATGACGTCGCGGCAACGATCGGCGGCGGCGACGATGATCATGCCGATACCGCAGTTGAATGTCCGCAGCATCTCGTCGTCGGGGAGCTTTCCGGTCTCGGCAAGCCAGCCGAAGACGGGCGACGGCGTCCAGGCCGCAAGGTCGATCGCGGCTTCCATGGTGTCGGGAAGGACGCGGGGAATGTTCTCGCTCAGGCCGCCGCCGGTGATATGGGCGAGGGCCTTGATGGCGCCGCGCGAGGGACCAATGGCGCGCAGTGCGGCCAGGATTGGTTTGACGTATAGCCGGGTCGGGCTGAGCAGCGAACCAGCGACCGTCGCGCCAGGTTGCCAGGGTGCGGGCGCCGTCCAGGCCAGCCCGCTCTTCTCGACCAGACGGCGAACAAGCGAATAACCGTTTGAATGAACTCCCGACGAATGCAGCCCGATGATCACGTCGCCCGTCGAAAGTGTCGGGAGCGGCAACAGGCAGTCGCGCTCCACGGCGCCGACCGCGAAGCCGGCGAGATCGTAGTCGGCGCCCTGATACATGCCCGGCATCTCGGCGGTTTCACCGCCGATGAGTGCGCATCCGGACTGGCGGCAGGCGTCGGCAATGCCGGCGATGACGACGCGGGCGGTTTCCACTTCGAGGCGGCCGGTCGCCATGTAGTCGAGGAAGAACAGCGGTTCGGCGCCCTGGACGATGAGGTCGTTGACGCACATGGCGACGAGATCGGTGCCGATGGTGGCATGGCTGCCGGTTTCAATCGCGATCTTCAGTTTGGTACCGACCCCGTCGGTGGCGGCTACCAAGAGGGGGTCGCGGAAGCCGGCCTCCTTAAGGTCGAACAGGCCGCCGAAACCGCCGATGACGGCGTCCGCGCCGGGGCGTCCGGTGGCTCGCGTAAGCGGCTTCAAGGCCGCAACAAGCGCATTGCCGGCGTCGATGTCAACGCCAGCATCGCGGTAGGTGACCGGGCGGTCAGGATCGTCGCTCATTGTAGGCTTCGTACTTTCTAAGGTGGTTGGATCCGTGCCGACACACTGTGTGCGTCTTTGTTTCCCAACACTGCGCAGGCTTGTGTACTTCTTTGTTTCCCAACACTGCGCAGGCTTGTGTACTTCTTTTTTCCCAACACTGCGCAGGCTTGTGTTGGGTGCGCAAGCCGATGTGCGTTCTCGTTTCCATACGGGGCAAGCCCGTGTTGGTTTTGGTGTTCAACACTGGGCAAGCCCGTGTTGAAGAAATCCACGATCTGTTATAGCAAACGCTCGCCCGAACTGCCCGAAATCGTTGGAACGGTCAAGGCAGTGGCGGCGGACAACCGGGGGAGACCGAGCGCCATGATGCGTCGACCTATTCGCTTTCTGGGCGCGCTAACGGCTTTCGCGGCCGTGGCCGGCGCGGTTGCGATCGTGGCTGGTAACGAGGCTGCGCGGGCGGCGGACCGCGACGAGAAGGCCTACAAAATCGCAAACTTCCCGATCGAAGCGAAGGCCGAAAATGCGGTCGCAGCAAAGAAGATTGCGATTGCCGATGGTCAGTCGGCGGCGCTGCGCTCGCTGCTCAAACGAATCGTGCCGGTGAGCGCCTATGCGCGGTTGCGCCAGATGGCGGAGGTCGATGCGGCGCAGTATGTCGAAGGAATATCGGTGCGCGGCGAGCAGAACTCGGCGACCGAGTATTTCGCTTCGCTCGACTTCAAGTTCTCAGCCGATGGCGTGCGCGATCTCCTGCGTCAGAATGGCGTGCCGTTCATCGACACCCAAGCGCCGCAGACGACGCTCGTGCCGGTCGTGATCGGAGCGGACGGAACGTTGCAAGGTTCGGCCGGCGCGTGGAGCAAAATCTGGAATTCGCTCGATGTTGCAAACGCTCTGACCCCGCTCAGCGTCTCGGAGCTGCGGCCAACGCTGCACCAGGACGTATTGAGGGGACTGGCCGAGGGCGATGACGCGCGCGGGATGCGCATCCTTGCGGCCGAGTACGGCGGCAGTCTCGTCGTGGTTGCCAGCGCGGAAGTCGACGCCGCGCAGCAACGGCTGAAAGTCTCGGTCATGGGGCGGGATGCGACCGGGCCGATCAACTGGTCGCGCGCCTATCGGATCTACGATGGCGATTCGGCGTACGCGATGGAGCTTGCAGCCGTGGTGACGCTCGGGGTTCTGGAGGGGCGCTGGAAGGCCGCGCAGGCGCGACAATCGGGAGGCATTGCGGCGATGAGCCAGCCCGACAGCGACGTCAGGGTCGAAGTTCTGTTCGATGGCGCTCGCGATTGGTACCGCATGCAGAGCGAGCTTTCCGGCCTCAACGGCGTCAGGGACTTCCGCGTCAATGCGGTTTCGGCCCGCAGCGCGGACGTGTCGATGGCCTATCCGGGCGGCGGGGCGGGGCTTGCCAACGCGCTTGCGCGCCAGGGGTACCAAATGACCGATTCGGGTGGCCGATGGGTGTTGCGCCAGCGCTTCTAAGGCCGCAGGCGCCAAAACGGTTTAGCGTTGCGCATCAAGGCGGTTGAGATCATTGTCCGCGTTGATACATTTTCAATTCGGCATGGTCAGCGCGGTTCGGCCGGTGAACGTCCCAAATATCATCACGGTTGCGAGGACGCTGCTGGTGCCGGTGGTGTTCTGGCTCGTCATCTCAGGGCATGACATCGCAGCATTCGCCCTGTTCGTGATTGCAGGTATTTCCGATGCGCTCGACGGGTATCTGGCGCGGCGCCTAGATTTGCGCACCGAACTGGGAGCCCATCTCGATCCGCTGGCCGACAAGCTGCTGATCGTATCGATCTTCATCGCGCTCGGAATGCGGGGCGAAGTTCCATCATGGCTGGTCATTACGGTGGTGGCTCGCGACATCCTGATCCTGATCGGAATCATGCTGGCATCGATGCTTGGAAAGCCGGTGACGATCGCGCCTCTGCAGATCTCCAAGATGACAACAGTGGCACAGATTTCCCTGGCCGCGCTTGTGCTCGCCAACGCCGCTTTTTCGCTCGGTCTTGGATCCGGCCTGATCGTGGTCGTCTGGGGCACGGCGGTGTTGACGGTTGCTTCGCTGATTGCCTATCTGCGCATCTGGATCTTTCACATGTCGGGCGAATGACGGCGCGCGATTGACGGCGCGCGGACCAATGGTTTTTTGTTTGAGCAGGGGGAGAGGATGCAGGTTGAACGGCAGGCATTCTTCTGGCTGCTGGTGGCGGTCGTCTTCTTCTTCCTGGTCGCGCAGCTGAAAGAGATCCTGTTGCCGTTCGTGGTCGGCATGGGTTTCGCCTACGGACTCAATCCGGCCGCCGACCGCCTCGAATCGTGGGGGCTGTCGAGGCTTGCCGCCTCGATCCTGCTGGTGGGCTGTCTCATCGTCTTCTTTGTCCTGGTTATCGTCTTCCTCGGCCCGGTGGTGGTCGAGCAGGTGCGGCAGTTCGCCGAGGTGCTGCCGGGAGAAATACAGCGGCTGCGTCAACTCCTGGAGGCCTGGGCGCGGGACAATCTGGGCCAGTCGCTGCCGCAGGCCGATCGATCGATCGGCCAGGCGTTCGACTGGATCTCAGGCAACAACGACGCTGTCGCGACCTGGCTTGCCGCGTCACTGTGGAGCCAAGGGCGGGCGCTGTTCGCGGTGGTTTCGCTGCTGCTGATTTCGCCGCTCGTCGCGTTCTACCTGTTGGTCGACTGGAAGCGGATGCTGGCGGAGGTCGACAAGGCGCTGCCGCGCGAGCACGCCGGGGCCCTGCGCGACATGGGCGCCGACATCAATGCGGCCGTCGGCGCCTTCGTGCGCGGACAGGGCACGGTGTGCCTGGTGCTGGGCATCTTCTACGCGCTGGGCCTCTGGGCAGTCGGGCTGAACTACGGGATGCTGATCGGTTTTGCCACCGGCATGATGGCGTTCGTGCCGTTTCTGGGGTGGATTGTGGGGACGATCACGGCGACGACCCTGGCGCTGATCCAGTTCTGGCCGCAAAGTGTGCCGGTGCTTCTGGTGATTGCGGTGTTTCTCGCCGGGCAGGCCCTCGATGCCGGTTTTCTCAGTCCGAAAATCGTGGGGCCAAAAATCGGCTTGCATCCGGTCTGGCTGATTTTCGCCTTGTTCGCGTTCAGCTATCTGTTCGGGCTGGTGGGAACGCTGGTGGCGGTGCCGATGGCGGCGGCTGTCGGGGTCATCGTGCGCTATTCGCTTCGGGCCTACCGCAGCAGTTCCGTCTATACCGGAAAAGATCCGGCGGCCGAGACAAAGGCCGATTCCTGAGCGTCGCAAGGCTTCATGACAGATACGAAACCGCAACAACTCGTCCTCGACCTGCCGCACCGTTCGGCGCTCGATCTTGAGGATTTCCTCGTCAGCCGATCGAACGAGGCGGCGATCGACCTGATCGACGGCGAAGTTCACTGGCCGAACGGTGCCGCCCTGGTGGTTGGCCCCGAGGGGGCCGGCAAGAGCCATCTTGCCAACGTGTGGCGGGCGAGGACGCAAGCCGAGCGGCTCGTCGCCGTCGAAGCGGACGAGGCGGCCGTACAGGCGGCGGTGGCCGGCGGGAGGGTGATCGTCGAAGACCTCGATGAAGGGATCAGCGATGAAGCGGCCCTGTTCCATCTCCTCAACATCGCGCGGCAGGGACGGGCGCTCGTTCTATTCACCTCGAAACTGGCGCCCGGAGACTTAAGGATCGCGCTTCCGGATCTGCGCTCGCGGGTCAAAGCCATGCCGATGGCGGTCATCGCTCCGCCCGACGAAGCGCTGCTGCGCGCCGTACTCGTCAAGCTTTTCGCCGACCGGCAACTCGTGGTGGAGCCAGGCGTAATCGGTTACCTTGTCGTTCGCATGGAGCGCTCGATGGCGGCCGCCAACGCCATTGTCGCGGAAACGGACCGGTTGGGCCTCGCCATGCGCCGGCGGGTGTCGAAGCAACTCGTGCAGGCCGCCTTGGCCGCAATCGAGGGGCGGGCAGGCCACAGCGGCGAGTGAAAATGCCCGTGTTTCCGGTATAATTGTTCCTATTCGGATCAATTATTTACACGCCTGCAATGATTCTGCGTCACAGCTGGTCTTGAACGATTCGATGATCTGCGCGCAACCGGCGGCGCGTTGAACCACAAGGACCGGAACTCATGAAGTCTGCCACGCCCAAGCCCGGCAAGAGGTCGGCGAAGCCGCCCGCCGCCAAGCGCCGCACAACAAAGGCGGCGACCGCCAAGGCGCCGGCAACCAAGAAATCGCGCCGCACCCACGACAAGCCGGCGGTTCCTGCAATTTCGCTCGATCCGGTGCAGCCGGCGGTCCCCGAAGGCGGCAATCGCTACTACAACCGCGAACTGTCGTGGCTGCAGTTCAATGCGCGCGTGCTGGAAGAAGCCAGCAATTCAAATCATCCTTTATTGGAACGCCTGCGGTTCCTGTCTATCTCGGCCTCGAACCTCGATGAATTCTACATGGTGCGCGTGGCCGGCATCCAGGGACAGATCATCAACGGGGTGACGACGCTGTCCCAGGACGGGTTGACGCCTGCCCAACAGCTGGAACGCATCAACACCTTCGCCGCAGAACTGGTCGACCGGAAAGAAGCCTGCTGGGTCGGATTGCGCAAGGAGCTCTCTGCAACGGGTATCACGATCGTCGAGCCCGAGGACCTGACCGCGAACGAGCGAGTGTGGATCGAGGATAAGTTCTACAAACACATCTTCCCGATCCTGACGCCGATCGCTGTCGACCCTTCCCATCCGTTCCCGTTCATCCTCAACAAGGGTCTGACGATCGCGGCCCTGATGCAGCACGAGGAAACGGAGCGGCGGCAGAACAGCCTTGTTCCGATTCCCAATCAGCTCGATCGCTTTGTCCGGGTGCAGCCGACGGCCGACACGGAAGGGCAAATCAGGTTCATGCCGATCGAGGATATCGTCGGCATGTATATCGGCGTCCTGTTCCCGCGGTTCCAGATTCAAGCGAAGGGCGCATTCCGGGTTCTACGCGACAGCGATATCGAACTGGAAGAAGAAGCCGAAGACCTCGTGCAAACGTTCGAAAACCTGTTGAAACGACGCCGGCGTGGCCACGTCATCCGCCTCGAACTCGATCAGCGCATGGCGCCGGCGCTTCGCCGCTTCGTCACCAGCGAGCTCGAAGTCGGCGAGCCGGCGGTGTTCGTGAAGAACGGGCTCCTCGGATTCTCGGATACCTCGCAGCTCATCGTGCCGGAGCGGCCGGATCTTTTGTTCAAGCCTTTCAACATCCGCTATCCCGAACGGGTTCGCGAATACGAAGGCAATATCTTCGCGACGATCAAGGCCAAGGATTTCATCGTCCACCACCCCTACGAATCCTTCGATGTGGTGGTGCAGTACCTGCGCCAGGCGGTCAGCGATCCGAACGTGATGGCGATCAAGTGGACGCTTTACCGGACGTCGAAGGACTCGCCCATCGTCGAGGCGCTGAAGGACGCGGTCGAAGCGGGCAAGTCGGTGACGGCGGTCGTTGAACTCAAGGCTCGGTTCGATGAAGCGGCCAATATCCGCTGGGCACGCGATCTCGAAAATGCGGGCGTTCACGTCGTCTACGGGTTCATCGCACTGAAGACGCACGCCAAGCTCGGCATCATCGTGCGGCGCGAGGGCGACGATCTCGTCACCTATTCGCATATCGGCACCGGAAACTATCATCCGCAAACGGCCCGCATCTATACCGACCTGTCGCTGTTCACGGACGACTCGGCGATTGCGCGCGACGTGACGCGGATCTTGAACTTCGTCACCGGATACGGCGAACCGGGCAAGCTCGAGCAGATGGCCGCCAGCCCGCATGGGATCCGCGAGCGCATACTCGATCACCTGCGCGATGAAATGGAGCATGCCCGCGCGGGGCGGCCGGCGACGGTGTGGATGAAGATGAACGCGATCGTCGATCCGCAGATCATCGAGAAGCTCTATGAAGCCAGTCAGGCCGGGGTCGAGATCGATCTCGTGGTTCGCGGCATCTGTTGTCTCAGGCCGGGCGTTCCGGGCATGTCGGAGCGCATCCGCGTCAAGAGCATCATCGGGCGGTTCCTCGAACACGCGCGGATCTATTGCTTCGGACGCGGCGAAGGGCTGCCGTCGCCGAATGCCGCCGTCTACATTTCTTCGGCCGACATGATGCAGCGCAATCTCGACCGCCGTGTCGAGGCGATGACGCCGGTCCTCAATGAGACGACGCACGAGCAGGTGTTGAACCAGATCATGGTGAGCAACCTGAAGGACAACCAGCAGAGCTGGCAGATACTTGCCGACGGCAGCTCTCGGCGCATCGTGCCCGCAGAAGGCGAGGAGCCGTTCAACGCGCACGAATACTTCATGACCAACCCCAGCCTTTCAGGACGGGGCGAGGCAGCTGAAACCGATTCTCCGCCAGCCGTGGTCATGAAGCGCAAGAGCTGACGTGTGAGAAGTTCCATCACGCCCGCTGTAACGGCGAGAAGGGCGCAAGAAAGCTTACAGCGACCTTCAAGCCATCCTGGTAGACAACGCGGCAGGCAACCTGGCAGCGGTCGTGGATGAGCGTCAGGCGGACATTTTCCGGAAGGTGGATGTTGGATGCCGACAAGTCGGTGGGGAGCCGGAGCAGTGCGCCGGACGAAGAGATATTGGCGACCGCACAGGACATGCTGCCGTGCAGGTGTTCGGCGGTGATGGCGGCCGGCAGGCGCACGTCCTTGCGCGGCGCGCGCGCGATGACCGTCGCGGTATTCGCCGAATAAAGAGGCTTGGGCATGGACTGGCGGCGGCCAAAGGCGCGCGGGGCTGTTCGTTGATCGGTCATGATGACAACTCCTTGAGTGAAGTTCGGCGGGTGTGGCGTGCTGTCTTGCGAGAACGGCGGCCGTCATCCGACAGCCGCCGTCAGGTTGGCGGCTATTGCAGAAGCTGCGGGCCGCTCTTGATTTTCGGCATCAGTTGGGGAAGGCCGGCTTCGTCACATGTCGAGCGGACATTGAGCTGGCCGTAGCCTTCAAGGTAAAAGTGGTCGGCGATCATGGCAAAGCAGGCCGACTCTTCGTTCATTGCGCCGTTGCCGCTGATGTTGACGCGCCACTGGGGGGCGTAGACGATGCCTTCGATCTTGATGCGGCCACCGCCCTGGATAATCGTCTCGTAGACGTTGGCATTGAACGAGTCGAACTTGCGGTCGACGATGGCGAAGCCTGCGAGCTGGCCGGTTTCGGGGGCGCGCAGATCGACATCACCGCCGCCGCGAACGATCAGCCTGGTATCAAAGCCGCGGAAGAACAATGTCGTGTCGCGTGCGGCCAGGCTGGATTGGCCCTGGACCTCAAGATAGCCGTTGCGAAACACGTACGTGCCAGGCTCCAGGGTTACGTGTGCGTGCGGCTTCAGAACCGTGTCGCCGCAATAGATGCCGGGGCGAAGCCTGTGGTCTCCCGATTTCAGTTCGAGGTCGGTGAACGTGCATTCGCCCGACGGCGGGTCATAGCTCAGGAATTTTTCGCGGAAGGGGTCTTCCAGCCGGTCGCACTCGCCGTAGGGACGCGGCGAGAAATGATCGGCGCCGACAATGCCGCCATGGGTGCAGAAGCCCTGGGCCGTTCCCAGTGCGGCACCGGAGGCGTTGATGGAGGTGGGGCTGCTCGAGTTGACCCAGGCCCAGCAGTTTTCCGAAGACGCTTTGTTGATCCCCTGCAGGTGCAGTCCGTCGGTGGCCGATTCGCTGAGGGCGAGAAGGCAGGCAACGCCGCCATTGTCGACCTGCGCCCGGGCACGGGCCAGCGCCGTCAGGTTGAATTCGGTGTGGCCAAACAGTTTCATGATGGCGGTCGGGTGATTGTAGGTGGCGCTGACCGAAACCTCGGCGTTGTTGCCCTTGATCTCGGAGCTGACACCGCTAAGCCCGCTGTGGGCGAGGTTATCTGCGAAGAAGTCGGTTGCAGCTTCGATGCGGTTGGCACTTGAAGTCGCCGGGAGACGGGCGCCGGCGATGGCGGCCTTGTCGACGAGGGTCTGCAGCTTCTGGTGTGCGGTGATCGCCTGGCCGTAGTCGATGGCCATCCCGACGGTTGCAAACATCGGCAGGATCAGCAGGCCGAACAGCATCCCGACGTTGCCCTTGTTTTCATGATTGAATGCAAACAAAAGCTTTATTGCGCAGTCCATGATTGTTACCTCCGGTTTACGGTGGCTTAACAATTGCGACAATCCCTAGCAAAGTCTTAAATTATTTTGATCGCTTTTTATGGAATTCAGCAGAAATTACCCGTGCCATGCATTAAGACTAATTCGGAGTTAACCGATCTATTGATGAATGAATTGCAGAGGGCTGTGCGAATATCGAGCGGTCGAATGCGACAGTTGCGCAATGCGGCGCATTCGTAGCGGCTGAAAGGCTGGCTTTTCAGCGTGCCCGGCTGGCGCTGAGAAAGTTGATTTGCAGCACCATTAAGCCTCGGTCCTTCGTTAAGAGACTATTCAGGAACGACGCACAATTCGTTTTCCGCAGATGGCGTTTCGGCAAGCTTTGAATTTGTTTCAGGTTAGCCGGGCGCGACACTTCCCCGATAGCGCACGACTGATCCGACGGCGGGCATGCAAATTCGATATCGAATGCGAAAACGCCGAAGTGCCATTCAGCAGGCAATGTCAAGCTATTTGCGCAACAGTCATCGGGCGGGTCACAGGTGCCGAGCCGACTTGCTGTTGAGCATGCCGGCCAAGATCACATTTTTACGGACTGTAGTGTAGGCGTTGCCCAGGAAGGCGGATCGCTAGATCCTGGTTGCGTAAAGCGTCCTAAACGTTTGTTTTACACTGATAATTACATGCTCTTTGAGTGCAGAAGTGTTGTTTCCCAGTCTCACTTGCCACCAACTTCGTGGCTTTTTGAACGGTTGACTTGACTCGAAAGTTGCCGGTGGACAAGGTGTGGATAACGTCATGTTATGAATAATTGACTTGACGTAATCGAGGGCAAAGAATTTCGGACGCACTGCCCGTGACTGGCGGGACAGCAGGCAAGCTGATCATTTCGAAGGTCAGTTCGGAGATGAGCAGACCCGAGGCCACTAGGGCTCTGCGAATTCAGAATGCGGGACGCATCGAGTTTAGGCTCGAGCAATCGAAGCCACCATAGCGGGGTGGGAACGCCGTATTTTGGAGTGGTGCCACAACACTCCTGAAATAACCGGTAGCCGACGCGTCAGCGCGCTCGGGGGGACCGGTTAACGCTTCGGTCGATCTTTGCGGATCGGCTGATTACGGGATCGCTTTGCCTCAGGTTTAAGGCCGGGGGCAGCGCGATCCACATTGAGGGGCTGTGCGCGTAAGCGATGTGGCATCGCTTGAAGTGCACTTGAGGAGGTACGGACGCTGCCCCGCGGGTCCGTACCTTCCCCTCCCCAAACCATTGCCACGCGAACAGGGGGGAGAACCGCCGGCCTCAAGGCTTTCGGTCAATCCCAACAACAAAATCGGAACAACCGGCTGAGCATCTGCTCTGCCGGATCGGGGAAGTTTTGTCCTGAGTTGGCGAGTATATTATGCGTAGGGAACGGCGTATTTCGCAAGCGAACAGCAACCGAAGCGGCGATCGAGCAGGTCGTCGCTATTGGGCTTTGGGTATCCTCGTCGCTCTCCTGCTCCTGGCAGGTCCTTTCCTGGCATTCGATGCCGCGCATGCGCAACGTGCACCTGGATGTCGGACCACAGGCCAAGGCAATAGTATTGTCTGTTCCGACTGCGCAAGCGCCGCGTCCGCCAACATTGCAGACCGTCAACGTATTCTCAGTGGCAACGAAAATGGTAATGGCACGCAAGGTTCGAACAACGCGTTCTGCCAGATTGTCAGCCTTAACCCAGGCGATCAGCTCACACTGACAGTCGAGAACCTCAACAGCACTAACATCCAAAACTTTGATGTGGTGTATAATAAGAGTGGCCAAATTCCTGTTTCATTGCTGCCTGCAACCCCGCTCACTGACGCGGTCACGGTGTTACCTGCTCCGATCGCCTCGGTGCAGTCTTTCGCGCACAGCGAGCCGGGTGCGGCCGATACGCGGGTGAACGTGAATATTTCTGGCACGCAGCCTAATCAGGTTGGACAGAATTCGGAAGTCGGCGCCACGGTGACCTGTTCCTGCGCGCCCGCCAGGGGAACCTTGACGATCAACAAGGTTGCGATCGGGGGCAACGACACCTTCCCGATAACGGCGACGCTCGGGGCGAACGCCCCGCTCGATTTCTCCATTACGACCGTTGGCGGCAACGGCCAGAACAGTCAGGTCGTTCCGACCGGGACTTACACCGTCGCCGAAACGCCCCCGGCCGGATGGATACTCGACAGCATCGTTTGCGGCGGCCAACCGACCGATCAGGCCGTCGTGACCCAGAACACCACAACAGTCTGTACCGTCACCAACCGCAAGCTGGCATCCGTGACGATCAAGAAGCAGACGATCAACGGTACCGGTGCGTTCGATTTTGCCGCCACCACGGTTCCGGGCGGGCAAAACGCAATAGCGGGTTTTACCGAGACGACCAACGCCCAGAACGTCGACAGCGCTGGCACGACACTCGTCAACCTCGTCCCGGGCGACTACACCTTTACCGAAACGCCACCGGTACCTGGTTGGACGCTGACGAATCTGTCGTGCACCGGCACGGGAGTCAGCAACTTCACACGGAACGGTCTTGCCGGCAGCTTCACTCTGGCCGACGGAGCTGTTGGCGAATGCATCTATGAAAACACGCGCGCGCTTGGCAACCTCGAGGTGACGAAGGTCGCAGCAGGTGGTGGCGCAACTCCGTTCGACTTCGAGATCCGCGACGACCAGAACGCACTCCTTGCGCCTGCATTCCAGCTCGTCGATGGCCAGACCGAAACCCGCAACGGCATTCCGACCGGGCAGTACACCATCACGGAAACGAATCTTCCGGCAGGTTGGTCGCTCGATACCATCAGCGCTTGCGGGACGCGCAACGGCGATACGGTCACAGTTGACGTGACGGCCAACCAGACGACGTCATGCACGTTCACAAACGTCAATCAGGTCGGATCGATCAAGATCACCAAGGAAACGATTGGTGGAAACGACAATTTCGACTTCGAAGTGAGAGATGCCGGCAACGCGGTGGTTGGTAGCGCCAACGGCCTCGCCAATGGCGATATGCAGACGATCACGCCGCTCGCACCCGGCAACTTTACGATCTCGGAAATCAACATCCCGGCCGGTTGGACGCTGACGGGTGTCGATTGCGGCCAGCTCAACGGCAACTCCGTCGACGTCACCGTCATCGCGGGCCAGACCACCGAGTGCAAGTTCACCAACACGCTGGCGCCGGCTTCGCTGACCATCGTCAAGGACGTTCCCGGCAACGGCGACAACACCAGCTTCATGTTCTCCAACACCGGCCCGCAGGCGCCCGCCGCCTTCCAGCTCGCCGACGGCCAAAGCCGGAACTTCACGACGGCGGGCACCTACGTCATCACCGAAACCCAGCAGGATGGATACAAGCTGACGGCTTTGTCCTGCACCGGCGCCGGAGCCAACGGTCAAGGCGATTCGACCAGCATTCCGGGCCGCAGCGCGACGATCAATCTCGACCCGGGCGACAACATCACATGCACATTCCGCAACGTCCGCCAAACCGGCACGATCACGGTGCGCAAGGTGACGGTTGGCGGCGACGGCGACTTCTCCTTCCAGGTGACGGGCCAGTCCGGCTTCAACCTGAGCAACGGCGAGAACCGCAAGTTCACCGGGTTGACCATCGGCCAGTACACCGTGCGGGAAACCAATATCCCGGACGGATGGAAATTGCAGAGCGTGAGCTGCACGGGTGGCGGCAACAAGCAGGGTAACGCCATCACCGTCGATCTGTCGGTCAACCAGGCGATCACCTGCACGTTCACCAACTTCAAGAAGCGTGACGACCGCATGCGTGAAGTCACCCGGCTGTTCATCCACAGGCGTGTCGACAACCTGCTGACGCATGGTCCCGACCGCGCGCGCCTGCTGCGCAGGCTGCAGCCTCAGGATCCGCCGGCGTGCGGCCTGAAAGACGATTGCTCGCAGCCTCCACCTTTGAAGCTCGGTGCTGCCCCGACAGGCACCGGAGCGGCACCTCGCATCGGCGGCGTTGGAACGCCCGAACTGCCGGCGTTCGGAAACCAGGCCTTCGGCAACCAGGCGTTCGGCAATCCGGCCTATGGCCAGCAGAACTCCGGCGTACTGTTCGCCAACGAAGAAGACGATCAGCCGTGGAACCCGCGCGGCGGCACCAACAGCCCGCTGTTGTCCTCCATCATGGGCCAGCTTTCCAGTGCTGCCGGCGGATCGAGCAGCTTCAAGTTCGGCACCAGCCTCAGCGAACTGAGGGAATCGGGCAAGGCAGCACAGCTCCAGGAAGAGCAGAAGAAGCTGCAGGAAGCCGGTCTCGACTACAATGGACAGATGTACCACATGCCGAAGAACGCCTTGCATCAGCGGCTCGATATCTGGGTCGAGGGTCAGTTCAGCGGCTACAACGACTCCACCGGCGGGCTCCAGCGCGACGGTAACTTCAGGGTTCTCTACGTTGGTGCCGACTATGCCATCGCACCTGGAATCCTTGTTGGCGCCCTCGTTCAGGTCGACGATACCCGCGAGAACATCGACGATCCGACGCTCCTCGGCGAAGTCGAAGGAACCGGCTGGATGGCCGGCCCCTATATCGGCATCAAGTTGACCGACACCCTCTACTTCGACGCCCGCGCGGCGTGGGGTACGTCGGACAACGACATCTGGCTGCAGGATGCGGCGGCAGGCTGGCGCAGCGGTGCGTTCGAAACCGAACGCTGGCTGGCAAATGCGAACCTGACCGGCAACTACCAGTTCGGCAACTGGCGACTGTCGCCCCAGGTCGGTCTGGCCTACGGCCAGGAGTCCTATGACACCTACTTCAATAGCCTCGGCCAGGCCGTCGATGGCGGCGAAGCCAGGATCGGACGGGTGACCGGCGGCGCGGAAGTCGGCTACCAATTCCGCCACTCCGACGGGTCTGTCCTCGAGCCGCACATCGGCATCAAGGGAATCTGGAACTTCCAGACCGACGATCTGTTCGTCAACGGGGTGCTCGTCGACACCGACGAGAGCCGCGCGCAGATCGAGGGCGGGCTGTTGTACCGCACGCCAAGCGGCATGGCGGTCAGAGGAGCTCTCGCCTACGACGGCATCGGAGCAGACGACTTCGAATCCTACACCGGCCAGCTATGGGTCAATATTCCCCTGAATTGAGGGGATAGGGCAGAGCCGCTCCTCCCCCGCAGGACGCGTGGCTCTGCCCGGCCACTCGAAGCGGAAGTCGAAGTCGAAGGGTTTCCGGTTGCGTCCCGAAGGCTGACATCAGCCAAAAAAACACGTCACCTCGGGCCGGGATCGTAGCTGCGCTTCTGCTTCCAGGTGGAGAAGAAGTAGGCGAGTTCATCGTCGACGTGGTCCGGCATGACGATGCGGACGGTGACGATCTGATCGCCTGTCTCGCCGGTCTTGGCGTTACGCACGCCCTTGCCCTTGAGGCGGAACATGCGGCCCGAACTCGTCCCCTTGGGCAGCGTCAGCTGAACGCGGGTGGAAATGGTGGAGACTTCGATCTTGCCGCCGAGAACGGCTTCATCAACGGTGATGGGGACGTCGCTGTAGATATCGAGCCCTTCACGGCGGAAGCGGGGGTGCGGGCGAACCTTGATCTCGACCAGTGCATCGCCAGGTTCTCCGCCGAGAAGGCCGGGACCGCCCTTGCCGCGCAGGCGCAGGATCTGGCTGTCGGCGACGCCTTCGGGAACATTGAGGTCGAGAATGCCGCCCTCGGGCATGGTGACGCGCTTCTTGACGCCGGTGATGGCTTCGTTGAAATCGACTTCGAGGGTATAGCGAACGTCCTGGCCACGGCGGTTAAGGCCACTGGTGCCGCGCTGGCCGGTGGCCGGGCCAGCGCCTTGGCCGCGATAGCCGGGCTGGCCTCGGTTGGCTGCGAACATCTCTTCGAAGATGCCGGAAAATCCTTCGAACCCGTGCTGACCGGCATGGCCGTTGACGCCATTGGCAGAAGCCTGCCGATAGCCGCGCCGGGGCTCGCCGGCTGCGTCGATTTCGCCGGTGTCGAACTGGCGCCGCTTGGGGGGATCGCCGAGGATATCGTAGGCGGCCGATACCCGCTTGAAGCGGTCGGCGGCGGCCGGGTTGTCGGGGTGCAGATCCGGGTGGAGTTCCTTCGCGAGCTTGCGGAATGCCCGCCGGATCTCGTCATCGCCGGCATCGCGCGAGACGCCTAACGTCGCGTAAGGATCGGCGGCGGTCACGGATGTGTCCCCTGAATGGTGCATCGCATCTCATTTGTTCCGAATCGACACCTGGTCCCCACGTGTCAGTCGGAACCATAGGCTCTTTGTTCGATCGTGCCGGTAGATTTACCAACGCTAGTACCGCCGATCAGAAGTCCCTGTGTCGTATCAGTCAGCCGCTTTCAGGGACTTCTGATCGAAAAGCGGTAGTAGATTCAACATTCTACTCCTCTGTTTTCAGAAGTTCGTCAAGGTGGTTGCCGCGAATGACTCACGAACTTCTGAAAGCGGGTATTAGACGACGTACGTCCGGAATCAGGCGACCGATCCCGTACACCGAATACCTCAGTGCAAGCCATGCGCCAGCAAACGCCGCATTGAACTTATTGCGAGGAGATTGTGGCAAGCCTAGAGCATCATCCGACCATAGGCGATCGCTTTTCGGCGATTCCGTCAGATCGGACGTTGCTCTAGGCATAAGGCAACGTCACTTTCTCGAAAGCTGCTGATTGACCGGGGATCGAGCCGTTGCGCGGCTTCGCAGCGCCGGTTCCGCCGATTTCGCGGGCGATGCCGGTATCAGAAGATTCGAACTTGCGGAATGCAGCCGACAAGGTGGGCGAGCGTTTCAAACCGGCGGCGCAGCCGGGCGCCATCGAGGTCCGATATTGCGGTAGGTATGCTCCAAACGAGCACACCGTTTTCGTAAGCGAGGGAGGTCTGGTTGATCTTGCCGGCCATGCCAACCGATAGCATGTGGGCGGCGCGAACTGCGGCTCCGACGATCTTTGCCCGCCTCAGAGCGCGTTTGCTGGCAGCCTTCTTCAGGCGGCTCGAGAGTTTTTCGCCTTCTTCCTCGCCGCGGCTGGCGTGGCGGAAATAGATCGACAGGGCCAGGAAGGTGCGGCCGGGATGGTCGATGCCGCTCAAGGCCGAATGGGCGACCGCGTCGAGGCTGTGCTCTCCGCGGTAATCGGGGTGCGCACGCCAGCCGATATCCGAAATGAGGCAGGCGGCGTAGCGCAGGCGGCGTTCCTCGTCGGTTTCGGTGAGTTCGGGATGTCTGAACAGCCCGTCGGTCCAGTGGCAGAGTTCCTCGCCATGGTAAGGCGAGCGGGAATAGAGCTCGGCCAGCCTGCGGCAGTAGCTGAGCAGCGGGTCCTTGGCGCGCTCGTCTTCATCGAGCAGCGAGTAGAAGATGCCTTCGCGCACGCCAAAGACGGAGAACTGCACCGACTTCGGCTTCATTTTCAATAGAAGGCGCTCCATCAGCAGCGCGCCGAACGGCACCACTTCGCGGCGCTGCTTGGAAATCGCGGAGCTGCCGGGCAAGGCAGCGAACCGTTTCGACCTGCGAATCTTCTCGGTGTAGGTGAGCGCCTCTGTGGCGTCCAGATCGTACTCGTGCATGACGTTCAAAGGATAGTCGGAGCCGGCCATGTGCATCTTAGCGACGGCCCGCCAGGTGCCGCCGACGGCGTAGAACGTACGGCCGCCGGCATCCTTGAGCCACGGAACGCCGGCAAGCGCGGCATCGATCAGTTCCTCCGCTTTTTCGATCCTGCCGCCGGACATGTCGATCAAGCGAAGGCCGCCGAGCGGCAACGTGATGGCGTTACGAACGTCGCCGGATTTGACGTCGACCAGTTCGACGCTGCCGCCACCCATGTCGGCGACGATGCCGTCGGCATCCGGAACGCCCATCAGGACGCCCTGCGCGGCGATCCTGGCTTCTTCCTGCCCGGTCAGGACCTGAATGTCGACGCGGCAGACCTTTTCGGCGATCGCGATAAACTTTCCGCCATCCTCGGCGTCGCGGACGGCTGCGGTCGCAATAACCTTCAAGTCGCCGACATTGAGGGCGTCGGCAATGGCGCGAAAGCGCTTCAGCGCCCGCAGTGCACAGTCTATCGCGCATTTCCCCAGGCGCCCGGTGCTGGCGACGCGGCGGCCAAGCCCGCATAGTTCCTTCTCGTTGAAGTACGGGGTGGGCGCCCTGACTGCGCCTTCGTAAATCACGAGGCGGACCGAGTTGGAGCCGATGTCGATGACCCCGACGGGCGGGCCGGTGGTGATTTCGACACGCTCAGCGGAGTTGAAGCGCCTGGTAAAGAGCATGTCCTAACTCTCCCCTTGGCCCTCTCCGGCGGAATACCGCGAAGGGGGCTTGCGATGTCGTCAGGTGCGCAGCCTTACCAGCAAAGCAGAGACGGCGCCCGACGGCTGTTGGTGACTGCGTAGCGCGATTCATCATCGATGGGTGAGGCTGTAGGGCAGCAGTCCGCCAAAAGTCACTTGGAAATTGGGCGGAGCAGGCGGGAAATCACCGGTTCTGCGACGTTACGCGCAAGTCGTCTGCGTTGGGGAAAACCGCCGCCGGGTGCGTTCCGGCTCCCGGGCCGGTGCCAAACGAGGCGGCGCGAGGGTGGTTGCGGGCGCGTGGTCGGCAAGAATCCGCCGTTATGCCGCCGTTCTCCTGGTCCTTCGAAATTCCTGAGAGCGGTAAATAATCCAGGCCAGGATGCCGAAACGGCGGCATCAGACCCGGGCATCGGCGCCGCGACCCTGAAATCGACGCGGGGAACTTCGTTCAGCGGAGGATCTTGTCCCAGTAGAGCTTGGGAATGTCGGGGCCGCCGACGGCCTTGAGTTCAACGGTCAGGGTCGGCGAGGTGACGTTGATTTCGGATAGCTGGCCGTCGATGAGGTCGAGGCCGGCAAAGAAGATGTCCCACTCCTTGAGCTTTTCGCCGACTTCGCGGCAGACCTGCTCCTCGCGCTGGTTAAGGGAAGTCAGAACCGGGCGGCCGCCGGAGTGAATGTTGGCGACGAAGTTGCCTTCGGCGGGGATGCGGCCGAGTACGCCGGCGACCTCGCCTTCCAGCATCATGACGCGCTTGTCGGTCTCCTTGACGTTGGGCAGGAACTCCTGGGCGACGATCGGTTCGGCGGAGTGCGAGAGCAGTTCGTCGAGATGGCGGGGCAGGTCGGGGTCGTCCAAGTTGGTCTTGACGATCATCTCGCCGCCGAACAGCGACAGCGGCTTGAGGACGATCTCGCCATGACGGCGGGCGAAGTCGGTGATGAGCTTGCGGTCATGCGCGATGAGGGTCGCGGCCATCAGATGGGGGAAGTGCAGGGCGCTCAATTTCTCGGGAGTGTTGCGGATGGCGCGGGGATTGTTGAGGACGCGCGTCGTCGCGGGAAGCAATTCGAGGAGGTAGGTGTTGGAGAAGTAGGCCATGTCGAAGGGCGGGTCCTGGCGGACGAGAACCACCGGAAAATCGCCGAGCAGGTGGCGCTCGGGTTCACCGAGCGTGAAGGGGTCTTGCGTGTTGCCGGGATTGACGCGGGCATGACGCATCAAGGCTGTGATCGCGCCGCCCTCGATCGCCAGCGATTGCGGCTGGAACTCGTAGCATTCAAGGCCGCGCGATTGCGCTTCGACCATCAGCGCGAACGTCGTGTCGCCCTTGATGTTGATTTTCTCGGGCCGGTCCATCTGGACAGCAATTCGGTTCATCGGCGGTCTTTCGGCTGGTGGCGGGAGGTAGAGAGGGAGTTGGCGCTAACGTAGTCGCTGCCGTCGCCGATGGGTAGGGGCGAACCTGATCCGTTTCTGCCTGCATATGCGAATCTGGCTGGTCGGCCAATTTATGCGACAGCGGCAGACGAATCCGCCCGCGGGTTGGCTGCCGGGAGTGCCCCAAGCGTCGCTTCGAGTGCAGTTTCAAGTTCTTTCATTAGTGGGGGGGCGCGGTCGAGCGAATTTTCGCGGGCGCCGGATTCGACGACTTCGCAGATCTCGGCGACGCGGACCGCGCCGATATTGCGCGACAGCGACTTCAGGGCGTGCGCCGCTGTGGCAATCACGTCGTCGGGGGCGTCCTGCCATGAGCCGCGAAGGGAGCGAAGCGCTTCGGGTGCGTGGGTTCTATAGAGCGCGACGACCTTTGCAACGAGATCCATGTCGCCGGCCTGCATCTCGCGGATCTGGTCGAGGACGTCGGGGTCGAGAAGCGGGAAGCTCATCGGCGCACGAGCGGCGTCAGCAACGGCGGCCGGCGCGCGTGTGGCCGGGTGACGCTCTAGCGAACCCTCGGCGCCGTTGCCGTACGGGATGGCTGCGGCAGCTTCTACGCCGGAAGCCGCTTCGCGATCCGGCAGCCAGGTGCGCAGCGTCTTTTCGAGCATGCCAATGGTGAAGGGCTTGGTGAGGCAGTCGTTCATGCCGGCGTCGCGCCAGCGGCTTGCCTGGCTGCCGATGACATGGGCAGTCAACGCGATGATCGGCATGGCGGAACGATTTTTCGCAGCTTCCCACGCCCGGATGCGCCGGGCTGCTTCGAAGCCGTCCATCTGTGGCATCGAGCCGTCCATGAGTACAAGGTCGAACGATTGCGACGCGACGGCCTCGACGGCTTCGACGCCGTCCTCGACGTTGACAACCTCGACGCCGAGGCGTCCGAGGGCTTCGCCAAGGACTTCGCGGTTGATGGCGCTGTCGTCTGCTGCGAGGACGCGCACGCCCGCAAACGACGCGATTGCGGGTTTGCGGGATGCGTCGCCGTCGCGGCAGCGGAGCCGTTCAAGGTTGTCAGTGCGCAGTGCTGCAAACAGTTCGGAGATTTCGTCGGTGGCAAGCGGCCAGGAAATCGTAGTGTCGGAGTGTGCCGGACTCTGGCTCGCATGGCCGCAGGATTGGCCAAAGCCGGCCAGCTGCACGAGCTTCAACCTGCCGTTTGCCGAGCGCAACTTTTTCAGCAGTTCGCAGCAACGCGAGATGACGATGGCCGGCGAAGCTGGGGCGGCGGCTTCCGCGAGGCATTCGATCGCCGTCGTGCCGATCTGGTCGTTCAGAATCGGATCGTAGCCGTAGTTGCGGGCGTACTCGACGAGAGCGTTCCGAGTCGGGCTCGATGGCATGGCGATGTGCAGCGGCAGCCGTTCTTCGTCATTGCGGCCGGCGAGCGATGTCAGGTCGGGCGCATCTTCAAGCACTTCGAAGCAGGCGCTAAGGGCGAATGTCGAACCGGCGCCGAAGGTGCTCGATACTTCGATGCAGCCATTCATGGCGTGGCTCAAGCGCTGGCAGATCGCCAGGCCGATGCCGGTGCCGCCGAACTTGCGGGTGGTCGACTGATCGGCCTGGGAGAAGGCTTCGAAAATCGTTGCGACCTTGTCCTCGTGGATGCCGATGCCTGTGTCCGTCACCTCGAAGCGGAGCGGCCTGGCGGAGACCGGCTCGCCGGCGTCCGTCGTCGCCGCAAACTCAGAGGCGAGGCAGACGCGTACGCCGACGCCGCCCGATTCGGTGAATTTCAAGGCGTTGTTGACGAGGTTCGAGAGGATCTGGTTGAGGCGGACAGGGTCGGCGGCGATGACGCTTGGCACATCGGCAGTAACGAAGCCCGCAAGGTCAAGCCCCTTGGAGGATGCGCGTTCGGCAAACAACCGGGTGACCTCGTCGACGAGCCTGCGCGGTTCGACGGGGACAGCCTCGAGTTCCATGCGGCCGGCCTCGATCTTCGAGAAGTCGAGGATGTCGTTGATGATCGAGAGCAGCGATTTTCCCGAAGAGACGATGACGTCGGCGTAGCGCTGAAGGCGGGCGGGCATTCCCGCGGCAGTGAGCAGTTCGGCCATGACGAGCATGCCGTTCATGGGCGTGCGGATTTCGTGGCTCATGGTGGCGAGAAAGTCCGACTTCGCGGCATTCGCTGCCTGCGCCGCGATGGTTGCTTCGCGCAGATCGCGGGTGCGCTCGTCAACGGTCTGCTCCAAGGTCTCGCGGTGTCTGGCAAGTGCTGCATCACGCGTGCGGATCTCGTTGAGCATGTCGTTGAAGGCGTCGACAAGATCTCCGGTCTCATCGTCGGATTTGCGTTCCACCCTGGTTGTGAAATCGTGGTGCTGGCGGATATCGCGCATGGCGGTCGTCAGGTCGAGGATTGGACCGGTGAGGGATTTTTCAAGTCGCATGGCGACAAGCAGGCCGGTGATGGCGGCAAACAAACTCCAGACGACGGCGAAGCGGAGGCTGTCGGCCAGAACGCTGCGCAGATCGGAGACGTCGGCGATCAGAAACAGGCGCCCGACCTCCTCACCGGCGTGGATAACCGGCACCTCGACGGGATAAGTCTGCATTGTCAGGAGCGTCAGCAGGCCCGGCTCGTCGTCGGCCTCAGCGATGTTGGCGTCGCTCTGCAGCATGACCCCGTTGCCGAACGAGGCAATGAGGACGCCTTGCATGTCGAGCACGCGGGCGAACTTCACCTTCGGCATGCGTCCGATGGCGCGCAGGATGTTCTGCACGTCGTGATGCGCGCCTTTCGACTGGGAAGGGGCAACGGCGATGGCCAGCGTCGAGGCGACGCCGTGGAGTTCGTCCTTCAGTCCGTGGAAACGGCGGTCGGCGGCCTGCCAGCCGGTGACGAGGGCCGTCAACAACATTGCGCTGACAACACCTGCAAGGACGATCAATGCCAGTTTGGTTTTGATCGAACTGAGTTTCGGCGGCGAAATACGCAACGGTTGGCGCTCTTCTCGTATCTGTTTCCCGGGTGCATTTCTGCGGCCGGATTGCCGTTGAAACTGCCTGAATTCCGTAAACAAGCGATTTATTCATGATTCATTAATTACAATTCTAAATCTGATCTTCAGATTGGTCATAGAGAGTGAAGCGAAGACATCATGACCGGATGCGCTGGTTATCCGGCCGCATTGCTTTGGATCACAGGTGCAAGTCGAAATGGCAGAACATAAAACGATGGACCGCACGCAAGTTGTCGTGGCGGACGACGATCCGATTATTCGCCAGCTTTTCGAAAGCAAGCTGACGCAGATGGGCTGCGATGTGCAGTCGGCCGAAGACGGCGGCGCGGCGTGGAAGCTCTTGCGCAACAACAAGCATGTCGATCTGGCCATCGTCGATCTCGACATGCCCAACGTCGACGGCTTCTCATTGATCCAATGCGTGCGCGGACATCCGCGCACGAAGCACCTGCCCATCATCGTGGTGACATCCCGGACAGACGCCAAGGCGATCCAGGATGCGTTCGGTGCCGGGGCGACGTCGTTCCTGACGAAGCCGCTGCATTGGTCGACGTTCAGCAGTCACATCGAATACCTGATGCGGTTGACCCATGCAGCCCATCAGGCGCGGAACCTGGCGCAACGCGCGGAGGCCGCGGTCCGCATCAAGGACGTCGTGCTGCGGCGGACGCTCGAAGCAGGTGCGTGCGGAACCGAGCGGATCCATGAGATCCTGCATCGACTGGCCAGCACTATCAGAAGCGGAGGCGATGTTGAGAGTGCGTTCGGGCTCATCGACGAGTTGGAGAGGGAAACTTTGCTGATCCAGAACTCCCTTGTCCAGGGGCAATCGATGTCGAAGGCGCTGTGCAGCCGCGTCAACGTCGATGACGTGCGGGTGCCGCTGATGAACCTTCTCGCCAATGCGCAAATTCGCGTGCAGCAGCGTTCGCGAGAGCACAACGTGCCGGTCAGCATCGTACGGGTGCCTGAGGATGCCTACATCGCATGCGATCCAGAGGGATTGTCGCTTGCCGTGTCGCACCTTCTCGACAACGCCGTGCGCTACTCGCCGGAAGGCCGTACGGTGACGCTCGAAGCCGACGTGCATCCCGACGGCATGCTGACGATAGTCATCAATGACGATGGTCCCGGGATGGAGCCGGATTTCTATGCGGCCCGCCTGCATCCGACAGACGAGTCGGAATTCCAAGAGCAGAATTGCTCCGAAGGTGTCGGGCTGCCGCTCGTGAAGGCGATTGCCGAGGCGCACGGCGGTGTACTCGAAATCCGGTCGATGCCTGACCATGGTACGACGGCGATGCTGGTCGTTCCCGCGGATCGTGTCCGGCTGGAGCGCGATTTCGCGGCTTGATCGATCACCATTTTCAGATGTTTCGATATAGGACGTATGAAACGCTTTTCTAAGTGTTCCGGGTGATTTCGGTTCAACTTTATTGAAATCGTGCAATCGTTCGTCGGTGGCGAAATGCGTCGTGAGTCCGTTTCGCCGCGGCAGGATCGAGTGGGGTTTGGCAAGCGCAAGCAGATCGAATGCAGATGATGCCCAAGAGGTTTCGATGTTTCAAGAGCGCGGCGGACGGCACGATTTTCGTGAAGTTCGCACTGCTGATGCCGGTCCTGCTCGGTATCAGCCTAAGCGCAGTGGACTATGCCTGGACGCTGACGCACAAATCGGTTCTGCAGGAGGCTGCCGATATTTCCGCGCTGGCCGGCGCCAAGGAACTCAGCCTGTCGGATTCGAAGAAGGAGAATGTGGCGGCCGTGGTTGAGGCGATGGTCAATCGCTACATCGATGTGAACAAGGCCTCGCTCGCCAGCAAGAATACAGCGGTGCCGATCGTCAAGGCGTCGGTGACGGACAGCCCTCTGCAAGTCGAGGTGACGATCACGCAGAAGGTCGATGCGATCGTCGGGGGCGCACTCGGGCTCGAATTTCCCGACCTCAAGATACGCAGCGTGGCGCGTGTTGTCGGGCAGCCGAACATCTGCGTGCTGGCACTCGAGGAAAGCGCAAACGGAGCGATTTCGCTGGAGCAGGATGCGCGTGTCACAGGGCGCAATTGCGCAGTCTATTCGAACTCAATCCACAGTCGCGGCATGATTTCCAAGAATAGCGCGAGCCTGACCGCAAGCTTCATCTGCACGCGCGGCGGCAAGGACGGCGGGCCAGGCAACTTCAACCCAATGCCGCTCGTCGACTGCCCCAGCTTTGAAGATCCGCTGAGCGGGCGCGACGAACCCGTCGTCACCGGTGGCTGTGTGGAGACCGACCTTGTTGTGAATGGCGGTTCGCGGACGCTCAATCCCGGCACGTATTGCGGCGGCATTCATCTCACCAACAATGCAGCCGTTGAGTTCAGGCCCGGGATCTACGTCTTCAAGAACGGCCCACTGCTCGTCGATTCCGGTGCGGCCATCGAAGGCAGTGGCGTTGGCCTTTATTTCGATAGCGACGTGAAATCCGTTCTGAACGTCGCCAACGATAGTTCACTCAGCCTCGAAGCGCCTTCGACCGGAGCAATGGCTGGAATGCTGGTTTTCGTTTCGCGTCAACAGGCGAAGGATACTGTGCATAAGCTGTTCAGCAACAACGCGCCGGTGTTGCTTGGAACGATCTACATTCCGACAGGCGAGTTGCGGGTCGATGCCAGTGCTCCGATCGCACATGATTCGGCCTATACGGCCATCGTCGCCAGCTCTATGCGCCTCTACGGCGGCCCGCACTTGATCCTCAACACCGATTACGGCAAGACCGACGTGCCGGTACCGAAGGGCATCCGCGGCGCAGGCCAGCCGGTGTCGCTCGTCGAGTAAGCCGGTCGGACATTGCAGCCAGCCACAGCTATTCTGCGGGACTGACTTCAGGTTCCACGTTCTCGGTCGGCTTCGGCCGGGGCTTACCGACACGCGCCAGCCCGCGACACATCACGTAGAACACCGGCGTGAAGATCAGGCCGAACAGCGTCACGCCGATCATGCCGGAGAACACGGCGGTGCCGAGCGATTGACGCATTTCGGCGCCGGCACCGGTCGCAACGACGAGCGGCAGCACGCCCAGGATGAACGCCAGCGACGTCATGACGATTGGGCGCAGGCGCGTGCGGGCGGCTTCGACAGCGGCCTCAAAACGGGTCTTGCCTTCGAGTTCTTCGGCCTGCTTGGCGAATTCTACGATCAAGATGGCGTTCTTCGCTGCAAGGCCAACCAGGACGATAAGGCCGATCTCGACGAGAATGTTGCGGTCGAGGCCGCGGAAGTTCGCGCCGATCATGGCGGCGAGAATACACAGCGGCACGATGAGAATGACGGCCAGCGGCAGGAGCCAGCTTTCGTAAAGCGCGGCCAGCAGCAGGAAGACGAAGAGGACGGCGAGACTGAATGCAAGGATCGCAGTCGAACCCGCCAGTTTCTCCTGCAGTGCGATTTCCGTCCATTCGAAGCCAAAGCCGGAAGGCAGAGACTTTTCGGCGATCGCTTCCAAGGCTGCGATGCCCTGGCCCGAGGAGAAGCCGCGCTGCAACCCAACCTGCACCTCGGCTGCGGGATAGAGATTGTAGCGGGGGACGCGGTAGGCACCCGTCGTGTTCTGGAAGCTGGCCACCGAACCGATCGGGACCATGTCGCCGTCGACGTTGCGGGTGCGCAGGTTGGCGACATCGCGCACGGTGGTTCGGTAGGGGTTGTCGGCCTGTGCGGTGACGCGGTAGGTGCGGCCCAGAATGTTGAAATCGTTGACGAATGCGGAGCCCATATAGATCGACAGCGTATCGAAGACGCGCTGGATCGGAACGCCGAGCTGTTCGGCCTTGGTTCGGTCGATATCGGCATAGACCTGCGGCGTTCGCGTGTTGAAAAGCGTGAACGCCTGGGTGAAGCCCGGGGTCTGGCTGGCGGCTCCGGCAACGGCCCAGGTGGCGCCTTCCAGGGCCGGCAGGCCGCGGCCGGAGCGATCCTGCACGTAGCCTTTCAAGCCGCCGCCCGTTCCAATGCCGCGAACCGAAGGCGGCTCGATGACAAAGACAAAGGCGTCGCGCTGCTTCGACATCTCCTGGCGGAGGTCGGCGAGGATCTGATCCTTTGTCAGACCGGCTTTCTCCCGCTCGCTGAAGGGTTGGAGGGTCACAAATATGACGCCGGCGTTAGGCGCGTTGGTGAAGGTTGCGCCATCGAAGCCGACGAAGGCGACGGCGTTCTGGACACCTGGGCGCTGCAAGAATACTTCGGTCGCCTTGCGAACGACTTCGTCGGTGCGTGTGAGGGTGGAGCCCGGCGGCAGCTGAAACGCCGCGATCAGGTAGGCGCGGTCGAGTTGCGGGATAAGCCCGGTCGGTGTGTTGTTCAGCAGCTGGAAGGTCGGCACGAGCAGCAGCCCGTACGCAGCAAGAACGATGATGCCGACGCGGATCAGGCGCGCGGTGATCGCACCATAGGCATTGGTGATTCCCTCGAAGAGCCAGTTGAACCCCATGAAGAACCAGCGCACGGGCGAGCTAAGCCAATAGGCGAGGCCGCGCTGGCGATCCTCCGGCCTGACGTGCGGCTTCAACAACAGCGCGGCCATCGCAGGCGACAGCGTCAGCGAGACGAACAGCGAGATCATCGTGGCGCCGGCAATCGAGATCGCGAACTGGCTGTAGAACTGGCCTTGCAGCCCGCTGATGAATGCCGTCGGCAGGAACACGGCGACCAGCACAAGGGACGTAGCGAGAAGCGCGCCGCCGACTTCGTCCATGGTCTTGTAGGCGGCTTCGCGCGGCGACATGCCCTTGGCGAGGTAGCGCTCGACGTTCTCGACGACGACGATGGCATCGTCGACGACGATGCCGATGGCGAGCACGAAGCCGAGCAGCGACAATGTGTTGAAGGACATGCCCGCGGCGGCCATGATCGTGAAGCTGCCGATCAGCGACACCGGGATGGCGACGATCGGGATGAGCGCTGCCCGCCAGGTCTGCAGGAACAATATCACCACGATGACGACCAGGATGAGGGCTTCAAAGATCGTGTGGATGACCGCATCGACCGAGTATTGGATGAATTCGGTCGGGTTATAGACGACCGAGTAGCTCAATCCCGGGGGAAAGTCCTCGGAGAGCCGCTTCATCTCCTTGAGGAGCAGGTCGGCGGTTTGCAGTGCGTTCGAGCCGGGCCGCTGGAAGGCGACGACGGCCGTCGCGGTCTTGTTATCGAGGTAGGCGTTGACGGTGTAATCCTGCGAGCCGAGTTCGACGCGGGCGATGTCGCGGACGCGCAGCACCGACCCGTTCGGCTCGGCGCGGACGACGATGTCCTCAAACTGCTCGACGGAGGACAGCCGGCCGAGCGTCTGGACGGACAACGTAAAGGCTCCGTCGGAGGATGCCGGCGGCTGGTTGATGGCACCGGCTGCGACCTGGAGATTTGCGGCGCGCAGGGCTGCGACGACTTCGGAAGCGGTGAGGCCGCGTGCGGTGAGGATGTCGGGGTCGAGCCAGACGCGCATCGAATAATCACGCGCGCCGAAGATCCTGATGGCGCCGACGCCGTCGATGCGGGTCAGGACGTCCTTGACGTAGAGCGTGGCGTAGTTGGAAACGTACTGCTGGCTGCGGCTGCCGTCGGGCGAGGTCATGTGCACGACCAGCATCAGGTCGGGTGAAGCCTTGCGCACCGAAATCCCGAGCCGGCGGACATCCTCGGGCAGGCGAGGTTCGACGACGGAGACCCGGTTCTGGACGAGCACCTGCGCCTGGTCGATGTCGGTGCCAGGGCGGAAAACGACGTTGATGGACAACAAGCCGTCGCCGGTCGACTGGGAGGCGATGTAGAGCATGCCGTCGACGCCGTTGACCTCCTGCTCGATCGGCGAGGCAACGGTTTCGGCAATCACCTGGGCGGATGCACCCGGATAGGTCGCGGTGATGTTGACCGTCGGCGGGGCGATTTCGGGATATTCGGCAACAGGCAGCGTCGTCTGCGCGATGGCCCCGACGATCGTGATGATGAGCGAGAGCACGGTTGCGAAGATGGGGCGATCGATGAAGTAGTGGGAGAAGCGCATGGTCGCCCTCGTGGGTGATCTTATTCGTTATCTGGCTGCGTTGCCGGCAGCCGGAGGCGGGGCGGCTAGTACCGCCGATCAGAAGTCCCTGCGTCGTATCAGTCAACCGCTATCAGGGACTTCTGATCGAAAAGCGGTACTAGATTCAATATTCTACTAGTACCCTTTGCTTTCAGAAGTTCGTCAAGGTGGTTGCCGCGAATGACTCACGAACTTCTGAAAGCGGGTACTAG
>JAHJQI010000010.1 GCA_018819265.1 Alphaproteobacteria bacterium
CGCTGTTCCCTTGGCTGTCGGCCCGCGACAACGTGATGCTCGGCGTCGACCGCGTCTATCCCAACGCCAGCCGCGCCGAGCGCGACGACGTCGTCTCCTACTATCTCGAACGGGTCGGCCTCGCCGATGCGATGGACAAGCTCGCCAGCGATCTTTCGAACGGCATGAAGCAGCGCGTCGGCATCGCCCGCGCCTTCGCCCTGTCCCCCAAGCTCCTCCTCCTCGATGAACCCTTCGGCATGCTCGACAGCCTGACCCGTTGGGAGCTGCAGGAAGTTCTGATGGAAGTCTGGAGCCGCACCAAGGTCACCGCCATCTGCGTCACCCACGATGTCGACGAGGCGATCCTTCTCGCCGACCGCTGCGTGATGATGACCAACGGGCCGAACGCCCGCATCGGCAACATCATGGAAGTCGACCTGCCGCGCCCGCGCACCCGCAGGGCGCTTCTCGAACACCCCGACTACTACGCCTACCGCCAGGAACTCCTCGACTTCCTAGAAGCCTACGAGGGCGGCGCCAATCCCGACGCGCAAGTACTCGAAGCCATCAAGTCCAAGCGCAAAGCGGCTTCGAAGAACGAGGCGGCCTGAAACGGAGGCGGATCATGAAACAGAAACTTGTCGTCGTCGGCAACGGCATGGCCCCGGGCCGCGCCCTTGAGCGATTGTTCGAACTGGCTCCCGGCGCCTTTGATGTAACGATCTTCAACGCCGAGCCGCGCACCAACTATGACCGCATCCTCTTGTCGCCGGTGCTGTCGGGCGAGAAGCAATACGAGGAAATCGTCATCCACGGCGATGCCTGGTACGAGGAAAACGGCCTCACCCTGCACAAGGGGAAGAAAGTCACCGAGATCGGCCGCGCAGCCAAGATCGTCACCGCCGAGGACGGCACCCGCGCCGCCTACGACAAGCTGCTGATCGCGACCGGCTCGGTGCCCTTCATCATCCCGGTTCCGGGAAAGGACCTCGCCGGCGTCCTCACCTATCGCGACCTCGACGACGTCAACGCCATGCTGATTGCCGCCGAGCAGGGCGGCCACGCCGTTGTCATCGGCGGCGGTCTTCTCGGCCTCGAAGCGGCCGCCGGCCTGAAGTCGCGCGGCATGGACGTCACCGTCGTTCATCTGATGCCGACGTTGATGGAGCGACAGCTCGACGCCGCCGCTGGCCAGCTCCTGAAACGTGAACTCGAATCCCGCGGCATCAAGGTACTCACCAGCGCCAGCACCAGGGAAATCAAATCGACCCACCCGAGCCTCGGCCCGCCGCGTGTCCGCGCCGTCGCTCTCGATGACGGCAACGAAATCAAGGCCGACATCGTCGTCATGGCCGTCGGCATCCGGCCGAATACGGCACTCGCCAGCGATGCCGGTCTCAAAACGGGACGCGGCATCCAGGTCACCGACCGCCTGCTGACCTCCGACCCGGACATCTATGCCGTCGGCGAGTGCGTCGAGTTCGAGGGCAACGTCTACGGTCTCGTCGCGCCCCTCTACGAGCAGGCGACCATCATCGCCCAGGAACTTGCCGGCAAGCCGGGCAACGGCTTCGTCGACAAGGCGCTCGCCACAAGACTGAAGGTCACCGGTGTCGATCTCTTTTCCGCCGGCGATTTCGCCGATGGCGACGACCGCGAGGAGATCGTGCTTCGGGACGCCACCCGTGGCGTCTACCGCAGGCTCGTATTGAAGGACGACAGGATCATCGGCGCCGTCATGTTCGGCGACACCTCCGATTCCGGCTGGTTCTTCCAGATGATCAAGGACGCAGCCGACATCGCCGAAATGCGCGATAGCCTGATCTTCGGTCCAGCCTATGCCGGAGGCGGCCAACTGGACCCTACGGCGGCCGTTGCAGCCTTGCCGGATGAAGCGGAAATCTGCGGCTGCAACGGCGTCTGCAAGGGCCGTATCGTCTCGGCGATCGCCGAAAAGGGCCTGACGTCCGTCGATGACGTGCGCGCGCACACCAAGGCGTCCGCCTCGTGCGGCACCTGTACCGGCCTTGTCGAGCAGCTTCTCGCCCTCAGTCTCGGCGATGCCTACGACCCAGCCGCCGTCAAGCCGATGTGTGGCTGCACCGACCTTGGTCATGCCGATGTCCGCCGCCTCATCATTGCCAAGAACATCAAGACCATCCCCGACCTCATGCAGGAACTCGAATGGAAGAGTTCCAGCGGCTGCGCCAAATGCCGCCCGGCGCTCAACTACTACCTGCTCTCGACCTGGCCCGGAGAATACGTCGACGACAGCCAGTCGCGCTTCATCAACGAGCGCGTCCACGCCAACATCCAGAAGGATGGCACCTACTCCGTCGTGCCGCGCATGTGGGGCGGCATCACCAGCGCCAATGAACTGCGCGCCATCGCCGATGTCGCCGACAAGTTCGCCATCCCGACCGTCAAATGCACCGGCGGCCAGCGCATCGACCTGCTCGGCGTGAAGAAGGAGGACCTGCCTGCCGTGTGGGCCGACCTCAACGCGGCCGGGATGGTATCGGGCCACGCCTACGGCAAGTCGCTGCGCACGGTGAAGACCTGCGTCGGCACCGACTGGTGCCGCTTCGGCACGCAGGATTCGACCGGTCTCGGCGTGCGCATCGAAAAATTCATGTGGGGTTCGTGGACGCCCGCCAAGGTCAAGATGGCCGTCTCCGGCTGCCCGCGCAATTGCGCCGAAGCGACCTGCAAGGACGTCGGCGTCATCTGCGTCGACTCGGGCTACGAAATCCATTTCGCCGGAGCCGCCGGCCTCGACATCAAGGGCACCGAGATCCTCTGCCACGTCAGGACCGAGGACGATGCCATCGAGATGATCGCCGCCCTGGTCCAGCTCTACCGCGAGCAGGGCCACTACCTCGAACGCATCTACAAATGGCTCAAGCGCGTCGGCATGGGATCCGTCAGGGCCGCGGTCGTCGAGGACGACGGGCGGCGCAAGGCATTGTTCGACGCCTTCGTCTACTCGCAGAAGTTTTCCCAATCCGATCCATGGGCCGAGCGCGCAACCGGCGGCAAGGATGCCCACGAGTTCGCACCCATGGCCGATCTCAGCCGCATGGAGGCAGCGGAATGACCATGATGGACAACGTCTGGATCGACATCGGCGCGCTGGAAGACATTCCCCGCCAGGGTGCGCGGCTGGTGAAAACCCCGATGGGCTGCCTCGCCCTGTTTCGCACCGCCACCGACGACGTCTTCGCGCTTGATGACAAATGCCCGCACAAGGGCGGTCCGCTGAGCCAGGGCATCGTCCATGGCGCCGCCGTAACATGCCCGCTGCACAACTGGGTCATCAGCCTCGAAACAGGGCTGGCGCAGGGCGCTGACGAAGGCGAGGTGAGAACCTTCGCCGTGCGCAGCGAAGCCGGGCGCATCCTGCTGGAAGCCTCACGGCTCGCCGATTCGAAAGATGCCGCGTGATGGCGGGCGACGGATGGATCACCACGACCTGCCCCTACTGCGGCGTCGGCTGCGGTGTTCTCGCCCGCCCCAATGCCGACGGCACCGCCGAAGTCAAAGGCGATCCCGATCACCCTGCAAACTTCGGCCGGCTCTGCTCCAAGGGATCGGCGCTCGGCGAGACCATGTCGCTTGACGACCGCCTGCTGACGCCGCTGATCGCGGGCGAGCCGGCCAGTTGGGAGAGCGCCCTCGACAAGGTCGCCGGAGCCTTCCGCGAAACCATCGCCACCTACGGCCCGGACAGCGTGGCGCTCTATGTGTCCGGCCAGATCCTCACCGAAGACTACTACGTCGCCAACAAGCTGATGAAGGGCTACATCGGCACCGCCAACATCGACACCAATTCGCGCCTGTGCATGGCCTCGTCGGTGGCCGGCCACAAGCGTGCCTTCGGCTCCGATACTGTTCCCGCAACCTATCAGGACCTGGAACTCGCCGACCTTGTCGTACTCATCGGCTCCAACCTCGCCTGGTGCCATCCCGTGCTCTACCAGCGTCTCGTCGCCGCCAGGAAAGAGCGCGGCACGAAGGTCGTCGTCATCGACCCGCGGCGCACCGCTACCTGCGAGATCGCCGACCTGCATCTCGCAATAGCCCCAGGGTCCGACGTCGCGCTCTTCAATGGATTGCTCTCCCACCTCACGGCGACCGGACGCATCAGCCCCGGCTACATCGAGCAGTACACCAGCGGCTTCGGCGATGCGATCAAGTCCTGCAACGCGCTGTCCCTCGATCGCATCGTCGAAATCTGCGGCCTCGACAAATCCGACCTCTTCGCGTTCTTCGAAATTTTCGCGGCAACCGAGCGGACGCTCAGCGTCTACAGCCAGGGCGTCAACCAGTCGACTTCGGGAACCGACAAGGTCAACGCCATCATCAACTGCCATCTCGCGACGGGCCGCATCGGCAGACCCGGCATGGGTCCGTTCTCGGTCACCGGACAGCCCAATGCCATGGGCGGGCGCGAGGTCGGCGGGCTTGCCAACATGCTTGCCGCCCACATGGAGCTTGCGAACCACGACCACCGCCGCATCGTCCAGTCGTTCTGGAGTTCGCCGCGCATTGCCGATGCCCCCGGCCACAAGGCCGTCGACCTGTTCGACGCCGTCGCGGACGGTCGCATCAAGGCGTTGTGGATCATGGCCACCAACCCCGTCGACAGCCTTCCGGAAGCCGACCGCGTGCGCGATGCGATCGCGTCCTGCCCCTTCGTCGCCGTCTCCGACGTGACCCGCCACACCGACACGACCGTACTCGCCGACGTTCTCCTGCCGGCCGCCGCCTGGGGCGAAAAGGACGGCACCGTCACCAATTCCGAGCGCCGCATCTCCCGCCAGCGCGCCTTCGTCGCCTTGCCCGAAGAGGCCCGTCCGGACTGGTGGCAGATCTGCGAAGTCGCAAAGCGCCTCGGCTACGCGGATGCCTTCGGCTACGCCGGCCCGCATGAAATCTTTGCCGAGTACGCCGCCTTGACCGGCACCGAAAACGGCGGCACCCGCGACCTTGACATCTCCGCATTCGAGGACATCAGCGAGGAGGCTTACGACTGCCTTCAACCGTTTCAATGGCCGCAATCCAAGAACGCCGGCCGCACCGAGACCCGATTCTTTGCCGAAGGCGGCTTCTTCACCGCGGACCGCCGCGCCCGCTTCGTTGCGACCCGCTACCAATCTCCCGCTTCGAGGATATCGCCGAAGTACCCCTTCGTGCTGAACACCGGCCGCATCCGCGACCAGTGGCACACGATGACCCGCACAGCCAAGACACAGCGGCTGATGTCGCACATCGCCGAGCCGTTTCTCGAAATCCATCCCGACGATGCCGCAGCAACGGGACTTGGAACAGCTTCGCTCTGCGAAGTCAGAAGCCCGCATGGCCGCGCGGTCCTGCGCGTCTCGATCACGCCCGCCCAGCGCCGCGGCAATGTCTTCGCACCCATCCACTGGACCGGACAATACGCTAGCGAGGCCCGCATCGATGTCCTCATTGCGTCGCGAACCGATCCGGTGTCGGGCCAGCCTGAATCGAAATTCACCCCCGTGGCCGTCCGCCCCTTCGAAGCCGCCTGGTATGGCTTCGCGATTTCGAGCGAGCCTGCGGTTTTGAGAGATGGCCTCGACTATTTCGCCAAGGCCCCCGCAAAGGCAGGCCACCGCGTCGAACTGGCCGGTTCCGCACGCCCGCCCGACTGGGACCTTTTCGCGCACCAGTTGTTTGCGTCGGGAAACGAGGAAAATGACGAGATACTGACCTATCGCGATGCCCGCGCCGGCCATTATCGCTTTGCCCGCCTGCGTGACGGCCGCCTCGAATCGGCCCTCTACGTATCGCGCGAGCCTGTCGTGGTTTCACGCACCTGGGCCATGGGCCAACTCGGGCAACGCATCGATCCCGGCGACCGCCTGCGTCTCCTCGCCGGACGCCCCGGCGCCAACGTCCCCGACAAGGGCGCCATTGTCTGCGCCTGCTTCGAAGTTGGCGCCAACGAAATCGCGACTGCCATTGCCGCGCAGGGATGTGTTAGCGTGGAAGCGGTTGGTGCGTGCGTCAAGGCTGGAACGAACTGCGGCTCGTGCCGTTCGGAAATCTCAAGGATCATCGATGCCCACAGCGTCCCGAAAGCCGGCTGAGAAATCGCCCCCGCGCATGGGGGCCTTGGCCAAGCTGCCGGTGTTCTTCAATCTTGCCGGCAAGCGTGCCGTGCTCGCAGGCGGAACGGCGGCAGCGGCCTGGAAGGCGGAATTGCTTGCCGCCGCTGGAGCCCACGTCGAAATCTACGCAATAGAACTTGAAACGGAAATGGCCGCGCTGATCGAGCGCGGCGCGGCATCGGGCACACTCACCCATCACAAACGGCCTTGGGCTATCGATAGTTTCAGCCGGGCGGCCATCGCGCTTGCCGATGCCGATACCGAAGAACAGGCACAGGCCTTCTACTGTGCCGCCGTTGACGCGGGCGTTCCCGTCAACGTCATCGACAAGCCCGCCTACTGCCAGTTCCAGTTCGGTTCGATCGTCAACCGTTCGCCGGTCGTCGTCTCCATCTCGACCGACGGCGCCGCCCCGATCCTCGGACAGGCCATCCGCCGCCGTATCGAAATCCTGCTTCCGCCAGCCCTTGCCGTCTGGGGTGAAATCGCCAAGGACATCCGCGCGGCCGTGAGTGCTCGGCTTAAGCCCGGTCCCCAGCGCCGTGCCTTCTGGGAGCGCTTCTCCGACAGAGCCTTCGGCAAGGCCCCGGACGCAGCCGATCGCTCCTCGGCGACTGCCCTCATCGACGACATCGCCAATGCGACCGACGCTGCAACGGGCAAGGTTACGCTGGTCGGCGCGGGACCGGGCGATCCCGAACTCCTCACCTTGAAGGCCGTTCGCGCGCTGCAATCCGCAGACGTCATTTTGTTCGACGATCTCGTCTCGGACGAGATCCTCGAACTCGCCCGCCGTGAAGCCAAGCGCATGCTGGTCGGCAAGCGCGGCGGCCGCGAAAGCTGCCAGCAGACCGATATCAACGACCTGATGATCAAGCTTGCCCGGCAGGGCAAGCACGTCGTCCGCCTCAAGTCCGGCGATCCGATGATCTTCGGCCGCGCCGGCGAGGAGATCGACCGCCTCGAAAAGGAGGGCATCGCAGTTGCCGTCGTGCCTGGCATATCCTCCGGCATCGCCATGGCCTGCGAACTTGGCGTTTCTCTGACGCACCGCGACCGGGCCCACTCGGTGCGCTTTGTCACCGGCCACGCGCGCAACGGAAAACTGCCCGACGATCTTGACTGGAAAGGTCTAGCCGACCCGGAGACGACGCTCATCTTCTACATGGCCGGGCGCACGTCCGCCGAGATTGCAGAACGCCTGATCATGGAAGGCCTGCCGCCGCAAACCCCAGTCGTCGTCGCCGCTGCGGTGTCGCGAGCCAACGCGCAGCGTCTCCATACGACTCTTGCCGGCCTGCGTACCGCCGAGATCGCGAGCCGGCTACCCGGCCCCGTCGTTCTCGGCATCGGCGCGATTTTTTCCAGTCGCGAACTGACCGCAAGCCAAATGCACGGCAATAACAGGCGGTCGGCATGAATGCGCGTTGGACTTGTGATGGTCATCGATCGCATCGGGATAATGCGCGCCGCCCAATCGATGCGCAGACGTTCGCAGGGCTTCTCGTGCCCAGAACCCCTCCGTTTGTGGCAGTCGACCCATGCGCGCTGCCGTGACATAATCTTGATTATGTCAGGGTTCCGTGGCGCAATACATTGCGCCTCCGGCCCTCCCACCCACGTGGACGTCGTTTTCCCCGGTGGGTGAAGTCCCCCAATTTAACAGGTGACTAAACTATGTCTGAGATACGTCTTCGCGCACTTGTGACCGCGAGCATGTTTGCAGTCCTGTTTGTCGTTACGGCCAATCGACTGCCCGCATTCGCACAGGCTCCGCCGCCACCTGTCAGCGTCGCCAATCCGCTTGCCAAGAAAGTCACGCAGTGGGACGAATTTTCCGGACGTTTTGAGCCAGTCGAAAGCGTCGAGGTCCGTCCGCGTGTCTCGGGGTTCATCGAAAAGATTCATTTCAAGGACGGCCAGACAATCAAGGCAGGCGATCCACTCTTTTCCATCGACCAGCGCCCCTTCGAGATCGAGGTCCAGAGCGCCGAAGCCACAATCGAACAGCGCAAGGCTGAGGTCGAACTTCAGTTATCCGAAGTCGAACGCGCCCGGCCCCTCGTCGATTCGGCGACTCTGACTCGGCGCGATTTCGAGACACGCGAAGCAAATCTCGCGGTCGCCCGCGCGCAATTGTCAGCCGCCGAAGCGACCTTGCGGACAGCCCTGCTCGATCTCGAATGGGCGACCGTGGTTGCCCCGATATCCGGGCGTCTCTCCGACCGCCGCGTCGATGTCGGCGCACTCGTGACCGGCGGGGCGGGAGCATCGACGATTCTCACCACCATCGTCAGCCTCAATCCGATCTACTTCGTCTTCGACGGATCGGAGGCCGACTATCTGCGTTACATCCGCCTCGCCGAGAACGGCGCCCGGCCTTCGTCTCGCGACCAGGGCAATCCCGTCCGCATCAAGCTCGCCGATGAAGACGGTTGGAAATGGACGGGCAAGATGGACTTCGTCGACAACCGCCTCGATGCGCGTTCGGGAACGATCCGCGGCCGCGCCATCATCGACAACCCGGACCGGTTCCTGACACCGGGCCTGTTCGGCCGCATGCAGCTCTTCGGCGGCGAGTTCGACGCGCTGCTCGTGCCCGACAAGGCAATCGTTTCCGATCAGGCACGCAAGATCGTCTTCACCGTCGGCGAGGGCGATGTCGTCGCCGCAAAGCCGGTTGAACTCGGTCAGCTGCAACCCGGCGGACTGCGCGTCATCAAGTCGGGCCTGGGCCCCGATGACCTTGTCGTCATCAACGGCATCGCCAATCCCGCCGTGAGGCCTGGCGCGAAAGTGGCACCCGTACCCGGCGAGATCGTCTCGGCTCAATCGAACTAGTACCCGCTTTCAGAAGTTCGTGAGTCATTCGCGGCAACCACCTTGACGAACTTCTGAAAGCAAAGGGTACTAGTAGAATATTGAATCTAGTACCGCTTTTCGATCAGAAGTCCCTGATAGCGGTTGACTGATACGA
>JAHJQI010000111.1 GCA_018819265.1 Alphaproteobacteria bacterium
TGCAAGGCGGTGACCGACGCGCTGCTCGATCACTACGGCATCTATGTGCAGCCGATCAATTATCCGACCGTGCCGCGCGGCACCGAGCGTATCCGCCTGACGCCGGGACCGATGCACACGGACGCCCTGATGGACCATCTCGTCGCCTCGCTCGGCGAACTCTGGCAGCGCTGCCCCGTCGCCAAAGGCCACTACGTCAAGCTGGCCGCGGAATAGGATGCGAATTTGCGTTGATCGGCTTTCCCCAAAACCTCGTAGAAGGTAGATGGAAGCACGATTGCGCAGAAACCCGGCGAGGCTGATGAACGCTGCAATTACGATACCCGGAATCGACGAGTCCGGCAGGCTCTACCCGATTGAAAAACTCGCCGCCCACCGCGGCGGCGGGGTTTTGCATCTTGCCATCTCGATTTTCGTTTTCTCGCAAGGACGCCTGCTGATTCAACGCCGGGCGCAGGGCAAATATCACAGCAGCGGACTGTGGGCCAATACCTGCTGCACCCATCCCGACTGGGGAGAAGACATGCGCACCGCCGCGCACCGCCGCCTGCGTGAGGAATTGAACTTCGACGTTCCCGATCTCGAACAACGCGCGGTTATCGATTACCATGCCAGAGTTTCGGCCGATCTTTGGGAGCGCGAGCGCGTACACGTCTTCGAATACGCAACCGTTGAACCTCTCGACACGCCTATACCGGTCAAGGATGAGGTGTCCGCGACACGTTGGATCACTGTCCGCGATCTTCGCCGCGAGATGCTCCAGTCACCCGAAAAATTCGCGCCCTGGTTCCGCATCTACATCTCGCGCTGGAAGGAACTGTCGCTGAAAACCGGCGCGGAACCGGATTGAATGGACCGTTGTGCAGGGTTCGTCGGCAAGCCCTTTAGCGGCGGGTTGGCCTCGACACGAGTTGCAAGATCAGTTGGCTCCAGCACCGATGGCAATTGCGCATCATCCCGATATTTCGACCCTTATGACGTGTGCGGCGGGCAGCCATCCAGAATCGCTGTCTGCGGTCGTGGCCTCGCATCTTTCGGTGTGCCCCGACTGCTGCCGGAAAGTCAGCCAATTGTCGCGGATCGGCGTCACGTTGTTCGAGCGCCTCGAGCCCATTCAGCTGGTAGAGAAAATGCCCCGCCCCGATGGCCTTGAACGGGCAGTTCCGCAGACTTCAAGAAACCCGCGGACTGATCGCGATCTTGAAATTCCCGCGCCGCTTCAATGCATCCTCGGTTCATCTCTGGATCATCTTCCCTGGCAGACGGCATCAAAGGGAATCGAACAGGTCGTTGTTGCGTTGTCGCCGCGCACGACTGGCGAACTGCGACTGCTTCGGATTGCACCGAACGCGACGCTCCGATCGAGTAGCCGCGGCTTCAGTCAATTGCTGATGGTCTTGCGGGGGAGCTACAGCAATGACGGATTTTCTTTCCATCCGGGAGATTTGAACGAGGTCGCGGAAGCGGCTGAACACACAATCATGGCGAACCCGGTGACGGGCTGCATTGTGCTGGCGGCGAGCGACCGCGAGCCGTTCGTCCTGAACAATGTGCTCAAGCCAGAGTAACGCTCTGCGAACCGCGATAAGCCCCCGTCCGCCGGGCCAGGTCGTGAGCGAGAACATCACGCCCCGGTAAGCCGCAACAGTCTCGAATGTCTACGCCGATTTGCTCGAATGCGGGTTGGCGCAGGCAAGTACCTGCCGCAGCGAATGAATTTGAAACCTCTCAAAACAAACGGTCTTCGGTCCGACCAATCCATGAGAAGTGGCACTATAAGTAACAAACCGAAATAGACCGCCGTAGGCCAAGCGACCATCATTTAGGCAACGACGAGAATGCGGCAACGCTTCATAGTTATGGCGGGGAACATCCAAAATATTATGGGCACGGATCGGGCGCAAAAAACCAACTCGCCGTCACCACTCAGCTTTGGAGAACAAGAGCTGTCGCCGCGCATCGTCAAGCGAGTGCTGGACAACTTGCAGCGCTTCAGCGTCGTCTCGGAAGTCCAAACTCAGCCGGAGCCCGAACGCAAACCGCGCAGGCTCAGTGAGGACGACAAGGCATTTCAGTCGCTGGTTCTGACGGGCGACTACGCCAGCTGCGTGGAGTTCATCCGATCGAGGATTGCTGGGCGGGTGACGTTCCGCCGGCTTTGCCTGGGACTGATGTCGAACGCGGCCCGCGATCTTGGCGAGCAGTGGTCCAGGGACGAACTGAGCTTCGTCGATGTCACCGTGGCCCTCGCCAGATTGCATCTGTTGCTGCATGACTTCTCGAAGTCTGAGCCGGCCAAGTTGCCGCGCAAGCCGAGCAGCATCATCTTGGCGAATGCCCCAACAGAGCAACATGCCTTCGGCCTGTCGGTGGTTTCGAAGGTGTTCGAGTTCGAAGGCTGGTCGGTTTCCGGTGGCCCGTATTTGCAAGCGGGAACCGCTCTCGAAAAACTCGTGAGCCGCAATTGTTTCGACGTAGCAGGCATATCGGCTGCGACACCGGAAAACGCCAAGGCGTTGGAACCCAGAATAGCAGGCCTGCGTAAGGCTTCGTCCAATCCTTGCATAAAAGTGATCGTTGGCGGGGGAGGTTTTGCCGGGAATCCGGAACTTTACCGGCAAATCGGCGCCGACGGTGTTGCGGTCGACGCCAATGAGGCCGTTCTGACGGCCAGAGCCTTGCTTGCATAGAAAATATTGCAGCTAAATCAGCACCCGACATCGCCGAACGGGATTGACACGTCAGCTGCGAGCCGCCCAAACTTGCTCGCGGCAAGTTCGCTGTATTGGCGGCGATCCTCGATGAGTTAACGAATGCAAGAGACCGGCGAGACTGCGCGCGCTCACATGAAAGCCTGCACCGACAGCGTGCATCGGCGACTTCATGAGGTACCGCTGTTCGACGGCCTTTTGCGAGGCACCGCGTCGCTGCAAGAATACGCGATGCTGATGTCCGTGCTCGCAGTCTTCTACCGCACGCTCGATGCATCGCTCGAGAACGCGTGCATCAGGCATCCCGAATGGGAATGCCAATACAAGTACCGCCCGCGTGCCCCGCTGATCGAGGCCGATGTCGCAGCAGTCGGCCGGAAAGTCGGGCCAATCGTGAACCGTCACGCGGCCTCCCTGCAGTCCACCTTGCCGATCATAGACAGCCGCGCTTCGCTTGCGGGCGTGATCTATGTCGTCGATGGGGCGACACTGGGTGGCCGTCTGCTCAACAAGGCCGCCGCAAGGCTTCTGAACGACGATGACGCGGGCGGCCGCAGCTACTGGCAATGGTGCGATGACCATGGTGCGCTTCAGTGGAAGGCCGCGCTCGTGCTGGTCGAAGCGTGCGGACAGGAGCAGTCCCAGCGGCGCGACATGGTAGAAGCGGCACTCGCCACGTTCGAGGCGCTTGAAGAACAGTTCGCGATCGGCGCACCGGTAGGTTTGGCTGGTGCGGCATGAGCACGGGGGGCATTGACCTCGACGCTTGCGAAACGGAAGCCATTCACGAGATTGGAGCGATCCAGCCGGAAGGCGCGTTGCTGGCCGTCGATGAGGCGACAGGCGTGGTGACACACGCCAGCGGGAATTTGCACGAATACATTGATATCACGGCGCCAAGAGCGCTCAATCGACGTCTCGCCGACCTGATTGGCGAAGACTGCTTCAATGAAATCTCGCGATGCCCCGTCATGCCGTTCGTGCCGCACGTTCCGCTGCCGGTCTTCCTTGATTTCACTTCCGTCGCCGGTCGGCCATGTCGCCTGGAATGCACGCCGCACCGGTACAAGGGCCGGCTTATCCTGGAACTCGAAAAGCGTTCGGAGTGTCGTCTCGATCTTTGGGAACACGATTCGCTGCGCCAGCGGATCATCTCGGACTTCATCACGCCAGGCACCCTTGATGCTCTCGCGGGCAGGGCGGCGGACATCGTGCGCGAGGCAACAGGCTTCGACCGTGTCATGGTCTACCGCTTTGCCGAAGACAAACACGGCGAGGTCATTGCTGAAAGCACCAATCAGCCGGATAGCTTCCTCGGGCTGCATTATCCGGCGTCCGATATTCCAGAGCCGGCGCGCCGCCATTTCACGTTGAATTTCATCCGGATCATCCCGGACATCACCTGCACCCCGTCGCCCGTTCTGGGAACTTCTCAGCCCGATGGCGACGACGCTCCCCTCGACCTCACCTTTTCGAGACTGCGCGCCGTTGCCCCGGTCCACGTCGAGTATCTCAGCAATATGGGCGTGAAGGCCAGTATGTCGATCTCGCTGGTTGCGAACAACCAGCTTTGGGGGCTGGTCGCCTGCCACCACTATTCGCCCCACCGCCTGACGTCGAGCACTCTGCGGTTCTGCGAAATATTCGGCACCAATATTTCGGTTTTGATGCAGAACCGTGAAAACACACTACTGCTGCAGCGCAGCGTTTCCGCTGAGAGAATGGCCTACGGCATGGAAGCCGCCTTTCGATCCGACAATGATTTGCACGCACTGCTGAGAACACATGCGAGCGAGCTGATGGGCCTCGTGGAGGCGCAGGGCATGGTTCTGCGGATCGGAAGCAGGACCCAAAGTTTCGGCATTCTCCCGGAAGAGGAAATATCCTACGAGGCGATAGCCCACCAGGTCGAGGACGGCATGGCGATCAGCGACAACCTGGGCGCGCTGTGTCATCTGAGCGAGGAGCAGACGGCGCGCGCCTCAGGTGCCGCATATCTCCAGCTCTCCGAGGAAGGCGACGACGTCCTCATTTTGATACGAGAGGAATACGAGCAGGTTATCAAATGGGCGGGAAAACCCGAGAAGGTCGAGACGGTCGGTAGCGACGGCATCAAGCGCCTCAGTCCGCGCGGGTCGTTCGCCCTCTGGCGGCAGGAACGCCGGGGTCGCAGCAAGCCGTTCAGCTACGTCGATCGCGAAGTCCTGAGAATTATCCGACGGGCACTTTTCGCACTCAACAGCCTCAATCGCGAGAGGGCGGCGGTCCGGGCGCACAACCAGTCGGAAACCGAGAAAACCAAGCTTCGCCTGGCGCTCCTCGAGGCCGAGCGCCGCGGTTCAATGGGAGAGCTGGCCGGCGCCCTGGCCCACGAGCTGAACCAGCCCCTGGCAGCCGTGACGAATTTCGTCAGCGCCTGCCGCCAAGAACTGCTGAACTTCGGGGTGGAAGCTCCAGATCACCTGATCCAGTTGATCGACGACGCCGTCGACGAGTCGTCGCGCGCCGCCGATCTCGTCCGCCGCCTCAGAAATTTCATTGCCACGGGTGAACTTCAGCTCGAGGAAGTCGATATTCACCCGATTGTCGCGCAGGCTGCCGATCTGGCATATATTGCCAATGGTCGCCGCGATAATGTGGCGATCGAGATGCAGTTCGACCCGAATGTTCCGCCGGTCTTTGCCGACACCGTTCAGATCGGACAAGTGGTGCTGAATCTGGTCCGCAACAGCCTCGAGGCGATAGGTCGCGAACACGGTTACGTTAAAGTCTCGACCTTGGTGGCGACGGAGCACGTCGAGGTCGCAGTCTTTGACAATGGGCCCGGAATTCCGCCCGAAGTCCTCGGGTCCCTGTTCGAACCGTTTCATGTATCGAGCACGAGCGGCATGGGTATGGGGCTGGCGCTGTGTCACTCGATCATCGAAGCCCACGGCGGTAGGATCTGGCACAGCCCAAGCGCATACGGAGCCGAACTGCGTTTCACACTGCCGATCGAGCAAGACATGAAAGAATGATAAATCGCCAAAACATTCGGCTCTATCTGGTCGACGACGACCCGATGGTGCTGCGTTCCCTTTGCGCGTTGATCAGTGCACACGGCCTCAATCCGCTGGCCTTCTCCTCGGCCGAGGCATTTCTCGATCACTACGATCCGCGCGAACCCGGTTGCCTGCTGCTCGACATCAAGATGCCGGGCATGGACGGGGTGCGCTTGCAGGCGAGGCTGAACGAGTCAGGTGACGATCTGCCGATCATCATCCTGACCGGGCATGGAGACGTTGCCGCAGCCGTGCTGGCGATGAAACGCGGCGCCATAGATTTCATCGAGAAGCCGGTGAATGTTGACACGCTGATGCGGGCGATCGACGAGGCCGTTTCCCGGCTGGGGGATGAACCCCCGAAGCGCATCCCGGACGACGAAGTGGCGCGCCGCCTGTCGCTGCTGACGCATCGCGAACGTGAGGTCCTGGAGCACCTCATCCAGGGTAAGATCAACAAGCATATCGCAGTCGATCTTGGCATCAGTCGGCGTACCGTCGAAATCCACCGCGCGCGCGTTCAAACGAAAATGGAAGCCAATAGTCTCGCCGACTTGATCCGCCTCATGAAGCCCCATTGACGGTTCGGAGGCGCCGCCGCGTGACGTCGCCGGCGCAGATGAAATTGCCGCCGATATGGGGGGCGAATGGCCACCGGAGATTCACAGGGGTCTTATAGAGACGCTACTCCAACTTCGCGACTGGGTTCTGGGTCGCCGGTAAGGACCGCGCGGAGGTCTGGGGCCGGCCGGCTGATGTCGCCTTCATGCCCGACGGAGGACTCCTTGTCGCCGACGACGCGGGAGGCACCATCTGGAAAATTACACCGGAAACAGCAGGTACGCCCTCGAAGAAGAACTGAAACCCGCCTCCGGCCATGCCGGGCGGTCCCAGAGCAGTAGACGCGGCTGAAGCATCGCGTGCCGGGCGAGCAACTAGTGAAGTTGGACTCGGCCCTGGATGATCCCAACGAACTTGAGAAGGGGGAGCGTGCCGCTTAAAACGCACGCGCCCGCGACCAGCCATCAACGCCACGCGACGGGCCGTGATGCTGATGCGGGAGACGAGTTGGGAGGGGTGAGGCGCAACTTACTTCGCTACGACCTATTTTATTCTGTTTTTCGAAACACAAAAAGAGGTGCGGTGTAAAGGTCGTCACCATTCTTTTCATCTAGTCGGTAATAAGTGTTTTCTGAAATGTTCTCAAAAACATGATATTCGATTCCAAAGCTGAAATTGCTTCGGATCATTGTCATGAGATTGCGCAAATCAACATAGTACTGAAAATAGGACAATACACCGTTTTTCTTTAATATGTTCGGCGCGTGCTCAAGAAACGGGATCATTGGTGGTATCAGCGTGTCGAAATAGACGCCGTCGAAGGGTCCGAGGGATTTCAAGGCTGCCTGCCAAGTCGATGGGATTATCGTTACTTCCTTTTTGTCTTTGGCCCATTCTTTAGCCCGTTCCACGACCAATGGGTGTGCTTCGATAATTGTGTGGCTGGTTACTCCACAACGCTGGATAGCGCTATCTATAATAGCCATACCGAAACCGACGTTCAAAACGTCACCTCGGTTATGGCAGACGATTTCCGCCGAGCGCTCCATGATTGGGCGCTCCCACTCCATCATCACCTCAAGCCCATCTGGCGTCAGAATTTTGTCTTCAGTGAAGGTTAGATTGCTTTTCAAGTATTCCTGCTCAGACATGTTCCAACAATCCGGCGTATTGTCCATCGAGCGTCGATAACGCTCCAGCGCTCCCCGTAGGTCCCCTGGACGTGCGATCGTGGCGCCCAGATCGAGCATCGCGGCCGGCAGATCTATTGCGTACAAATCCGCCGCTGCTCGCGCCACGTCGGCTTCGAACATCCGCCCTTCCAACTCTAGAATTTCCGCGAGAGATTTGTAGCACGAACATAGAAGTGGGATCGAATTCATTGCCGCCAAGTAGTTATCGACAGGCGCGCGAAGTTCCATGATCGGCCGAAGAGCGAGCATTGTCTCGAAGCGACTGATTCGGTAAAGCTCCAATGCAGAGGCGAGACCGGCATGCGCCGCTGCAACATCAGGTTGCGCAGAGATGACGGCGCGAAAGCCCTTAACGGCCTCGCCAAATTTGCCAATCTGCGCGTGCGCCGAAGCCAAATTGTAGAGAGCCTCCTCATTCTCAGGAGCTTCGTTCAGAATTTTTCTATAATTGGCCGCAGCTTCAGAGAAAGAGGCCGCCTCCATAAGCGAGGCTGCCCTCTTGAGCCTATTGGTTAGCGCATTTTCTGTCTTCGCCATTCGCACTTGTCTCTGTTTTGTGCATGGATCCGCTTACTGATCCACGCACTTTGATTCCAAACGCACGCCAGGGTTCGTACCGTGCTGCCAGTGCCGCGACAGCCCCATCTTCAATTCGCAAGTCACGGCAACATAAGAACAACGTAGACCGAGCTCCACACGACTTCAGGAAGTGTGGACCACACCGGCTCCGCACGACTTTAGGAAGTGTGGACCAAACAAAAATGGTGGGCGGTACTGGGATTGAACCAGTGACCCCACGCGTGTGAAGCGTGTGCTCTACCGCTGAGCTAACCGCCCGAACTGTTTATCGTGGGTCCAAGTTTCCTGACGCCGTGCGGAGCCCGGAAGCCAAGTCCGATGGGACACGACGCTCCGATTGTTGCTCCGGAAAACGATTCTTATGCGAGCCCCCTCCCAGGGTGTCAAGACGCGGCACGCCGCTTCCGCGCCCGCCGCTCCTGGCCCCTGCCCCCTAACCCGTATTCTTGATCACGAAGCGGAACACCCCGTCCGTCTCGCCTTGTTCGAGCATCGTCGCTCCGGTCGCCTTGCAGAAGGCCTCGAAATCGGGAACCGCGCCGGGGTCGGTGGCCAGCACTTCCAGCGTGCCGCCGGCGGGCACCTCCTTCATGGCCTTTTTGGCTTTCAGGATAGGTAACGGGCAGTTGAGCCCCTTGACGTCGAGGGTTTTGTCGGCAGCGGCCATAACGATCTCCGTATTCGGCGTTGATGAGCGGTATTACGGCATGCCCGGCGCGCCATCAAGCCGGCTGTGGGCCGGCTGCTGGTCGCCCGCGGAGCTTTTTGCGCCACCCGGTCAGAGAACGGCCGCACCCGCGAGACGATGGGCTGGACAAGTCAAGGCGAACCTTGCGAAAAACACGCCGCTGAGAACAAGCGGTTTTCGGGCGCGGCGCAGGGTAGAACTGCGCCGATAGTGCGCACGGCGGCGTCGCGACGCCAAGCCGGCAGGGGAGAGGGACGGAAATGCCGACGGCGAGACCGCATCAACAACGCCGTTCGTTCAGGTTCTCGTTCGGCCTCGATAAGCTCGGCCTCGTCGCGCTGGCCGCGCCTTACGTTTCCGCCGTCGTCATCCTGATCCTGTCGATGATGGCCGTTTACGGCGTATCGATCCTCAAGGTCGATGATTCGCTGTCCGAATTGTTCCGCACCGACACCGAGGAGTTCCGCCAGTACGAGCAGATCGACCGGCTGTTCCCGTCCAGCGAATACGACGTGCTGGTCGTCGTCGAGGGCGAAAACCTCTTGAGCCGTGAGGCCATCAGGCGTTTTGCCGATGCGACGATCGAACTCCAGCTTTCCGACGGCGTTGGCGGGCTGGTCTCCATGCTGTCGGCGCGCGGCAAGCCGGACGAGAACGGCTATGCCGCCCCGATCGTCCCCGACGAGATTCCCGACGACGGGCCGGCCTACGAAGCGGTCCTCGAACAGCTCCGCACGAACGACATCGTCAAGGGCAAGTTCCTCTCCGACGACGGCACGCTGGCGCTGATCGTCATCTCGCTCGACCGCCAGACGGTCGCCGAACAAAGCCTGCGCACCGTGATCGACGGCCTCAAGCAGGCGACTGAAACGTCCTTCGCGGGGTCCGACCTCAACGTCAAGTTCACCGGTGCGCCGGTGATGCAACTCGAAATCCGCAATGCGGTGGAGCGCGACCGGCTCATCTACAACGGCCTCGGCTTCCTCGTCGGGCTCGTCGTCGCCTACCTGTTCTTTCGCCGCTTGTCGCTGACCCTGATCGCCGTCGCCGGCCCGGCCATCGCCATCCTCTGGACGCTCGGCGTCATCGGCGCCCTCGACTTCCGCCTGAACCTTTTCATCAATGTCATCACCCCGCTGATCCTGGTGCAGGGCTTCTCCGATTCGATGCACCTCGTGCTCGCCGTGCGCCGCGCGGTGATGGCCGGCGAAGACCGCTTTGCCGCGGCCCGTGCCGCCGTCATCGATGTCGCCCCGGCCTGCCTCCTCACCGCGATGAACGCGGCAATCGCCATCCTGTCGCTTTCGCTGGCCGATTCCGCCCTGATCCGCACCTTCGGCAAGGCTGCACTTCTGGCCGTCGCCATCTCCTACATCGCCGTCGCGGTGGTGGTGCCGACGCTCGCGGTCCTGCTGGTACGCAAGGAAGAGAAGACGATTGCGCACCCCGATGACGAAACCGGCGGCGTTGGCGTTCTGCAGCGGGTCACCGACGCGGTTGTCGGCTTCAGCGCCCGCCATCCCGTGTCGCTGAGCCTGTTTGGCATTGCCGCCGTGGTCGCGACCGGCTTGATCTATTCGACGCTCGAACCGCGCTATCGCCTAGCCGACCAGGTGCCCGACCAGGAGCAGGCCCTCGCCGGGTCCGCCCGCCTCGACAGCAAGTTGACCGGCGCCAACCCCGTTCACGTCATGATCGAGCTGCCCAAGGCCGCCGCGAAAACGGGCCAGCCGGCCGGTCTATACGACGAAGAGACGCTGAACGTGATCGCCGAAGCCCACCGCGTCCTCGAAGAGCGCGCCGGTCTTGGCAACGTCTGGTCGCTCGACAGCCTGCGCCGATGGCTGGCCGAAGCCGGAGATACCAGCGTCGAGACGATCAAGCGCTATGTTTCGATCCTGCCGGAACACCTGGTGCGCCGCTTCATCTCGGCCGACGAGCGCGCCGTCCTCGTGACGGCCCGCCTTCCAGATATCGACGCCAGCGAGATCCTGCCTGTCGTCGACAAGATCGACGAGGCTTTGAACCCGGTCCGTGCCGCCCATCCCGAGTATACGGTGTCGGTGACCGGGCTTCCGGCAATCGCCGCGCGCAACTCGGCAACCCTCATCAGCGAACTGAACTGGGGACTCGTCGGCGATATGTTCGTGATCTTCATTTTCCTGGCGCTGGCCCTGCGCTCGGTTCTGGCCGGCGTCGCCAGCGTGCTTCCCTCGCTGTTCCCGATCTTCGCGACAGGCACGCTGTTGTGGGCCTTCGGCGAGGGCATGCAGTTTGCATCCATCGTCGCCATTACGGTGGCGTTCTCGCTCGCCATCGATTCGACGATCCACTTTCTAAATCGCTATCATCTCGAGGAAGACCGCCTTGATGGGGGCCCTGGCGGGCATCTCGAAGCCTTGCGCCAGACCGCCCATCACATCGGTCCAGCCGTCGTCATGACCACCATCATCCTGGCGCTCGGCCTTGGCGTCACAGTGCTCTCCGACCTGCCCTCGCTGCGGCTTTTCGGCCAACTGACGGCGGCGTGCCTTGTTTCCTCTCTCATCGCCCAGCTCATCATCCTTCCCGCCACCATTTCGCTGTATCGCCAGACGTTCCCGCGCTCGCACCCGGCACCCGTGCCCGACCCGCGTCAAGCTGGCCCTTGACCGATGCGGTCCAATCATCGTTTTTCCCCGTAGATGCGGGGGTATCGTTCAACGACCGGCACAACGCCGGCATTTCCGGGAAGCCGTCCATGCCAATGAAGATGACGTCCGCCTCACCGTTCCTGGCGCTGTTTGCCGCCGTCCTGCTCTTCGCTCCCTTCCACGCTCTGCAAGCCGCGGGCGACGCCGCTAAACCTGCCGGAAAGACGCACCAGGAATATACCGAGCAGGGCCTCCTTGATGCAGCCTACGATTTCTGCGCCACCGTTCAGAACCGCCACGGCAAATCCTGCGATTGCGAGCAGAAGCTGTTGAAGCAGCCCGACCGCTTCGGCCAGGAAGAGCGCGAAATGTCGTTCTATTACTTCACCGACAAGGACCGTTATCTGAAGGAATTCAACGCACGCATTGCCGCCGATCCGAAATGGCGGGAAGACTTTTCCCTGCGCATGTCGAACATGCAGGCGCTCATCATCGCCGCCTGCGGCGCCTGACGAAGGCGTTTTTGACAGCGGATCGAACCGCCGCCGCAATCGTGGTCTTGGATAGAACGCCGGGCGCCAAAAGGCGTCCGGCGTTTTGCCATTGACAGAGCGGTGCAGAATTCATTGTGATCGCAATCCGCGTGAGTAACCGGGCAGCCTGTGAGACCTTTGACGAGGCGTAATGCAGCCCTTCGGACACAGACGGCGAAACTGGAATTGGGCGCGCGTTGCGAAAAAGGCCCGCGGCGGCGCCGTGGCCATGCTGGCGTCGGTTCCGCTTCTGGTGTTTATCTCGCTGGTCTACGCCGTCATGCTGGTCGAGAGGCTTTTCAGCAGGCGTTACCGGGATGGGCCTGCAGTTCCAAAGTTCACGAACGGCTCGACAGGGACGGGGCGGATCGGACCGGCTGGCGCATCGCGGCGCCAGCGCGGCACCCTCGTTCCCGGCTTGCCGCGCCCAGCCGGCATGAAGGCCCGTGAAACAACCACCCCGCAAGCCGAACACGATCAACGGCGCGGGCAGACTGAGGCCGCCGAAGAAGCCCGCGCTGAGGCCGACCGGGCCATCGCCTCCAATCTGGCGCTCTGCATCAGTCCGGCCGCCGTCGTCGTTGTCGCCGAAGAGGCGGTGCTCCGGCACGAATTATATTGGCCGATGCTGGAAACGGTATTCGCCCGCCTTATCGATCTCAGCGCCACGTCGGGCGATGTGCGCACGCTGATGCGCATGTGCGGGTATGAATGGCTCTACGAGATGGACATCGCGCCGCGCCGGTTTGTCCGCCTGAAAGCGCAGGCAAGCGGCGGCGGACTGCGTTGGCGGCACTTGGCGATCCGTCTCATCTGCTTTGAATTGGATGGCGGGATGGCGCACTCTGAACTGCTGCCGCCATTCGATATCCTGCACTCCCAGACGCGCATCTTCGTCTATTTCGACGACGAAGATCAGGTGCTCGGCTGGGAGCGGCCACTCGAGCCCCGGCGCCGCCACCTGTGAGATCAGTGGCCGTGCTTCAAAGCTTTCGCGTCCAGAACTGCAGCGGCTTCTCCGTCTCCGCGTCCTCGCCGATATCTTTCCAGGAATAGTAGGCGACGAGCCCGTCGACAGGAGCATAGCCGCGCTTCTTCCAGAATTCGTCGAGCGGCCGGTAGTCGGCGGGTTTCAAGGGATGGTCGTCGGGCCGCACGACCCGGCAGAAGGTGGAGATTTCAAAGCCGCCAAGCCGTCGCGCATGAGCTTCACGCTCGTCGAAGAAGCGGTTGCCGACGCCCTGCCCGCGGTAATCGCCGATGAGGACCGATTCCCCGCAATAGAACACCTTGTCGATATCGTAACCGGCTGCTTTGAACGGGGCGATGAACTCTTCGTCCGTTTCCGCCATGGGCGATGCCGTCGACGCGCCGACGATTTTGTCGCCGTCGCGGGCGACAACGCAGACGGCGCCGCGAGCGGCGATGAATTTCGCCAGATATTCGCGCTCGTAGGCTTCCGTTCCGTCGTAGAGATAGGGCCAGTCGCGAAATACCGCGATCCTGAGGCGCGCCAGATCCCCCAGCACGCCCTTCAGTGCTTCCCCGGTGACAGCTTCGATTGCGAGGCTCATGTGCGCGGCTTCTCCAGGCTGTTGCCGGCCCCCACGATGACGACGGCAGGTTGCCATTTGCGCGCCCGGTCTTCATCCATTTGCGCATAGGCGCAGATGATCAGCTTGTCGCCGACGCAGGCGAGCCGCGCCGCCGCGCCGTTGAGGCCGATGACGCCCGAACCCGACTTGCCCTCGATGACGTACGTCGCGAACCGGTTGCCATTGTCGATGTTGTAGATCTCGACGCGCTCGTTGATGAGAAAGCCGGCTGCTTCGATCAGGTCGCGGTCGATCGAGATCGAGCCCTCGTAGTGAAGGTCACACTCGGTCACAGTCGCCCGGTGCAGCTTGCATTTGAGTAGGGTGACCAGCATTGCGCCAAAGCCTCCTTCAGATCGCTGACCGGTGCCGCAGGCACGACCGGTTTTTCGCTTCGGCGGACGATTGTCAACCCGCGACCTGGGCGATCCAGTCAGTGAGGTTGTAGTACGTCGTGACGCGGGCGATTTTACCGTCCTTGATGGCAAGGAACGCGCCGGCCGGCAGCTTGTAGGTCTGCCCCTTGGCTTCAGGCAGTCCCGGCTCGGCATTGAGATAAGTGCCGATGACGTTGAACTCGGCCGCCGCTCTGCTGGCGTCCTTGTTGACCATGACGGTGACGCCCTCGAGCTGCTCCTTGTAGTGATGTGCCATCCGCGCCATGAACGCCTCGAACTTGTCCTTGCCCTGGCGGCGCTCTCCCTGGTTGACGTCGTGGATGACATCGTCGGTCACGCAGGCGAGCATGCCGGCATCATCACCCTTGTTGAAGGCTTCGTAGTAGTTGCGGATCAGGGCGGCTGTGGCCTGGCGGGCCATGGATTCGGGGCTGGTTTCGCTCATTGCGGCGGGTCTCCGTCGGGGTGTAAGGCGCTGACCGGGCAGCGGAGCGCCTTGATAGCAAGGTGGAGCGCCATGGCCAAGCGCCCACTTGCCGCTGCCGCTCAAGCTGGCTAATTGGATGGCTATGACAATCCACGACGACACAATCAACGACGACACAATCCACGACGACGCAACCTCGCCGCCGGTCGTGGTGGCCGCGCTCTACCGCTTCACCCGCTGGCCGGACTTTGCAGCTTATCGTGACCCGTTAGAGGCCGCCTGCGAGCGGCACGGCGTGATGGGGACGTTGCTGCTCGCCTGCGAGGGGATCAACGGCACCATTGCCGGCAGCCGCTCCGGCATCGACGCAGTGATGACGCAAATCAGGCAACTGCCGGGCTGCGCCGAACTCGACTGGAAGGAGTCGTTTTCTGCCGCCATGCCGTTCAAGCGGATGAAGGTCCGCCTCAAGCGCGAGATCGTCTCGATGGGCGTCGAGGGCATCGACCCGGCGCGCATCGTTGGCACCTACGTCGCGCCGCAGGATTGGAACGCACTGATATCGAAGCCCGACGTCGTCGTCATCGACACGCGCAACGATTACGAGGTCGCGATCGGCACGTTCGAAGGCGCGGTCAATCCGCAGACTGAAACCTTCCGCGAATTTCCCGTCTGGGCCAGGCAAGCGCTGGCGGGAGAAAGCCGCCCCAGGCTCGCCATGTTCTGCACCGGCGGCATCCGCTGCGAAAAGGCCACCGCGCTGATGAAGCAGATGGGCTTCGAGGAGGTCTATCACCTCGCGGGCGGCATCCTGAAATACCTCGAGGAGGTGCCCGCCGAAGATAGCCTTTGGAATGGCGAATGCTTCGTCTTCGACGAACGCGTCTCCGTCGGTCACGGCCTCGAACCCGGTCCCTACCAGTTGTGCTCGATCTGCCGCGGGCCGTTCCTGTCCGGCGAAGCGACCGGCGGATATGCGAGCCGCCCGTGCCCCGATTGCGAAGCCGAAGCCGACGCCGAAAAGAAAGCCGCCGCCGCCGAGCGTCATCGCCAGATCGCACTCGCCAGACAGCGCGGCGAGAACCACTTCGGCCGCAAGAAGGCATAACAAACAACATTGATGATCGGCCAGATCAAAATCACGATGCCTTGAGGCGGGCTGGACATTTCGCGATGGACAGCCGACCTGGGGACAAGATGCCAGAAAAATCAGGACACCACGAACGATGATCGAACTCTACTACTGGCCGACGCCCAACGGCCACAAGATCACGATGTTCCTCGAAGAGGCCGGCCTGACTTACGAGATCAGGCCGGTCGACATTTCGGCTGGCGACCAGTTAAAGCCGGAATTCGTGAAATTCTCGCCGAACAACCGCATGCCGGCCATCATCGACCGCGCCCCCGCCGATGGCGGTGAGCCGATCAGAGTGTTCGAGTCGGGTGCAATCCTCGTCTACCTCGCCGAGAAGTCCGGCGCGTTCCTGCCGACCGAGACGCGAGCCAGGAAGACGGTCATGGAATGGCTGTTCTGGCAGGTCGGCGGGCTTGGTCCGATGGCCGGCCAGAACCACCACTTCGTTCAATACGCGCCCGAGAAGATCCCCTACGCCATGGACCGCTATGTCAACGAGACGAACCGCCTCTATGGTGTCCTCGACCGACGCCTTGCAGGGCGCGACTGGCTGGCAGACGACTATTCCATCGCCGACATGGCTGCCTACCCCTGGGTGGTCCTGTGGAAGGGGCAGCTTCAGAACCTCGACGATTTTCCCAACATCCGCCGCTGGCACACGGCAATCCGCAACCGTCCTGCCGTGATCCGCGCCTACGAGAAGGGCAAGCCCTGGTCGAGCCGTGCGGCCGTAACCGAGGAAGGCAAGAAGCTCTTGTTCGGCCAGACCGCGAAAGTGCTGGGCTGAGCATGTTCTGCAAGAGTGTAGTCGTGTATCGCGCCTGGGCTGCACCGACGGCTGGCCCGATTGCTCTTTCCACCTGCCTCAAGGCCGGTTAAATCGGAGCGCTAAACGATGGGCCTGCGTCGTCCGAGGGGGGAGCCATGGCTGGAGAATTCCGCACACCGCCCTGGCTGTCCGCCGGTGGCTCAATCAACGAGTACCACCCTGGCCTACTCATGCGCGGCTGGCTCTTCATCGAATTGCTGCTGTTGTTCGTCGGACTGCCGCTCGCCCTGAAGCACGCCGTCCAAATCGAGCGCATGCCACTGTTCATGGTGCTGCAGCCGGTGTTGCTCGCGTTCGTCGTTTTCCTTCTATGGGACCGCTGGTTCCTCTTGCGCCGGGAACTCGTCAAGGGCTTCCGCTTCATGGACCTGTTGTCGATCCTGGCGATATTCGCGGTCGGCGGCGGTATGGTCGCGGCATACATGGCCCAGGAAATGCCGGAGCGCTTCCTTGCCTTTCCCCGCCAGCGCTACGAAACCTACGAGCGGGTCATGATCCTTTATCCGCTGGTCTCGGTGCTGACCCAGGAACTCGTCTACCGGACCTTCTACTTTCACCGCTACGGGCCGCTGTTTGGAGCCTGGCGCTGGCCGATGATCCTGACGAACGGGATGCTGTTCGGCTTCGCCCACATCGTCTTCGACAACATGGTGGCGATCATCGGCACCGGCGTTATCGGCACGCTGCTCGCCTACCGTTACGCCACGACGCGCTCGTTCTGGGCCGTCGTCATCGAGCACACGCTGTGGGGCTGGCTCGTCTTCACCGTCGGCCTCAACAAGTATTTCTTTACCGGCATCTCGAACATGCCGGCCTGGGACCGCATGAACGACTGGATCGAAGCCGTGCAGCGGCAGATTGGGATTTAAGGCCGCTCCGTCCGGCAATGTGCGCGCCGGTACGCAAGAGTACCAAACAACCCCGACAAATCTGCTCAGGGCCAAGCCGCCGGTTTGTTAGCTTCCGCCCCAATCCAGCCGCGTTGCACGATCCGGGGGTCCAAACCATGACAGAAATAGCCACGCCCGCCGACGCCGCGGGCGGTGACGGCCCGCAACGGACAGATGTCGGGGCCCGTGCGTTCCCCCCGCCGACGCTAGCTCACTTCGGCCTGGCCGCAGCGCTCGTCGGACTTGGCGATTTCGCTTTGTTCGACGTCACCCCCGGCGCTGCGGCCGGGCTTTTCTCGGCAGCCCTGATTATCTCGATGGCGATCCTCAACCCTGATCTCCTCGAATGGCGCGCCGGCATCTCTATCTTCGTTGCTCTGCTGATCGGCTGCGCGGCGATTATCGAGGAACCCTCGTTTCTTACGCTGGGCTCTGGCATTGCAGGCCTAGCCGCCTTCGCGGTCGGCACCGAGCCCTGCGCCGCCGCCGTGAATGCCGCCGTATGGCTGCAGCGCGCCGTCGCGTACCTGCTGCATGGCTGCTTCCGGTTGCCGATTGATATTTTGACCATGCCGCGCTGGGCGAGCGGCCAGCGCTGGTCAAAGGCTGTCGTGGCAGCGGGCTGGATTTGGTTCGTCCCGCTGACGTTATCGGTGATTTTTCTGGCATTGTTCTCGGCCGCAAACCCGGTTCTCTCCAGCTGGCTCGCACTGATCGGCGATGTCGATTTGCATCTGCCGTCGGCCGCGCGCCTCGGATTCTGGATCGTGCTTGCGACCATCGTCTGGGGCGCTTTGCGCGGCAGCCCCGGATCCGGCGAAGCATCGTCACAAACCGCAGCGACCCCCAACCTCGGCGATTTCGAACTGGTCACGAACGCGATCCGGAAAGGCTTGCTTTCCCCCGCCGCCGTCTGCCGGTCACTGCTGCTGTTCAACGCCGTTTTCGCGGTCCAGAACGGCCTTGACCTGCGCTACCTCTGGGGTGAGGAGGCTCTCCCAGAGGGCGTAACGTATGCAGCTTATGCCCACGCCGGAACCTACCCTCTTGCAGTCTCCGCTCTTCTCGCCGCCGGGTTCGTGCTGCTGGCATTTCCCTCCCGCCTGCGCGGCCGGGGATCGCGAACCGCCGCCGCGCTGATGTACCTCTGGATGACGCAAAGCGTGTTCCTCGTCGCCTCCGCCATCGCCCGCATGGGGCTCTATATCGAGGCCTACGCACTCACCCACCAGCGGATACTAGGACTTATCGTCATGGCCCTGATCGCCGCCGGGCTTATCCTGGTTGCGCTGCGTATCGCGTTTTCCAAAAGCAACGTCTGGCTGATAAACGCCAACGCCCTCGTGCTGATCGGCACGCTCTACGTCGCCGGCTTCGTCGACTTCAACCGCATCATTGCCGACCACAACGTCGCCAACTGCCGCGAGATGGGCGGCAACGGCGTCCCCCTGGACGCGCCATATCTGCAAAGTCTCGGCCCTTCGGCACTCCCTGCCGCGCGGCGCTATCTGTCGAGCCCGGAAACGCTTGGCAGCCCCAAAGCCTGGCTCGTCAGGTCCACCGCTGGAAATCTCGAAATCGAACTACAGGCTCGCCAATCCGATTGGCGCTCCTGGACCTACCGCGGGTACCGGCTGCAGGGGCAAAAGCAGGCTCACTGACAGCCCCGAAATCCCGCCATTGTTCCGCTCGCCGCGATCCGCTACAAAGCGCCTTCAAAGGATCCCCAACACGCAAGCAAAGCGAGAGGAGCGCCCTTCATGGCGAACCCGCAGTACGTCTATCACATGCACAAGCTGTCCAAGACCTATCCGGGCGGCAAGACGGTCTTGAAAGACATCTCCCTGTCGTTCCTGCCTGGCGCCAAGATCGGCGTCGTCGGCCTCAACGGTTCGGGCAAATCGACGCTTCTGCGCATCATGGCCGGCGAGATGGGTGACTTCGTCGGCGAAGCCTGGGCCGCCGATGGCATCAAGGTCGGGTACCTGCCGCAGGAACCCGAACTCGACGCTGCAAAAGACGTGCTCGGCAACGCGATGGAAGGTGTTGCCGAGAAGAAGGCGCTGCTCGACCGCTACAACGAAATCGCCATGAACTATTCCGAAGACACGGCCGACGAGATGGCCGGGCTCCAGGACCAGATCGACGCGCAGAACCTTTGGGACCTCGACAACCAGGTCGAACAGGCCCTCGACGCATTGCGCTGTCCGCCGGGCGACGCTGAAGTTGCGAAACTCTCCGGTGGTGAGAAGCGTCGCGTGGCGCTGACCAGGCTGTTGCTCGCCAAGCCCGACATCCTGTTGCTGGACGAACCGACCAACCACCTCGACGCCGAGTCGGTCGCCTGGCTGGAACGCTTCCTCAAGGAATACGCCGGCTGCGTCATCCTCGTCACCCACGACCGCTACTTTCTCGACAACATCACCGAGTGGACCCTCGAACTCGACCGCGGCCAGGGCGTGCCCTACCACGGCAACTATTCGGGCTGGCTGGAACAGAAGGCCAAGCGCCTCGACACCGAGAAGGGCCAGGAAGAATCGAAACAGCGCGCCCTCAAGCGCGAACTCGAATGGATCAGGTCCTCGCCCAAGGCCCGTCAGGCGAAGTCGAAGGCCCGTATCACCGCTTACGAAAAGCTCGCCGAGGAAGCCGGGCGCGAGGACGTCGGCCGCGCTTCGATCCATATCGCCACCGGCCCGCGTCTCGGCGATGTCGTCATCGAGGCTGACGGCCTGACCAAAGGATACGGCGACCGCCTGCTGATCGACGATCTCACCTTCAAGCTGCCGCCCGGCGGCATCGTCGGCGTCATCGGTCCCAACGGCGCCGGCAAGACGACTTTGTTCAAGATGCTGGTCGACCAGGAAAAACCCGATGGCGGCTCGATCCGCATCGGCGACACGGTCAAGATCTCCTACGTCGACCAGTCGCGCGACGACCTCGACCCGAAGAAGTCGGTCTGGGAAGTCATTTCCGACGGCCTCGATGTCATCTCGCTCGGCGGCAAAAAGGAAGTCCCTTCGCGCGCCTATTGCGGCTGGTTCAACTTCAAGGGCACCGACCAGCAGAAGAAGGTCAACATGCTGTCCGGCGGCGAGCGCAACCGCGTGCACCTCGCCAAACTCCTCAAGGAGGGCGGCAATCTCCTGCTCCTCGACGAGCCGACAAACGATCTCGACACCGAAACGCTTTCGGCCCTTGAAGCCGCGTTGGAAGATTTCCCCGGCTGCGTGGTGGTCATCAGCCACGACCGCTTCTTCCTCGACCGCCTTGCGACCCACATCCTCGCCTTCGAAGGCGACAGCCACGTCGAATGGTTCGAAGGCAACTTCGAAGCCTATGAAGAAGACAAGAAGCGCCGCCTCGGCGACGAAGCCGCCGAGCCCCACCGCATCAAGTACAAGCGGTTCGAGAGGTAGGCGGCAATTGGGCTGCCCTCACGTTATTTGGACGCGCAGCCCGACGCGCTTATTGCGAGTGAATAGTCTGGTGATTGCGAACGGCCGAGTCCGGTTGCAAGTCCGCGGTGCAGGAAAACGCACGCTGTGGAGCTTACGAGACGTTCCAGACCGAAGGAGATCTCATGTTGTCGCGAGCCGTGCAGTCCCTGAGCGTGCATCTGCACGGCCTGATATGCGTGGCGGCCGCTCTCGCGATACTCTCCACCAGCGCACTGCCCGCGCGCGCCGAACGCGCCTATGTCGCGGCGGCCGCGAATTTCGCAGAGGTCCTCGAGGCGCTTCAACCGATCTTCAAATCGGGGACAGGCCACGAACTGATCGTCACGATCGGCTCGACCGGCAAGCTCTATGCGCAGATCGTCAACGGCGCCCCCTTCGAGGTGCTTCTCGCTGCGGATCAGGCGCGCCCGGAGAGGCTCGTCGCCGAGGGGCATGCAGTCGGCGGCTCGCGCTTCACCTACGCCATCGGCCTGCTTGTACTCTGGAGCCCGGACGCGGGCCGCATTGCCGATGACCCTGCCGCCGCGCTTCGCGCCCCCGACGTCAGCGCCATCGCTATTGCCAATCCGGCCCTGGCCCCATACGGTTTCGCCGCCAGGCAGGCCTTGGAGAAGATGGGACTTTGGAGCGAGCTGTCTTCGAAAATCGCCATGGGTGAGAATATCGGGCAGACATTCTCGATGGTGGCCTCTGGCAACGCACAACTCGGTTTTGTCGCCAAGTCGTATGCGTTGAGCCCGAGAAACAGCGTACGAGGCAGCCTTTGGTCGGTGTCAACGCAATACTACGATCCGATACGTCAGGATGCCGTTCTCCTCAAGAAGGGATCTTCGAACAAGGCCGCCAAGGCGTTCATGGAGTTTCTTCGCAAGCCCGAGGCGCGCGCCGTGATCGAAAAATACGGCTACGCGATCGAGTAGCCCGATGACGGACGGCGGGCCGGTACTGCTAACCCTTGTGCTTGCAGCGGTCACCACCGTGATCCTTCTGCTCATAGGCACACCGCTCGCATGGTGGCTGGCGCATACGCGCTCCCGGGCCAAGCCGATCATCGAAGCCATCACGGCCCTGCCGCTTGTCCTGCCGCCGACAGTGCTCGGCTTCTACCTTCTCATCCTGTTTTCCCCGAACGCTCCGCTCGGAGGGTTCTGGGTGACGCTGACCGGCTCGACTCTCGCATTTTCCTTCACCGGGCTCGTGGTCGCCTCCGTGCTCTACTCGATGCCGTTCATGGTGCAGCCGCTGCAGACCGCCTTCGAGCAGATCGGGCGCGAGCCGCTGGAAGCGGCAGCCACACTGGGCGCCAGCCCGCGCGACGTCTTCTTCTCCGTCGCCGCCCCGATGGCGTTACGCGGTTTCCTCACAGCCTCCGTCCTGACCTTCGCCCACACCATTGGTGAGTTCGGCGTCGTCCTCATGGTCGGCGGCAATATCCCAGGCCGAACCAAGGTCATTTCGATTGCCGTCTACGAGCATGTCGAAACGCTGAACTATGCCGAGGCGCACATGCTGTCGGGCGGGCTCATGCTGTTTTCTTTCGCGGTGCTCGTCATTGTCTACGCCTTGAACCGTAAAGCCCCGCTCCATGTCGGATAAACCTGTCCTCAGCTTCCGCTTCCGGCTGTCGCATGGCGCCTTCCAGGTCGCGCTTGCCCATGACATTCGCCTGGCCGGCATCACGGCATTGTTCGGGCATTCGGGCAGCGGCAAGACGACGGTGTTGCGCGTACTGGCCGGCCTCGAGTCGCGAGCCAATGGTCATATCGCTTTCGATGGGACGGTTTGGCAAGGCGAACAGCCGCGGCGATCGTTCGTGCCGCCGCATGAACGCGCCGTCGGCTACGTGTTCCAGGACGCCCGCCTCTTCCCGCACCTCAGCGTTGCCGGCAATCTGGCGTTTGCCGAATCGCGCTCGCGCCACCGCGCCCCGGTGAGCGACTTCGAAACGGTCGTTGGCCGCTTCGATCTCGAACCTCTGCTCGAGCGCCGACCCGACTCGCTTTCAGGCGGCGAACTGCAGCGCGTCGCGGTCGCCCGCGCTCTCCTCGCCCGCCCGCGCCTTTTGTTGATGGATGAGCCGCTCTCCGCCCTCGACACCCCGCGCAAGGCCGAGATCCTCCCCTACATCGCCCGGCTGCCGGAGCAATTCGGCGTGCCGGTCATCTACGTCACGCACTCCGTCGACGAGGTTGCCTATCTGGCCGACGAAATGATCGTCCTCTCGAAGGGTCGCAAGGTCGCCGACGGCCCGGTCGGCGAAACGCTCGCCCGCCTCGACCTCGGCCCAGCGACGGGCCGCTTCGAAGCCGGCGTCGTACTCGAAGCCAGCGTCGTCGGGCATGACACCGAGTATCGGCTGACCCGGCTCGACTTTGGCGGCGCCCGCATCGAGGTGCCGATGCTTGAAGCGGCCCCCGGCGCGCGCGTGCGGATGCGATTGCGCGCCCGCGACGTCATTCTCGCGAAAATACGGCCGGAGCAGCTGAGCTCGCGCAATATCATCGAAGGCAGGATCGTCGAGGTCGTCGAGGAACCGGCCACGCCCTTCGCCGAAACCCTTGTCGAAATCCCAGGAGGGCTCATTCGCGCACGCCTGACGCGGCGGTCCGTGGCCGACCTTGGACTGGCGCCCGGTGTCGCGGTCTTCGCGCTGGTGAAGAGCATTTCCCTCGTGGGCGGCATCACTGCAGTGAAGTCTTAGCCCGGACAATTCGTGGCGTCCCGGTCGCCACGCAGGCAGGAATGGCCAACTAGAGCATTATCCGATCACACGGAAACGCATCCGCGTTTCAGTGCTCGGATGAAAATGCTCTAGAATCATGATTTTAGAGCAACTTTATCCGACCTGTGAATCGCTGAAAGCGATTCCGTCAGGTCGGATGTTGCTCTAACGCGCCGTCTCCCCGAGACCTCCCGCATGCGCAGCGTTACGGGCGGCGACGACAACGGAGCGCGGGGCGGTTGTGTTCGCCCAGCCGTAGGCGAGCATCGTCATCAGGGCCGAGGCGGCGAAGAAATAGACGCCCGGCTGCACCACCGCTTCGGTATAGCCCGAGGAGTTGACGTAGAAGATCATCAACGCGAGCACCATCACGTCCGTCATCGAGTAGCGTCCCAGCCACTCCATCGTCGAAATCGATTTCTCCCGGAATTCGGGACTGAGATCGGGAGAGGTGACGAGGGTCAAGAGGTAGAACAGCTTCAGGAACGGGAACAGGATCGAAAAGATGAAGAGGACGGCGCACAAGAACAATTCGCCATTCTCATAGAGCGCCCAGATGATCGTGACGATCGAATGCTCGGCGCTCCACACATAGACGGTGGTGAAGCGGATGACTGGCAGAATGACGCCGAGCGCGAAGAACACGGTCGCCAGGATGATGAAGAAGCTCAGGACGAAATTGCGGAACGGCTTCTTCCGGGCGGGCGTCTCCGGTTCGACGGCGTCGACGCCGAAAGGGTCCGGCGGCTCGGGCGGCGAAGCCGGCGCTGGGTTCGCCGCGCTGCCGCCTTTGGCGGCGTCGGCCTTCACCTTGGCCCGCCGCACGGCATCCTGGGCGACGTGCGGCAGCCAGGCATAGGCGAGGATCATCAGGACGATGGCGGCGGTGAAGAAGTAGACGCCATTGAGACTGGAAGCGTCATAGACCCCCTGGCTCTTGATGAAGAAGATCATCAGCGCCAGCACCAGGACATCGTGCATCGACCACTTGCCGAGCCATTCGAGCGCGCGCAGCCGCCAGTGCTGGCGCACGATCTCTTCGTTCGGCAGTGTCGAGATGAGCAGCAGATAAAGGAGTTTCAAAACCGGAAAAACGATTGAGAAGATGAGTACCGTGAGGCCCAGGAACCATTGCCCCTGCAACAGCAGGACCTCGACGGTCGACAACAGCGAGTGCTGCGAACTCCAGAAAACGAAACTCGTCAGCTTGATGATCGGCAGCGATATGCCGAGTGCCAGACAAACGCTGGCACCGATAATCGCAAGGCTCAACAGAAAACGACGCCCGCCAATCCGCATACCCAGCTGATTGCTCCTCGCTCCACCCGGTCGCCCCGGCGCCAACACCGTCCCTGCAACCCGAAACCCGCGACCATCATTAAATGACACATACGATAAAAAAAGGACCAGTACGCATTTCCTGCGCACTGGCCCGTTTAATGATTGACGCCGCGCGGCGGCAAAGCCGCGGCTGCGATCAGGCCGTCATCACCTTCGACTTGTCGTAGGCCACGCCCTTTTCTTCGAGGACCTGCATCAATGAGCCGTCCTGGAACATTTCCTTGACGATGTCGCAACCGCCCTGGAACTCGCCCTTGATGTAGACCTGCGGGATGGTCGGCCAGTTGGAGAATTCCTTGACGCCGTCGCGAACGGCCATGTCGTCGAGCACGTTGACATCGGCATAGTCGACGCCGAGGTAGTTGAGAATCTGCGCCACCTGCCCGGAAAATCCGCACTGCGGGAATTGCTTCGTTCCCTTCATGAACACGACGACGTCGTTGTTGGCGATTTGCTTGCGGATCCAGTCGTTGACTTCTTGGCTGCTCATGGGAGCTGTCCTCAGGTTTTCAGGTTGCGGCGGTTGCGCCCGGCCGGTCGGATTGGCCGGGTTCAGATTGGTTGCCCCAAACATGTGGGGAGTGACCGCCTGCTGTCAATCTTGCGGTATGGCGGTTGTCAGCGCCAGGGCGTGCAGCACGTCGCCCATCTGGCCTTGCAGGGCCGAATAGACCATCTGGTGCTGTTGTACGCGGTTCTTGCCTATGAAGGCACTCGATACGACGTGAGCTGCATAGTGATCGCCGTCGCCGGCCAGGTCGCGGATCTCGATTCTGGCGTCCGGGAAGGCCTCCTTGATGAGGCGTTCAAGCTCGTTTTGCTGCATCGGCATGGGTAGCGGCGTTCCTCGGAATTAATCGACCGGAGACGGGCGGTCACGGCCGCAAAGTGCATGTGAGAACCGACATTGCTGTGCTCGATGCGTCCCGTCAACCGCTCCGGCGATCTACCGTTGGGCAATCTGGGGTAGGTCGAGTTGCTGGCCGGCGCTGAGTTCGTGGGTCTCGAGGCCGTTCTCATCGGCAAGCTCGTCGACGCTCACGTTATGACGGCGCGCCAGCGAATAGAGCGTTTCACCTCGTTCCACCTTGATCGTGCGGGGCAGCGGCCCGGCATCGTGCGCCGTTGCGCCGGCAGCGTGCTGCTGGACCGGCAGGGCGCTGTTATTTGCAAGATAGAACGGACTGCGGATGCTCGGCAGCTGCATCCCGCACCCGCCCGCTGCCGACGCTAGCGCGAAAACCGCCAGCATCTGGCCCGCCGCGCCGGCGGACCTCCAGATCGAAATACGACCCATCACCACAACTCCCAACCATACGCTCAGGTCAACTGACGCGAATTTGATCGGATTAGGGTTAACGAAGCCCTAAAACCATCAAGAAGGCGCCGGCTGGAGTGATGATTTTGAGCCGGCCCGGCCGATCCGGTTCGGCCGCGGTTGCGACTGAGCAGCGGCCTATTCCGCCGCCTTTGCCTTGCCACGTTTCAATTCGCCGCGCGTCACGTAGGCCAGGATCGCGACGATCTCGTCGACCGTTTCGGCAACCGCTAGCGCGGCTGCGTCGACTTCCTTCAAGGCGTGCGCGTGATCGGGCCCGTGCATGATTACGAGCGGCGTGTTGAGGGCCGCGGCATATCCCGCATCGAAGGCGGCATTCCACTGCTTGTACTGATCTCCGAAGCGGACGATGGCGATGTCGGCCGATTCGATCAGGTTGCGCGTGCGGATGGCGTTCAGCTTGGCGCCCTTGTGGTCGTGCCAGAATTTGTTCGGTTCCGCCCCGAGGATCGCGACGCCGCAGTCGTCGGAATTTTCGTGGTTCGTCACCGGCGCCGTGAACGACACCGGCAGCCCGGACGCCGCGCAACTGTCTTCGATCTGCTGGCGCCAGTCGGTGTGGATTTCGCCCGACAGATAAACGTCCCAATGCTCCATGGCTGATCCTCCTCATCGTCGCGCAGGGTTGCAGAACGCGCACGGCACTTGCAGTTCGCAGATACCTTAGGCGGTGAGGCCGCGGGTGGCGAGGGGGCGGGGTGTCGCGAGGGTACGAACCGGGGACATCCCTGACAGAATAGACCGGCAGCACTCCTGACAGTCCAGGCTCGGATTTCCAACTGAGGAGATTCGGGCGATGGCTTTCAGGGAGAGCAGTCCTGTGGAAGAGCGTATCGCGTTGTTTCAGGCTTACGAGAGCGGAGCGTTCACGGTCGCCGACCTGTGCCGGCGCCATAACATCAGCCGGGAGACGTTCTACGTCTGGAATCGGCGCCGCGATGCCGGCGACGAGCGCTGGTTCGAAGACAAGAGCCGTGTGCCTGGGTACTGCCCGCATGCGACGCCGGTTGAAGCGGTCGCGGCCATCGTTGCCGTGCGCCAGCGTTTTCCGCGCTTCGGGCCGAAGAAAATCCGGGCGCGGCTGGCGCTCGACCGGCCCGACCTCGTCTGGCCGGCAGCCTCGACCATCGGCGATATCCTGAAGCGCGAAGGCCTGATCGTGCCGCGCTCGCGCCGCCGGCGGGCTTTTCGCCAGGGCCACATCGTTGCTGGAGCCGACGAGCCCAACGGCGAATGGGCGATCGACTTCAAGGGCTGGTTCCGCACCCGCGATGGAGAACGCATCGATCCGCTGACGGTGTCGGATACGGCCAGCCGTTACCTCCTCGCCGCGCGCATCACACCGCCGACGCATGACGGCGTCAGGGCCGCGATGGAGCGGGTGTTCGGTGAAGTCGGGCTGCCGGATGCGATTCGCTCCGACAACGGCGCGCCGTTCGGATCGATCGGCGGCGGCGGGCTTTCCAGGTTGTCGGTCTGGTTCCTGAAGCTCGGCATCGAGCCGCGCTACATTCCGCCGTCGAGCCCGCAGGATAACGGCCGCCACGAGCGCATGCACCGCACGATGAAAGCGGAGACCGCGCGCCCGCCGGCCGACACCTGGATGCAGCAGCAGGTGCGCTTCAACATCTTCCGGCGCGAATACAACGAGGAGCGTCCGCACGAAGCGCTTGGGCAAACGACGCCGGCGAGCCATTGGCGACCGCCACGGCGTGGGTTGCCGCATCGCATCGAAGAACCCTGGTATGATGCCGACCACGAAGTGCGCCGGGTGCGGCCCGACGGAACGATCAAGTGGCGCGGCGGACATGTATTTATCGGGGAAGCACTGGCCCGCGAACCGGTCGGCCTTACCGAGAATGAGCGCGGCGGGCATGTCGTCCGCTTCTGCGGTCGCGACCTGGGATTGATCGATGCGAGCGGCCGGTTCCACCGCTTCGCTCCGCCGCGTTGGCGGCTGCGCTCAGCAGCGGAACCGGTTACGAAGGAGGAAGATTAGTGTCAGGGATGCTGCCGGTCTGAAGTGTCAGGAGTCTTCCCGGTCGTTCACGAGCTACGCCCGCTTCGGGCTGATCGCCCACGCAACGCCCATGACGACGATCGCCAGCACGCCGGGAAGAATAGCGATGGGGTTCAAGGCAGCGACCAGCGCGGTAGTGCCCGCGCACAGGATCGATGCGAAGGCTTCGCAGAAGGTCGAAGCCTTGGACGCAACCTGACGGCGGCGGAAATTTGAACGCTTGGCTTGCGCGCGGAACCAGAGCTGGATGAGGATCGCGCAGGCCGCAGCGATCAACGCGCCGCACAAGGTGACGAACGCCCCCCACACCGACATCAACGCCATGGCGAGAACGATCGGCGTAACGATGCCGGCGATGATGACGAGCACTGCCTTGACCTTGGCCGAGAGCCGCGCGAACGCGCTGACGGGCGCGGTGGCGATAAGGTCGGGCGCGTCCTCACCCGAAATGGTCAGCCACGCCAGGCCGCCGGCAAGCTGCCCGACGGCCATGACGATCACCGGCGCGATGATCGCCGGGAGTTGCGCATCTTCGCCGAAGTTCACCCACAGCATCAAGGCGGGTGGGATGAGATAGAGCACCTGCATCAGCGTCTGCGAAATCAGCCACGGGTCGCGCGCGATAAGCTTCAGCTCTTTCTGCATCAGCGCGCCGTGCGTCGATTGCGCCCTGAAGCCGCGCCGCGCCTCGCTGTGACGTCGCGGCACTTCGCAAACGCCGAGCGCGGCAATGACGATGCGGCGAAACTGAACCGCGCCGGTGTGGGCGGCAAAGACGAAGAACGCCGCGGACAGCATCAGCAACGCGGCCAGCGCCGCCAAATTGCCCGTGACCGCATGGGCCGGAAGCCACAATACACTAGCAGTGCCGGGCGCGCTGTCGGCTATGAGCGCCGAATTCAACACGTCAAAGCGCGACATGCTGCCATACGAGATGATCGCCACGACTTGCAGCCCGATCAGGAACGATGCCCCGACGACGGCTGCAGCGATTTGCGCGACGAGCCGGGTGCGCTTTGCCCCAAGCGTGCGGAACAAGCTGAGCGCGATCAGCACGGCACCCCCCGTCGCCAGCAGCGAGACGGCAAGCACGACAAGATAAGCCCCGAGCCACTGAGCGCCCCCGAGAGCGGCCGCGACGTTGATGAAAGGTGCAACCATCAGACCCGACATCATCGCTGTCGTCAGCGCCATCATCGCGATGCGCACCAGGAACAGGTCGCGCGAAGAAGCAGGCGACGACAGAATGAGGTCGAGGTCGTCGCGCGAATAGAAGGCGCGCGTCACCGATTCCATCGCCTGCGACAGCATCATCGTGAAGGTGAGCAGAACGCCCGCCGTGATCAGCGCCAGCGTGCCCGGTTCGAGCCGCGCCCCTTGCGCGAAGAATGCTGACAGGAGCGCATAGGCGAGCCAGTGCAGACCGAACGTGAAAGCGGCCATGCCGATCAGCACGGCATGGTCCTTCAGCCGCCGCCCGCCCGACATCAGCTGCACCCAGTCGCGCCAGGCAAGGCGCAGTTCGTGGCGTGCGAACCAGGCCAGCGTTCCCGCTTGTGCAGAACCGGCGCGTGCGAAACCGGCGCGTGCCATCGTGGCGCTCATGCTGCGGCACCCTGCGAACGGCGCGTGGCATCGGTGAGGGCGACCGCCTCGGCACTGCCGTTGACAATGTCGAGGAAGATGTCCTCGAGGCCGGTGCCGCTGTCGCCAGCGCGCGCCCGCAATTCTTCGAGCGTTCCTTCGGCGATCAACTGCCCCTTGGCGATGATGCCGATGCGGTCGGCCATGCGCTCGGCGACTTCGAGGATATGCGTCGTCATGATGACGGTGACGCCTTTCGCGACAATCCCGCGCAGCACGCTCTTGACCTGCCGCGCGGAACCCGCATCGAGCCCGGTCAGCGGTTCGTCGAGGATAATGAGGCGCGGTTCATGGATCAGCGCACCGGCCAGCGCCACCTTCTGGCGCATGCCCTTCGAGAAGCCCTGGCATCGCTCGCCGGCATGCTGCGCAAGGCCGAAGCGTTCAAGCAATTCATCGGCTTTGAAATGGGCCAAACCGGCATCCATGCTCCATAGGCCCGAAACGAATTCGAGATATTCGAGCGGCGTCAGTTTGTCGTAGATCATCGGCTCGTCGGGAACCCAGGCCAGAACGCGCTTGGCTGCGATTGGATCTTTGAAGGCGTCGATACCGCAGATGGAGACGCCGCCCGCATCGGCTTCGAGGAGGCCCGCGACCATGCGCAAAGTTGTCGTCTTGCCAGCCCCGTTCGGCCCGAGCAGCGCGTAGAACTCGCCAGCCCTGATCGTCAGCGACAGGTTGTCGACGGCTGGCGCCGAGAACGCCTTCTGAAGATTACGGATCTGAAGGGCGGGGATGGCTTCACTCGCAGGGCTATGCATTGCAATCTTCCACGGGGACGCGAAACGAAACAGCCGTTCATCCATTGTGAGGGAACAGCACTTGCTTTGCGAAAGCCTAGACGAGAGGCATTTATCGACGGTGAATTCCGAGGGCGGAACATCGATGGAACAAGACCGGATCTTTCGGCGTTGCCCCGGAGTTGGAGATTCCGCAAAACACGGAGTGAACGCATGAGCACGAAATCACCACACCTCCAGCGCGAAGAGGCCAAGATGGCCCCGGAGTCACATTTCGACAGTCCCAAGGCGCTGCTTGGCGACGCGAGTCTGAGCGAAGAAGAGAAACGCAGCATACTTGAGCGCTGGGCTGATCAGGTGGATCGCCGGCTGGCGTCTGGCAGCGAAGGTATGCCGACGTACGGAACGGAGCCGCGGGATGCCGAGCTGCTGCGGGAGATCGGACTTGCGTTGGAAAGGCTCGAGGGATTAGAGCCCAATCGCTGACTTCGCATCCCGTCCCTCGCCGCTACGGCAAGCTGTCGGCTTGCTTCTTTGCGCTCTTCCCTTACAGGGCCTCTAGGCAGCCTTCACATCCACAATCCCGAGCCGCTCCTTGGCCAGATTAAGCGCCGCGACGTAGTCGGGCTTGCCCGAGCCGAGCAGCGGCACGCCTGGCACGATCAGCACTTCGGCGGGAACCGAGAGTTCGGTTGCGCCGTGCGTCTTGGCGTATTTCAGGAACTCGGTACGGTTGACTTTATCGTCCGCTGTCATCAGCACGAGGCGCTCGCCCTTGCGCTGGTCGGGTAGCGAAACGACAACCGAGATGGCAGCCGGCCAGATCGCCGCGGCCATGGCTTCGACCGCCGACAGCGACACCATCTCGCCGGCAATCTTGGCGAAACGCTTGGCACGCCCGCGGATCGTGATGAAGCCGTCCGCATCGATCGTGACGATGTCGCCGGTGTCGTGCCAGCCGTCGGCCGGCGGTTCGAGAACGCCAGGGTTCTCCGCGCGCAGGTATCCGAGCATGACGTTAGGTCCGCGCACGTAGAGGCGACCGCCCTCCTCGATGCCGGGCACCGGATCGAGGCGGGCCTCCATCAGCGGCGACAGTCGCCCGACGGTGCCCGCCCTGTTGGCAAGCGGGGTGTTGATGGCGAGCACGGGTGCTGTCTCCGTGACGCCGTAGCCTTCCAGGATGCGCACGCCGAATTTATCCATGTAGAGCGTGCGCGTTCGGTCCTTGACGGCTTCCGCGCCTGCAAGGATGAGCCGGACGCGCGCGAAGTCGTAGGGGTGGGCGGCGCGCGCGTAGCCGTTGAGAAACGTGTCGGTGCCAAACAGGATCGTCGCGTTGGTCTGGTAGACGAGTTCAGGTACGATGCGGTAGTGCAGCGGAGAGGGATAAAGGTGCACGGGGATACCGCCGACGACCGGCATGATCAGCCCCGCCGTCAGGCCGAACGAGTGGAACACCGGAAGTACGTTGAACACCTTGTCCTGACCGTTGCACGCAACCCTGGTGAGGCACTGGAAGGCGTTCGCCAGCATGTTGCGGTGGGAGAGAACGACACCCTTCGGCGTGCCTTCGCTGCCCGAGGTAAACAGGATCGCCGCCGGGTCGGTCGGTTTGCGCACCACTTGCGGGCGCGGCGCCATCATCAGGCCGGCGATTTTGTCGGCAAGCCCGATCGAGGCCTTGACGTCTTCGAGGTAGACGATCTTCGCTTGCGCTTCGAGCGCCGCGATCACCGGCTCCAGGTGCGCCTTCTCGATGAATGTACGCGACGTCAGGACCGTCTTGACCTCAGCGGCCGTGCACGCCGCCGAGACGTTGCGCGGGCCGGCCGAGAAGTTCAGCATCGCCGGCACCCGCCCGATCGTCTGCAGCGCGAAGAACGTCACCGCGACGCCGGCCGTATTCGGCAGCAGCACGCCGACATTCTCGCCGGCCGAAGTCATCCTGGCGAGCTTCCGCCCGAGCACCTGCGAGGCCGTGATCAGCTTTCTATACGACAACGTCGTGCCCAGCGGATCCTCGATCACCGGCTTGCCGGTATCGCGGGTATCGCGCGCGTCCACCATAGCTTCGAACAGCGTCTGGTTGATGTTGGCGGTTTCGACTGCGGCATCGACCATGATGTCTTGCAGCTTCGCGCCCGCCGACTGCCTTCGCTTGCGGCCCTTCAGGTCCGCGCCGACGTTGAGCGAAACCGCCGGCAGGATCGTCACCGTCGTTTTCGGAAACCAGGCCTTCTTGGTCTGCAGCTTGTTCATATAACCCCACGGCGACCGCTCCGGGCCGTCGATGCGCACCGGCACGACGATCGCATCGGCCTTGTCGGCGACCATGGCGGTGCCGTCGTAGACCTTCATCAGGCCACCCGTCACCGTGAGGCGCCCTTCCGGGAAGATGACGACCGAATGGCCGTCCTTGACCTCGTTGATGAGCCCGCGCATAGCCAGTGGCCGCGTCGGGTCGATGGCAAAAACCTTGGCCAGTTTCAGGAACGGGCGCACCCACCACTTTTGCGCCATTTGCGTGTCGATGGCATAGCCGTGATGGCTCGGCAGGATCGAATAGACGAGCCCGGCATCGAGCAGCGAGACGTGGTTTGGAGCGATGATCGCGCGCTCACCCTCCTTCGGCAGGTTTTCGAGGCCATTCACTTCGAGCCGCAAAAACAGCCGGAAGATGAAGCGGCAGAGATCCTGAAAGCCTTCCTTTCCCCAGGCGCGCATCACGAGATAGACGGCAATCAGGTTGCCGACTCCGAGAGCCGCGAACAGGACGGGGATGCCGACGCCGGCGTTCTGCAAAGCGGCGACGACAAGCGTCGAACCGGACATGAAGGCGGCGTGCAGGATGTTGACGGCGGCAATGACGCGCGCGCGGTGATCGGGCTTGGCCCACGACTGGATCGAGGCGAAGGCCGGCACGATGAAGAGGCCGCCCGCCGCCGATAAGAGTAGCAGGTCGGCCATCAGCCAGACGCCCGACGTCGTCTGCAGCAATTGCGCGACCCCGACCGTACCGGAAGCCGCCGGGGCCATCGACCACAGGATGCGCGCGATATCGAGACCGGCAATCCCCATGCCGAGCGCACCGATCGGGACGAGCGCCATGTTGGGGCGGTGGTGGCTGGCTTTCGCCGCAAACCAGGAACCGAGCGCGATGCCGACGGTGAAGACGACGAGGCCCGCGGTGACGACCGCTTCGGTGCCGCCGAGAATGTCGGTGATCAGTGTCGGCAGCAGCGACAGCGAGACGATGCCGGCGAGCCAGAACCATCCGGTGATGAGGCCGCCGATCCACAGCCTCCGGTCTTGGCGCAATTCACGAAGCAGGCGGAAGGTAGAGACGAGCGGGTTCTTCGTGATCTTGAGATCCGGGACTGCTTCGCCGGTCGGCTTGATCATCGACGCCGACAGCACGCCGAGCGCCGCGAACGCAACCATCGTCGCCGCAACCGCCCAGGCCGGCATCATAGGCGCGGTGCCGTCGCTGGTCATGGCGATGCCGCCCGCGATCGTGCCGCCGAGGATCGCCAGGAAGGTCGCGCCTTCGACGAGGGCGTTCGCCGCCGAAAGTTCGCGCACTTCGAGATGGTCGGGCAGGATGCCGTATTTCGTCGGCCCGAAGATCGCGGCCATTGAGCCGAAGCCGAACAGCGCCGTGAACAGTACCGGCACCGACCACCACGCGACATCCGGGTTCGACGATGCGCTCATCAGGAAGCCGGCGGCTGCCAGCGCGGCAATTGGGATTTCGCAAAGCTTGATCCAGTAGACGACGCGCGCCTTGTCGTACTTGTCGGCGAGTTCGCCGCCGAAGGCCGAGAGGAAGAAGAACGGCACCACCAGCGTCGCCGCTGCCAGCGTCACGAGCGCCCCGCCCTGCTCGCTGCCGATATGGAACAGCACGAGGAAGACGAGCGCCGTCTTGATGAAGTTGTCGTTCAGCGCCGACAGGAACTGGCACCAGAACAGCGGCGCGAAGCGGCGGGAAGTCATCAGGTCTTTGAACATCGGGGGCGATCCTTGGAAGGCGGCGCGCTCAGCTCGGTTTGTTGCAGCGCGAGTATTTGGCAGGTTTGGGTTCGATTAATGACGCGGCTTGGTTAAAGAAGCGCATTGAAATGTCTCGGAATTTGCGAACTTCCGAGGCCTCTGGACAAGGGTTGCGAGGGCGACGATGCAACTCTTGTCGCTGCCGGGGCAAGCAGATCTTCGGCACATGTCGTGGTTCTCCTCATCAGTCTGTTCCATCGCGGCGGACATACGAGTTCAGATGCGGCCCGGACACGAGTTGAAACGCCACCCTGACACGAGTTCGGATGTGACCCGGACACGAGTCCCGCCGCCACCCGGACACGAGTTCAGATGCAGCCTCGCATACGAGTTCAGATCCGGCCCGCGCACGAGTTCATATGCGGCCTCGCATACGAGTTCAGATGCGGCGATACGGATCGCACGATCCTCATCCCTACCCGCCACCAAAGTCGCATATGAACAATGTTCATACACCTCATATAGCATGCACGTGAACAATGTTCAAGAGGGCAGGATCAGCTTTGAGGAGGCAGGAGGAGGAACGCTCCGGAGTGTTCTGTCAGGCGATCCAGACAGCATCACGGAAGCCACTTTTCCGAACCGAGCACGCAATTCCATTACAGAGTTTGACCGCCTGATTCCTCGGCGGCGAGCTCTGGAAATTCGTCAGCAACATGGCGCGACGGGGAGAAGTCCAAGTGAGACCCCACTGGACTCCCAGACACTCGACCGCCTAATAAAATCATCTACTCTAGTTCGGCAATTCGAAGTGACACCATAGTTTGCACAGCCAACTTTGCCGCACTGGTACGCGCTAAATTCCGCTCCGTCGTCCGTAAAGGCACGTGTCCATGATCCGACCAGTTCTTGTTTTTCTCTGCTGCGCCCAATTGGCCAACCATCAGGTAAGAGCGTATGAGCCAGCAGAGACGGAAAAGAGCAGGATTGCCCAAACGATCTTAAAGCACGGGATGCCTCTTCAAAAGGTGTTAGAGATGTTCGGCCCTCCTGACTGGGTCGTGACCGGACAGGATCGCGGCGACTGGGCCCCAGGAGGAATAGCAATCGTGGGCGTCTATTGGAGAAATCGGCACTGTCCGCCCGTCTACATTGAATTTGATGTCGACACTCGCAGCGTTATTGGTCGGGACGAAGGCCGCGGCGGGTGCAATGACACTGTCAATCCAATATCCGGGACCAATTTACCGCCAGACAAGTTCAAATGCACAGTCAGCGGACAGCGCAGGTATCTCCGCAAATACTGCGGTCAATAACCTGCGGGCTCGTTTTTTTTGGCGCAAGAGATTGAGCATTTATGTCCTACTCCTCCTATGCCTTTCACCTCTCCCCGTCCCTACGGGGAGAGGTGGTCGAGCAAGTAGGGCGGATTCAAAAGAAGAACATGTAGGGCGCATTAGCGCAGCGTAATGCGCCGGCACGAACGCGACGAATGCGACTGCCAGCGGTGCGTTACGCTTCGCTAACGCACCCTACAAGGAATCACGGGAAGCAAGTAGGGCGGATTTAAAAGAAAAACATGTAGGGCGCATTAGCGCAGCGTAATGCGCTGACGCGAACGCAACGATGGCGACTGCCGACAGTGGATTTCGGCTTCGCCCAGTGCACGCTGTCGACCGAGTTCAATCCCCACCAAACAGCCGGCGCCAAAACCCTTTGGATTGCGAAGTCGTCTGCCTGATCTCTTCGATGTCGATTGGATGCCGGTGCGAGTAATCCAAATTCGTCGCCCCGAAACAAAGGCCTTGGAGCGCCTCTTCGGGATGCGGCCCCGAAAATTGGATCGGTGGTCTGTACGTCATCACCTGGGCGCGCGCGAAGTTTTGCATGTGGGAATGAAATTCGCCGATCTGCTCGTTAATTTTCGCTTCGGCTTGCGGATCAAGCGGCGGTTCGGGTTGCGAAACGTATTCCACCTGCGCGCCCATGTCGGCAAGATTGCGGTGCAGTTCGTCGAGGTCGCGCTGCGGTCCCGTCTCCACGAGAACGCCACGATCGCGTAAATCGGCGCAATACGACAAGAATTGCTTCGGGCGATCGAAATCGCAGTCCCAATCGTCGATCAGCGGCCATTGCGGCGGGTCGTTGCGCGTCTCCAAGATAACTTTCAACAACGCCGGTCCAAGCTGTTGGCGCGCTTTCGGCTCAAGTTCCTGGAGCAGCATCGACCATTTCAAGTACAGCTTGATCCAGTCGGCGAAAAGCAGATCGATGGGTGGGCGCTCGACATCGTATCCGGTTTGCAGTTTATCGCCGATGAGTTCCACTTCGTCCCGTTCTGCGTCGACAAATCGGAAGTCCCAGCTGTTGGACTCGGTGATCGGAGCCGGTGGAACGTCAAGCGTGCCGATCGGCCACTCGCGAATGATCGGTGCGAATTCGATCCGCCCGGCAGCATAGAGCGCCATTGCCATCGACCATTCTTCCGTGACGGTGCCGTAGACCGGTTCCGAACCGTTCCCCAACCCGGTCACGCGTTCCAGATAGCCTTGCGTGATGATCGGGAGAAACGCTTGCGAGACGTGCATGCAAAGCAGTGAAACTTCGCCGACGAAAGGCACTTCGTTTGGATCCTTTACCGTCAAAGGACGCAACATCTCTCTCAAGCGGCCGTCATGGATGACGTCGACATTCCAGGTCGCCAGCGCCTCCGCGAACCGGAGCACCCAGTCACGATGTTTGTGATTGTACTCTTCCGCCGCGCCATCTCCGCGCCGTTCCGCATGGCGGTAGGAAATGAACGCTTTCGGACGCCGAAACTGCCTCATGCCGCCATTCGATAGTAGGCGGGGGTTCCGGTCAACGGAGTTATTTCTGGACGCTGGAGATGCCGAAAAGTCTTTCGGATTATGCACCGATGCAGACATCGCAGTGAATCCCGCCGTCAAGCCCCATACTCTCTGTGGTATCCCAGCAAGTAGGGCGGATTCAAAAGAAGAACATGTAGGGCGCATTAGCGCATCCAACATGGGCTTGCCCAATGTTGGAAGAAGGTGCGTAATGCGCCGGCACGAACGCAACGAATGCGACTGCCAACGGTGCGTTACGCTTCGCTAACGCACCCTACAAGGGATCACGGGAAGTCGAAAACATGCGGCCCGCCACCGTTGAGAATCCCGCCGCCAAGCCCCATACTCTCTCCGTTATCCCAGCTTCAGCCGCGACGGAGGACCAATTGACCGCGACGACGACAACCACAACGACCTCTGCGACCACGTTCGAAGTGACGGTCAACGGCGAACCGCACGCCACCTCGGCGGCAACACTCGACGCCCTCGTCGGCGAACTCGACTTCGCCGGGGTGCGCGTCGCAACCGCCGTGAACGGGGATTTCGTCCCCGCTGGCGCCCGCGAAAAGACGCCCCTCGAACCCGGTGACAAGATAGAGATCGTCTCGGCGCGCCAGGGCGGCTAGTATCGCGGGCCTCCGGGACTGACCGGCAATGGCCAGCAACCCGGCAATCAAGCTCCTCAGTAATCAAACAGAGCCTGCGACCAGCACACGCCATGAACAAAATCGACAAGATCCCCGGCGACGCAACCGACGACGCCCTCACCTTTTACGGCGAGACTGTCAGCTCCCGCATGCTGCTCGGCACCGCGCTCTATCCCTCCCCGCAGGTGATGGCCGATGCGGTGAAGGCCTCGGGCTGCCAGATCGTGACGGTGTCGCTGCGTCGTGAAACCGCGCGCGGCAAGATCGGTGCCCGCTTCCTCGAATTGATCAACGGCCTTGGCGTCCACGTCCTGCCGAATACCGCCGGATGCCGCACGGCCAAGGAAGCCGTCACCACCGCCCGGATGGCCCGCGAGCTTTTCGACACGCCCTGGATCAAGCTGGAAGTCATCGCCAACGACGACACCCTGCAGCCCGATCTCTTCGGCCTCGTCGAAGCAGCCGTAGAACTGGGCCGCGACGGCTTCCAGGTGTTCCCCTATACAACCGAGGACCTCGGCGCCGCCGAACGCCTCGTCAGCGCCGGTTGCCAGGTCTTGATGCCGTGGGGCGCGCCGATCGGCACGGGACGCGGGCTTGCCAACCCCTACGCGCTGAAAACCATGCGCAACTACTTCCCCGAGATCCCGCTCGTCGTCGACGCCGGCATCGGCGCACCCTCACACGCCGCCCAGGCGATGGAGATGGGCTACGACGCGGTCCTCCTCAGCACCGCCGTCGCCAAGGCCGCCGATCCGGTGCGCATGGCGACCGCTTTCGCGCAAGCCATCGACGCCGGCCGCGCCGCGTTCTGCTCCGGCCTGATGCAGAGCCGCGACATGGCCGCCCCCTCGACGCCGGTTGCCGGCACGCCGTTCTTCGACCTTGACGGATCCGCCTCGCGACGGGGCGGGAAGTCATGAGCGAACGGCTTGGCCTCGACATTTTCTATCCGATCGTCCCCGACGTCGGCTGGCTGGCGCGCATCGCCCCCCTGGGCGTGCGCTGCGTCCAGTTGCGTCTCAAGGATGCCTCGCCCAAGGAGGTGCGCCGGCAGATTTCGGCCAGCGTCGAGATTACGCGCGAACAGTGCTGCCAGCTGATCGTCAACGACTATTGGGCCGAAGCCATCGACATCGGCGCCGATTACATCCACCTCGGCCAGGAGGATCTGGCCGAAGCCGACCTCGCCGCCATCAAGAAGGCCGGTGTGCGGCTCGGCATCTCCACCCATGACAAGTCCGAACTCGATATCGCGCTCGCAGCCGAGCCCGATTACATCGCTCTAGGGCCGATCTATGAGACGAAGCTGAAGAAGATGATGTGGGAGCCGCAGGGGCTGGAACGAGTGACCGATTGGAAAAGCCGGATCGGCCGCCGCCGGCTCGTCGCAATCGGCGGGATCACGCCGGTTCTGGCCGCAGACGTGCTGGCCGCTGGCGCCGACAGCGTTTCGGTCATCACCGATTTTCTCACCCACCCCGATCCTGAAGAACGGATTCGGGAGTGGCTGGTGCTCATCGACGGGTTGCGTGGCCGCGTCTTCTCCTGATGCTTCGAACGCCCATCAAAGGCTGTGCTCCCCGTTTTCCGGAGAAGTCGGCCGCAGGTGCGCGATTGTGTAGGCTTGTCACCGAAACGATACAGAAGCGTCTTAGAACCCTTTTGCGGGGTGTCATAATCAATAAGCGGTTGCGTCGCGGAACGAGAGTTCGATGCCATGGGGTTCCGTTTCAAAAAGCAGGAAGACTTCCACAACGGCTTCGCACGCATCGCTTCCGAGCAGATCGCGCGCGCAACGCGCGAGTGGAAGAATTCCGACCGCGCCGTCGCCGTCCACGAAACGCGCAAGTGCCTGAAGCGATTGCGTGCGCTCTTGGCTATTGCGCGACCGGTCCTGGAGCCGCAGGCTTTTCGTGCCGAGAACGTCAAGCTGCGCGACATCGCGCGTTCGCTGTCGGTATCGCGCGATCGCCAGGTGATGCTCGAGACGATTGACTCGCTGATGCGCGATGCGACTTGCGAAGACGCCGCTTGGTTGAAGCGGCTGCGAGAATTGGCCTCCCGGGAGATCACCGATGCGCCGGCCGGCTCGGTGCCGAACGTAAAGAAAACGGCCAAGGCCATCGTCGAGGCTGGCAAGCGGCTCGCGGCGCTTGAACCGCAGGCGAGCGGCTTCGATGTCGCCGCCGCTGGCTTCGAACGCACCTACCGTCAGGGCCGCGAAAGGATGGTCGAACTCGCCGCCGCCTACAGTGTCGAGGCTTCCCACGACTGGCGCAAGCGCGTTCAGGCGCACTGGCGTCAACTGTCGTTGCTAGCCCCTGCATGGCCCGCGTACTTCCAAACCCGCATCGCGCTGGCCCGCCAGCTTTCCGATGCGCTTGGCCACGAACACGATCTGGCGGTTCTCGCAGATTACGTTCGCGGCCCGGGAGTGGCCGCATTGGACGAAGATGGTGTTGGTGCGGTCTCCCGGCTTGTCGAGGCGCGTCAGGAGGCTCTCCGCCAGCAGACGCTTTGCGATGGCAGGATATTATTCGCCGACCCGCCGAAATCGTTGACCAAGCAGGTTCGCCGCTACTGGGCGATTGCCGGCGAGTGGCCGAAGGCGGTTGCCTCGACGCCCCGGCGGGCTGGAAGCAATCGCAAGGCTGGTGCGGTGCTGGCGCTGTCCGGCGCCCCTGGTCAAAGAGTCGCTGGGTCCCCGGACAAGAGGCTGGCAAAGTCCGCAGCACCTGGCCATGCCAGAAAAAACGTTCCCGAAGAATCCTGAAGCGCGCCCTGAGCTGCCACCGGTCAGCGCCGCCTTCGCCCCGGCCTGCGGCGGGCCCGGTAGACGCCGTCTTCGATCATCAGCGTTGCAAGGATGCCTTCGCGCAGGCCGCGGTCGGCGACCCGCATGCGTTCGCACGGCCACATCCGGATCAAGGCTTCGAGTATGGCGCAACCGGCGAGCACGAGGTCGGCGCGATCCCGCCCGATGCAGGGCTGCGCGATGCGCTCCTCATAGGTCTGCGCGACGAGTTCATAGGTGACCGCCTGCGCATCGGCGACCGACAGCCAGCAGCCATCGACCTTGTTGCGGTCATAACGCGGCAGGCCGAGTTGGATGCCTGCAACCGTCGTCACGGTTCCAGAGGTGCCGAGAAAGTGCGTGGAACGGGATGCAATGCGTGCGCCGAAACGGTGTTCGCGCTCGAACGGCTCAAGCAATTCGAGAACGTAATCGACCATCGCTTCGAACAGCTTTTCGGTGACGAACTTGCCGCCAAAATGTTCCGCCAAGGTCACCACGCCGACCGGCAAGGATGTCCAGGCCGCCATGCATGTCTGGGCGTCGAGCCGGTCGAGAGTGCGGCCCGACTGGCCCTGGAGCAGGTTGAGGTCAAGCCAGATCAGTTCGGAAGAGCCACCGCCGATATCGAATACCAGGACAAAATCGCAGCGGCTGTCGATGAGCGAAGCACAACCCGCCACCGCAAGCCGCGCTTCCGTCTCGGCTGTAAGAATATCGATATCCAGCTGAAGCCGGTCACGCACCTGATCGAGAAAGTCTTGGCCATTCTCCGCAATTCGACAGGCTTCGGTCGCAACGAGTTGCGCCCGGTGCACGTCATTGCGTTCGATTTTTCCAGCGCACACGCGCAACGCTTCAAACGTCCGTTTCATGGCGGCATCCGAAAGCCGCCCCGACTGCGCCACCCCCTCCCCGAGGCGGATGATCCGCGAAAAGGCGTCGATCACGCGAAAGCCGCGCCGGGTCGGTCGTGCGAGCAGCAGTCGGCAGTTGTTGGTGCCGAGATCGAGTGCGCCGTAAACCGGATTTTCGGGGACGTCGCGCGGCGCCTCGTGTTGGCGGTCAGCGAAATCGGACGTCCATTTTTCAGAAGCCCTGCCGTAGCTGGGTCCGCCATTGGCGGGATCGGGCAAATTCAATGCGGGCTGCCGGCTGTTGGCCTGAACGCCATCGTCCGGTGCCATCGAATCCTCGACAGGCACGGCGTTTGCGGCAATCTGAGCGTCGTCTAGATCCGTTGAGTCGCCCACCGTTATCCTCTCCAGAACCTGGCGCAAGCTCCCTCCTGTCCGTTTCGGACGGGGCCGGAAGCCGCATCATCAGGCATGCGTCTGGAATCGTCTTGGGTATAGTGTAACACCTGGGCGTCGCCGGTAAAGTGATTTGCCGGGCCGGTTTCCCTTGCCCGCTCAAAAGCGCTTGAAAATCAGGAAAAATCGATGTCATTGCGGTGACACGCGTGTTACGCTGGCGGCGCCAGTGAGCCAAGGGATCGCCTATAATTGCGATGTGGAGCCGAAAACCTTGCCAGAAGGGCCGCGCAGGTCCACGTCACACCGTCGCCCTGTACTCAGCAATCCCGAACTCAGCAATCCCGTACCAGGGGAATCGCATGAACGACTATCCCACCCCTGAGATGAGGCTTGCGAGATAGGTGTCGTCCCAGGCTGCGAGGCGGCGTTTGGCGCGCATCGAGTGCTTGTCGGCCTTGGTCCGCA
>JAHJQI010000112.1 GCA_018819265.1 Alphaproteobacteria bacterium
AGCAAAGGAACGATCCGTTCGATGATTCTCGCCGTTGCCGGCGCGGCATTGCGCCCTGCTGTTATCTCGCCGCCGGTCTCGGGGGTTCCGGTCGGTTCAAACAGGCTGACAAGCGTGACGTAGCGCGGTTCTTCCATCGGGAACGCGCCAAAGAATGACGAGATGACGGCCTTGTCGCGGTAGCCGCCTGCGTCGGCGATTTCAGCGGTGCCGGTCTTGCCGCCGACGCTGATGCCGGAGATGGCGGCGCGCGCGCCCGTGCCGAGTCCGCCGGCAACGTTGGCGCGCATCATGTCGCGGATGGCCCGGCTGGTTTCGGGCCTGATGACCTGGATGCGACTGTCGGCAATCTCGATGCCTGCGCGGCCTCCGTCGCGCAGGAATGTGGGGGAAACCTTGTGGCCGCCGTTGACGAGTGCGGCGCCGGCTGCGGCGAACTGCAGGGGCGCAACGGCAAGGCCGTGCCCGTAGGAGATGGTTACCGTTTCGATGTCGCCCCAGCGGGAGGGCAGGCTCGGCGGTGCGACAGGTCCGGCTTCCGTTGTAATCGGCGTCGTCAGTCCGATGCGTTCGAGGAAGGCTTTCTGGTTGTCGGCGCCTTCGGTGAGCGCCAGCATTCCGGCGCCGACGTTGGAGGATTTGAGGAACACTTCCGTCACCGTCAGCGGGCGTCCGGGGGGATGTCCGTCGCGGATCGGGTAGCCGCCGACTTCGAGTTGCTGGCGAACGTCGATCATGCTTTCCGGGCCAACGCTGCCACTGTCGAGCGCCATGGCCAGCGTCATCGCCTTGAACACGGAACCGAGTTCATAGGTCCCTGCGGTGAGGCGATCGACGCGGCTTTTCTCAAAGCGTTCGTCAGCGATGCCGGGATCGAGGCCGGGCAGTGATACGGCCGCGACGATGGCGCCGGTGCCGGCATGCATGACGATGCCTGTTGCCGCTTTGGCCTGATAACGGGTCATTGCGTCGGAGAGTTCATCCTCGAGGGCGAACTGTACGGCGACATCGAGCGAGAGCCGCAGCGGCGGGCGTGCGGACAGCGATGGTCCGTGTACGGGTTCAACGCGGTTGGCGCTGTCGAGATAGGCCTCGATCCCGGAGATCCCCTTGTTGTCGATGTCGACAAAGCCGAGGATGTGGCCGGCGGTGCGTCCCAGCGGATAGGCGCGGCGCAATTCGGGTCGGAAATCGAGGCCGGGCAGGCCGAGGTTGTGGACCTGTTCGGCTTCGGCGGTCGATAGCCCGCGGCGCAGCCAGGCAAACCGCTTGGTGCGGTCGGCCAGCGCCTCACGGATGCGATCGGGCGAGAGGTCGGGAAGCACGGTTGGAAGTTTCCCGGCGATTTCCTCGATATCGAGCACCACGGAAGGGTCGGCGACGAGCGACTGCATGACGATGTCACCGGCCATCAACCGGCCCTGGCGGTCGACGATGTCGGGACGCGCAAATGCCGTCGCGAGCGGCGCGCTCATCGCGATCTGCTGTTCGTGCTGACCCTGAAGTGCGAGCCGAACAAGCTGGCCGCCGATGGCGAGGAAAGCCACCCCCATGACGGCAATCGCGATGAGCGCGCGGATACGGCTGGCGCGGCGGTCGTCGAGCGCCGGCGGCGGCGCTGGCTGGTTCGGTCTGCGGTTCAGGGTCTTGTCGGAAAGGCCGGGCGTGATGATGACGCCCGAAGATTCTCTGTGGGCCTGCCAATAGCTGGCCGATGGGTTCGCCGGCGCCATGGTCGCGCTACCTCGCGACGTTCGTTTGCAGCGGGTCGGGCAGGGGATAGGCGACGAACTGGTCGCGGGTCGCGGGACGGAGGCCGAGCGCGCGGGCATGCTCGCCGATCCGCTCGGGCCGGGCGAGGTGGGCGCGCTCCGCCTTCAGGATGGCGATGTCGCGGTGCGCCTTTTCGATTTTCTGCTCGCGCTGTCGCACCGCTTCGGCAAGCCCGCGGGTCTCATAGTTCACCGCATAGAGCGCAAAAGCGCTCGCCAGCGTCGCGAAGACAGCGATAGTCATCAAAATCCGCATGTTACGCACCCCTTCGACATCACTGTTGCGTCCCGGTTCGTGACGCGCTCAAGCCTAGACGTCGAGCTTCGGCATTCCGAGATCTCCCGCTTCGACAGGCCAGGGATCTGCGTCGGTGCGGACCGCAAAGCGCAGCCGTGCCGACCTGGCACGCGGGTTACTTTCCAATTCAGCTTTCGAAGAGGTTAACGAGCGAAGGTTAATGATTTGGAAACTTGGCGGTAAAATCGAATCATCAGGGGGCGGCATATGTCGCGACACGCCCTCGGACTTGCCGGAGCGGCTGGAGATGAAGCGCTTGACGATACGGTCCTCGAGCGAATGGAAGGTGACGACGACGAGGCGGCCGCCGGGCTTCAGCGCGCGCTCCGCCCCGGCCAGGCCTTTGACGAGCTGGCCGAGTTCGTCGTTGACGTACATGCGCAGCGCCTGGAACGTGCGGGTGGCCGGGTTCTTTCCCGGGGGACCGCGGCCGAGAACCTTGGCAACCAGGTTGGCGAGGTCGAGCGTGCGGGTGAACAGCTGTTGCGCGCGGCGAGCGACGATGGCCTTGGCGATCGCGCGCGAGCGGCGTTCTTCGCCGAGGTGGTAGAGAATCGCGGCGATGTCGGCTTCTTCGTAAGTGTTGACGACATCGGCGGCGCTGGCTTCTTGTGCGCCAACATTCTCTTTTTGTGCGCCAACATTCGGTAAACCGATGTTGGGCGGGCTACCTACAACTGAATCGCGGTCCTCTGATTGGTGGGTGAGTTTGTCGGAGGTGGAGGCTTGCGTATTGCCGGCTTCGACACGGGCTTGCGCCGTTTTGAGCAAATCCAACTCCAGCAAACCAAGACTCCCCATCCGCATATCAAGCGGGCCGTCGGCCTGGAACGAGAAGCCGCGTTCTGGCTGGTCGATCTGCATCGATGAGACGCCGAGGTCGAAGACGACGGCGTCGATCTTTTTTTTGCCAACACTCGGCAAGCCGGTGTTGGGCAGGCTACGCTTTTTTTTGCCAACACCTCCATGCTCAACACTGCGCAAGCTTGTGTTGACGGCGGAAGTCGTGTTGGGCGGGCTACCTACTGCCGGTTCAGTCGCGGAAGTCATTTCGAGGAGATTGCCGAAGGGGGCTTGGATCAGCTGCAAGCGATCGCCGAATTCGGCAAGCATCGGCGCGGCGGCGGCAATTGCCGTCGGATCGCGGTCGAAGGCGATGACCGTGCAGTCGGCGGCTTCAAGGATGGCCCTGGCGTAGCCGCCCGCCCCAAACGTCGCGTCAATGTAGGTTTCGCCGTCCTTGGGTTGAAGGGCTTCCAGCACCGCTGAAAGAAGCACGGGAATATGCCGGCCGCTCTGTGCGCTCGCCCTCTCCCCCGATTTGGGTCCGCGCCGCGGCATTGCTCCCGTGCTCCTCAGCCCCCGCTGCAAACTTGTCAGTCTTCCGCACCGCCGGGGCTTTTGTCGGCTTCTGAGCGGAAGAGCTTCTTGTGGTCGCGCACTTTTTCGCGTGCGGCCTGCCGGCGCTGCTCGAAGCGTTCCGGCTCCCAGATCTGAAACTTGTCACCAAGGCCGACAAAAGCAACCCTGTCTTGAAGACCGGCGTGCTGGCGAAGGCTTTCAGGAAGGACGATGCGCCCGTCCCCATCGATGGAAAGAACCTGGACGTCGCCGTAAAGGGCGACGGACAGTTCGTCGCGCTCCTCCGAATACGGCGTGAGATCGTTGAGTAGCGCGTCGATCTTGCCCGCAAGCCTCTCGCCGCCTGCATCGAGGGCTGGAGCGTCGAGCGAGGGGTAGCAGTAGATGCCGCCGGCATAGCCGTCGCGTTCGAGGACCGCGCGGAACGAAGCTGGGACCGAGACGCGGCCTTTGGCATCGATCTTGATCGTGAATGTCGAGACAAAGCGGTCCATTCCTTTTCAGTTGTCCTCGGATCCCGACGCGAAACTCTCTTTTTTTGCTCAACACTTGCTGTTGGCCAACACCGCGCAAGCTTGTGTTGGGCGGGCAAGCCCATGTTGAACTCGTCTTAGTTGCTCAACACTCGGCAGGCCGGTGTTGAAGTCTTTTCTGGCTCAACACTCGGCAAGCCCGTGTTGAAGCGTGTTCCCTGGCACCTGTTGCTCTTGGCGACGGTGCGCTGGTGGTGGGGCTTTGCAGCACCCGAACTCCTTCCCGAACTCCGCTCCAGACGGGCCCCTTTACGCAAACGGACCTCCTTTTCGAGGGGCCGGCAGACCGTGGCGGTCGCACTGGCTTGGCCCTCTTTCAAGACAGGCGCCACGCCACGGCCCTTTGCCCGGTGCGGACGGGCACGTATGGGATGCCATGGAATTTTATGGGCGTCAATGGATCGTTAAGGTTTTCCACCGGCAAAACACGGGAATTCGCGACCCGGGTGCGCGGTTGCGACTCGTCGCCAGGCATCGCCGACAACAAAAACCAATTCCCTTGCTCCTGCCGCACGATGGGTCCCGGGGACAAGCCCCGGGATGACAGTTGGTGGGCATCGAAGCCGGGGGCAAGGACGGTGCTTGACGCCGGTGGATTACGGCTTTGCCTAATCCACCCTACGATCACTGCGAGGGGCCTACAGATCAACAAATCCAACAGTGTCGTCCCGGCTTTATTGCCGGGATCCAAGTTGCACCAGATCGGCTCCTGGAGGGTTGCGACTCGTCGCCAGGCATCGCCGATAACAAAAACCAATTCCCTTGCTCCTGCCGCACGATGGGTCCCGGGGACAAGCCCCGGGATGACAGTTGGTGGGCATCGAAGCCGGGGGCAAGGACGGTGCTTGACGCCGGTGGATTACG
>JAHJQI010000113.1 GCA_018819265.1 Alphaproteobacteria bacterium
CGCCAACGCGCGCAGAAGCTCATCCCGTGTCGCCATGCTGATCCGCCTCATGCCTGCCCCCGAACGCCAAGTCGCTTCGGGAACATTCCTAATGATGCAATGGCGAATTCTTCAGGAACAGTTCAAGAGAGGCAATGCGCCTTTACGCGACGTTCAGCGACAAGCGCACGTTATTCCTCGCAGCGCTCGGTCTTTATGATGACGGCCGGCGCGCGATGCTGGCCGAATTCGAAACCCGCTATTCGCCTCGAGAGGCCATCCGCAGAGTGTTTCTCACATTCATCGGTGAGGTCTCGGAAGATGGTGGCAACAAAGGCTGTTTTCTGACCAACACCGCCCTGGAGCTGGCAGCCCATGACGAAGAAGTCCGCCTGCTTGTCGCCGATGCCCAAAAAGACGTCGAAGACTTTTTCGTCCGCATGATCCGAAAAGGCAGAGCCTCGGGCGAAATTCCAGCTTCGGTCAAAGCGAGCGAAGCAGCTCGCGGGCTGCTTGCTTCGCTTCTCGGGTTGCTGGTTCTGATTCGAAGCCGTCCTGAAAAGGCATTGCTGCGCGGCATCGCCGACGATGCTCTGCGACGCCTTGATTGACTGCCTTATTTAACCAATTTGGAACGATCGTTCCAGATACCTGCCTTGCAACTCTAGAGGAGACATGAAAGTGACGTACAAGATAAAAGACCTGGCAATCCTGACAATTGAGACTGCGACAGGCAAAGCCAAAACGCTTCTTGAAAGCGCCAAACAGAAACTGGGGTTCGTGCCCAACATGTATGGGACGATGGCGAATGAGCCGGCACTATTCGAGGCATACTCTTCTGGATACGCCTCCTTTCGTGCCGAATGCGGATTTACCCCGGTCGAGCAGGAAGTCGTCTTCCTCGCCGTCAGCCGGGCTAACGAGTGCCATTACTGCATGGCCGCACACAGTTTTGTCGCCGACAAGATGTCTGGTGTGCCAACCGAGATCACCGACGCGCTCCGCGATGGCAGAGCGTTGCCTGATGCGAAACTCGAAGCACTGCGCCATTTCACCACCATCATGGTCGAACGTCGCGGTCGGCCTTCCGATGGGGACGTGGAAGCGTTCAAGGCCGCAGGCTATAGCGAGCGCAACATCCTCGGCATCATTCTGGCCATAAGCGTCAAAACGCTCAGCAACTATTCCAATCACGTCTTCCATACCCCTGTCGACGAAGTTTTCGCTCCGCGGAGCTGGAAGGCAGCCTGAAGGCTGAAATAAGGGGCGGGGGAGGCTGCCGCTTTGCCCCGCCCCGATGCCCCGCGGGCCGGGCCATCGGGGACCGATCTGGTGGCAAACTTCCCGCATTATCACGTGCTGCTCAACAAGACGTGAGCGGCGCCGCTGTCACCAAATTCGGTGGCCGGGCGAATTCCAATATGCAGCAAAGTCGAGTCTTCGTCGGTCCTCGCTCCTGTGATGCGGAGACCGATGGCCTGGGCGCGAATAGTGGGTCGTCGCGAAACGCGGATGCGGGTTCGACAGCCCACGCCGCACCAGTTCGGCTCGGCGTTCGTGCTGCACAGTCGTCAACTGCGAGAACCGTCGCTCGCAAAATTTGAGGAAAAACGAACCCATGGAACGTAAGATCAAGCAGGCAGCAACTCTGGCCCTCACGGGTGCATTCACCGCAGCCATCGCCCTGGCCGCGCCGACCGTCGCGCAGGACGGCATGAAGGACATGGAGAAGTGCTACGGCGTGGCGCTGGCCGGCAAGAACGATTGCAAAGCCGGCAAGGGAACCACATGCGCGGGAACCTCGACCGTCGATTATCAGGGCAATGCCTGGAGCCTCGTCAAGAAGGGTACGTGCGAGAAGGTTTCTACACCGGTCGGGAACGGAAGCCTCTCCTGCATCGGGGATCGTGGCGGCAAATACGATTGCAGTGAGGCGTGAGGCCGGCGTGACCTTGAAGAAAAAAGCCTCGTTGGCTGATCCGATCCCGGCGCGAGCCGGGGTCGGATTGAAGCCGGAGCATTACCGCGACATCCTCGACGGCCGGCCGGATATCGGCTGGTTCGAAGTGCATGCCGAAAATTATATGGAGAAAGGCGGTCCTCCACACCATTACCTTACGGCGATACGTGAACGCTATCCGCTATCGGTCCACGGAGTCGGGCTGTCGATCGGCGCGGCCGGGCCGATCGACCTCGTGCATCTGGTTCGCCTGAAACGCGTCTGCGATCGCTACGAACCTGCACTCGTCTCAGAGCACCTGGCCTGGTCGACGCACGAAGGAACTTTTCTCAACGACCTGCTCCCAGTGCCCTACACGCAGGAAACATTGGGGCGCGTGACCGAGCACATAGATATCGTCCAGGCCACCTTGAAGCGCCAGATCCTGCTCGAGAACCCCTCGACCTATGTGCGCTTCGACGACTCCGACATGAGCGAGATCGAATTCATAGCCGCGGTCGTCCGTTCCACCGGGTGCGGACTGCTGCTCGACGTCAACAACGTCTTCGTGCAGGCGACCAACCATGAATTCGACGCCGCACGCTACATCGACGACTTTCCCCTCGATGCCGTTCAGGAAATACATCTCGGCGGCCATGCACACGATTGCGACGACGACGGCCATCCGCTTCTGATCGATTCGCACGGATGTCCCGTCGCCGACCCCGTCTGGCGCCTGTTGGAGCGCGTCATCGCGCGCGCCGGCCGGCGTCCGATCCTGATCGAGTGGGACAATGACGTGCCGACCTGGGAGCGGCTGCACCGGGAGGCTCAACTTGCCGACGCGCTGCTTGCGAAATTGGAGGTGTGCAATGTCGAGGCTCGGTGAAATGCAGCGCGAATTCGCTAAAGCGATCTTCGATCGCGAGGGCAACGCACCGGACGGTTTGCTGCACGGGCGGGTTGCCGGCTCCGCACCGCGAAAGCGCTTCGCCGTCTACCGCAACAATGTCATAATGAGCCTGACCGACGTTCTGAAAGCCTACTTCCCGGTCGTCGTGCGTCTCGTCGGCGACAAGTTCTTCTGCGCCATGGTTCGCGAATTCATTCTGGCGCATCCGCCAACCTCGCCCATCCTGAGCCGTTACGGATCGGGACTTGCCGATTTTCTCGACGAGTTCGAGCCGGTCGCTGACCTGCCCTATCTCTCCGACGTAGCGCGCCTAGAATGGTGCCAGCAGCGCGCCTATCACGCAGGCGACGCACAGCCGCTCGCACCCAGCGCATTGCTGGGAATTCCTGAAGTGGACGTGCCGATGCTGCGTTTCGATTTCCATCCAAGTATTCACTTGTTGTCTTCAAGGCATCCGGTCTTTTCGATCTGGCGCACGAATACTTTCGACACGGATGTCAAGATCATCGATGGAAGCATTGGCGCTGAATCCGCGATCGTGGTGCGCCCGCAGTTCGACGTGCTAACGCTTAGGCTTCCAGAAGGTGCCTTCGAGCTATTCGAAACACTGATGGGCAACGCTACCCTCCTATCGGCCGCTGAGCGCGCCGAGGAGCGCAACCCCGACCTCGAACTTTTTCCGGCACTGGCCATCCTCGCCGATCTCGGAGCCCTCGTCGGCGTCAAAGTCTCTGAGGCCGAACCGATGATATCTGCGCAATCATATCAGAAGGTGTCTCATGAAAGGCTTCATTGAAAATATCGTCTCGCTATTCGAAGCGATCCCGACGTCACTGATCACGCTTCTTGCGCGGATCATCATCGGACTTGTCTTCTTCAATTCCGGCCTCACAAAAATTGACGGGTTCGCGATCAAGGACTCCACGTTCTTCCTGTTCTCGATGGAATATAACGTTCCACTGGTCCCGCCGGTTGTCGCAGCCTACATGGCGACGTTTGCCGAATTGACGATGCCGTTGCTGCTCTGGGTGGGTCTTGGCGCCCGCTTCGCCGCGCTGGCGCTGCTTGGCATGACGGCCGTGATCCAGACTTTCGTTTATCCGGCAGCCTATGTTACCCATGGGCTGTGGGCCGTTGCCTTGCTCGTCATCGTGCGTTTTGGAGCGGGCTACTTTTCCATCGACCAGATCATCCGCTCCCGCCATGCAAGCCCTGTCCCAGAAGCGCACGAAGGGGACGTCATGTGGAAGTCCTGAAGCGAGGAGTTGATGTCGGAGTCTTGGTCTCGTGGCAATGTTCGACAAGGCCTTGGATCGTCTCGGACGCCTGATTGCGGGGCGGCTGACGGAACCCTGTAGCGGCTATCGGCCTTCGACGCCCTCCGATCCGGAAACCTTGCAGCGTACTCTACAGATCGGCGACGTGCTGCTTGTCGAGGCCAATCAAAAAGTGGGCACGGCAATAAAATACCTCAGCCAGTCGACGTGGTCGCATGCCGCGCTTTATGTCGGTGACCTACTGGAAGAAGACGTTGCCTCTTCTGGTGGCGGCAAGCTCGTCGAGGCGATGATCGGTCGTGGCGTCGTCGCCACGCCGCTCTCGCATTATCAAACGTACAATACACGCATCTGCCGGCCGGTAGGGCTCTCTCGCGAAGAGCGGGAACTGGTGGCGCGGTTTGCGATCGCCCGCATCGGCATGGACTACGACACGCGCAACATTATCGACCTCGCCCGGTATCTGTTGCCGACGCCGCCGGTTCCCGTCCGCATGCGCCGCCGCATGATCGCGCTCGGCTCGGGTGAACCGACGCGTTTCATCTGCTCGACGCTCATTGCGCAGGCCTTCCAGTCAGTGCGCTATCCGATCCTGCCGCGCATCGAGCGCGTCCGTGGTCACATGCAGGCGAAGAGCGAATACAGCCGTGCGGAAATCCTGCACATCCGCCATCACAGCCTTTTCACGCCACGCGACTTCGACGTGTCGCCCTATTTCCAGATCGTCAAGCCGACGATCGAGCACGGCTTCGACCACCATGCCTTGAATTGGGCTGATTTCGAAAGTGCCGATGACACGGCAATCGACGTTGAATCACCGGCGAGCGTAGATCGCGCCGAATAACGCCGACGCCGGCTCGTGCGTCTGGTCGTTATCGTTGAAAAGAGCGATGTATCTCAGTGTCCGCGGCGGCGTCCCGAAGGCGCGCGTGAAGTCATCGGCGACATTGCGCTGCTCGCGCTGCCAGGTTCCAGCCTCCACATTGCCGTGCAGTTGGACGTAGCGCAAATTTGCGTATCGCCTGGAGGCGATGATGCTGCCGTTCTCGACCGGCGTCGAACTCCACACATAGGCGATCGTCGGCACATCGCGATCGAAGAAGGAAGGTTCGCCAAAGACGAAGGCGATTTTCGCCGCGAAGTCTTCTCTACTCAGCTCCCGTATGTCCGCGGTTCGATGGATCTTGTCCACCTGCCAAAGCCATTCGATTCTTGAAAGCCGGTCGGGTGATACCTCGACGCTCTGGTAGAGCCCCGTAGCAGATGAATGCGGAGTGCTGCGAAGACACAAACCCATCGGCGTTTCTTCGAGGCTGAGACGATTGGCGCCGGTAAAGTCGACGCGCTCGCCGGAGTTCATCATCCGCGCAGGGTCGGCGAGCGTCATATCGGACGACTGTGCGCCGATATTCGTCGAACCCGCAAATGCGGCGCACAACGCCAGACCGGCACTTGCCGGCGCAGTCTTCCATGCGCGCCGCTTCCGAGACGCGCGCTCAGTTCCCCGCCGCAGCACCGCACCGCACCTCATTGTCGCCTGCCGGGCATTTCTGCAGAATTGCGTCATTCGGGTGAAAAGCGTGAAACGCAAACGCGAACGTCACATCATAAGGTGCGTCGGCATGTTCGCCTTTATCGTTACGCTTCCGGACCACGACATTGCCGACGTCGCGGCCGCCGGCAACGGTCGCATGATCGAGCGCGGAAGCCTGCCCTGCGCTCCACGAGACGACAAAGGGACCGGAACTGACCTGTCCGTGTTTTCGCAAGAGTTCGAGCGTTATGCCGAAAGCATTTGCCTCGTCTCGGACCACGACAACGCGCGCCATGGGATCGATGCCCGCTCGAAACTCGCCGCGATAGAGAAAAGGTACTTTCGTCGTATCGTAGCCTTCATACGGATTGCGCCCATAGTGCCGAAAATCCCGGTCGTTCGGCACCAGAACCGCGCCGGCCGGATGGCGTTGCTTGAACAGTGCAAACGATTCTATTCGCGACGGGATCAAGGCAAGCTTTTCTCCGGTAAGGGAGCCGACAATCGCCCGGCCGGTGAATTGCTGCCACCAGGTTTCCGTCTCGCGGTCGTACATGACGAGGTCGGAATGGCGAAGCTTGCCAGTCGTTCCGAATGTGGTGACGCCGCGCGACGTTTGCCGCTCGAAGACGATCGCCGAGTTGCATAATGGACAGTAGGTGACGGCGACCGGCACGCCGCCGACGGTATCATTGACGATCTCGTGCCACATCAGCACCCGGATCGGATAAGCGCGCGCCTCGCCATTGATCTCGAGACCGATGACCGGTTCCTGATCCGGTATCGAACGCTCATCGGCGGCCTTCGCAAATTTCGGCGAATCGATCGAGGGAATTCCGTCTTTGGGCGGGCCGCCTGAAATGAACTCGCTCAATTCGACGGAGCGTTTGGAGAAATCCGTTCTGCTCCAGCCCTGTTGCCGCAAGTCGTGGGGGGTGAGATAATCCGCTCCGGCAGCCCCCGCCGGAATCAGGAATGCTGCGGCAATCATCAAGGCGGCACCCTGACAGGCACGAATGCTCATCATCAGCTCTGCCCCCCGCGCGTGTCGTTGAGGCGCCAGTCGTAGGCGTGTTTGGAAATTGAGCCGGCCCGGCTCAGGGCCTCCGCAAGCTCTGGTGATGCGTACTTACGCATATGGGACAGCACACCTTTGTCGCTGCCGCCGAAGTCTGCCTTGAACCAGCTGTAGATCGAGGAGGCTGTCACCTGGCCGCGCGAGACCGTCACACCGCGCGGGTGGTTGATGTAGGCGCGTGCGCCGGCATCGAGCTGGGCCTCCAACGTGCCACCCGTGAAAGCCTCGGTACCCAGGTTGGGGCAGCCGATCGATGCACAGTTGACGGCGTAGTGAACGCGCGGATCCTTGAACACCGGCCGCAGGATCTCATGCTCGATATCGTCGAGGCTGAGTTCCATACCTTTGATGCGGAGGACCTTGGCCTTCCAAGGCCCACCGGTAAACGCCGCGAAAAGTCCTCCGCCGATCGAGATGTCCTTGATCGACTTGACCGGGTAGTGATCGAGAACGATCTCGATCGTCTTGGCATTGTAAAGGTTGGCGAAGAACGCAAACTGATCGCGCCGGTCGAGCTTGGCCGGATCGACCTTTTCGAGGCCCGCGACATACATCTTGAGGGCAGCATGCCCGGATTTCTTGAAGGCGCCGTAGTCGACCCGGTTCAGTCCATCCTGCCCCGGCTTGACGTACGCTTTCAGAAGCTTGTTCCAAGTGGAATGGTCGACTGGAGTGAGTGTTGCCCTTGCGGCATTGCGCACAAGGTCTGCGGGCGATTGCGCCATCGAAGCGGTGGCGAAACCCGAAACCGCCGTCGCGAAGACCGCGACGATTGCAGCTACGCTTCTGAATTGCAGCATTTAATGTCTCCTCGTTATTGGCTACACCGCCCGCTCGGCACAAGCGGGGCGGAATTACCAGCGGTTGGTGTGAGTAGGGGCTCGGCGGGAGACCCGACTAAGAGGGGGCAGACGCTAGCCTCCCGCCGATAGCGCCGGACAGGGAACGGTTGCCGGCGCATTCGAATTACATCCATGCCGTTACGCCCACGTTTCATTCAGGGCTTCCAGTCTTTCGGCGATGGTTTGGTCCATGAACTCATTGGATCAGCTCGGTCAGCCGCGGTTGAGGCCAATTCTGACTGACTGCAGGGAACTGCCAGTCGTTTTGAGGGAAACGGAGTGTCGGTTCCGACCGGCGAGGTTGAGTGAAATTCCTCCCATCACTCCGCCGGTGAAATTGAGGTGCACGCTTTCGCTGGAAACTTTTCCAGATAGAGCGCCGCGGGCGTTGTGCTGGCGTTCCTCCCACTGCCCCGTCACGTTCGATCCGGCCACGGACAGGGCGGCTCTTAGCTCAACCTTGCCGGACGCACTCGCGCAGCGGATTGAAAAAGATCGGCTACGATTGCCGTTGTCGCCACGATAGTATGCGCGGCAGGAAAGCCTCTCACTCTTGCCGCCTTCGAAAGTTGCCTGTCCCGTTCCCGACCAGCTGCCGTTGAGTTTGTCCAAGGCGCTGCCGTCCACCGCAGCCACGGGGCCGGATACGACCCCGCCGATCAGGACGGCAGCGAGCGAAAGGCGCATCGCCGCAGATCGCGTGTGGTATCTGTCCATTTGCGGTCTCCTTTTCCGGTTTTCCCAAAACGCGCCGGGCCATGCCCGTCTTTGCTGTCATGCGGCCAGGCTGGCGGGTAACAGTGTCTGGAAAAGGAATTCGGTCGGGGTGCAGATTGGTTACCTCATCGCAAGGTCACGATTACTCACGGAGGCGTGTAGATATCGCCGTGCTGGAAGCTCCGGTCCGGCCGCACTCGCGCGTGTCACGCAGGCTCACGAATTCGCGAGAGCCGGTAACAAAGGCTCGTTGTGCGGCGAAGAGATCAGCGAAAGCCCGCTGCGGCCTTTGTTGGCTTCATCAACTGATGAAGCCCGAGTGAAGCCCGGCGGGTCCCAGCAATAGGAGGTGACCGCAGATGCTTTTGAACTCCACAAAATCGATAATCGTCTTTTCCATTGTGGCGACATCTCTGTCCCTGCCATTGAGTTACGCACTCTCGCAGGGCAAGTCCGAGATGCCGTTCGGAGGTAGTCAGGATGTCGCCTTCGCCAAGAGGCTCTGGTCCGCGCTGAAGTCAGCCGACATCGTCGGTGCGAACCGCATCAACGTTCGTCCCTTCGAAGGCAACGAACCACATGGCTCGATCCAGCAGGTGCTCGACACGAACGTCAAGGTTCAAAAGAGGACGGGGCGTGTGATCGTCAAAGTCAATCACATGGGCGAGGGAGCCGACATCGACACCGTTCACGCCAACCCGAATAAATACGTCGCCGCCTATACCGTGATGTTCAAGAAGCCGAAAGGCTACGACCCGGAAAACCAGGACTGGTTCTGGGTCAAATACAATCCCGACGGATCGCTCGACACCAACCCCAAGGGCATGATGCTGGCGGGTCGTGTCGCCAAGGGCATGGACGAAGGCTGCATCGCCTGCCACCGCTCGATTGGGGGTGACGACCTGGAGATCTTGAAGAAGTAATGGGCAGCGATCCAGCGGCAGCCTTGCGCAAGCCGAGCCGTGCGAGAGTTGTTGAAACTCCCGCGCGGCCTGCCTTGTTGCGGCATGTTGGTTCCGCACGTTCTCGGCCGCTGGCCGTCATCGTGTCCTGCCTCTGCCTTCTCCAAGGTTGCGCTGCGGGCTCAGGCGAAGTCGAAGCGATCTTCGTTCCGCCCGACCACTATCGCTCCCTCTCGTGCGCGGAAATAGAGGCCGAGGCGCGCCGGGTCGCAGCCCATGCAACGACGGTCTCGGGGATCGTCGTCAAGGGCGGAGGGCCCATTGGACAGCAGGCGCCAGAACGCACTCCGATTGTTTGGCCGGCACTCTTTTTCGTCAATGGAAACGGGATCAATGTCGACGAGTTTGCAAGGCTCAGCGGCGAGTTCGGCGCGCTCAAGACGATCGCGGCGGAAAAAAGTTGCGATCTCGATTTCAAGGGGCCCTGACCAAGGTCGGCCGAATTTCCTCAAGACTCGCGGTTCAGGGCCGGCCGGGCGGGCAAGGCTGGGGCAGGTACCGGAACCTCCAGCGGTTGGCGCCAACCCTCAAATGCCTTCAAGCCGCGGATGCTGCCATGGTTGCAACCATTGGCCGATCAACGCACCGGCAGCGGTAAGAACCAGCACGGTGCCGAACTGCCAGACCAGCAACATCAAGCTGGTGTCCTGAGCATGAAAGAACCGCAAGCCGACCGCAGCAAGGGCCGTTGCCGCAAGCGTCCCAAGCCCCGCTGTCGTCAACGGGGCAATCGGCGCGCCCCTGCGGATCATCACGAACATGATCGCGGCCGGTGCAAGGCTCAATACGAGTATGAGCTGCGAACAAGTCAGATCGATTCCGAACGCTTGGCTCGTTGCAGCCGACGATGTCAGAAAGGTCCAGCACCCGGCCCCAAGGCTTGCTAGCCATACCACCAGGAAGGGGAGCGGGGCGAAGCGTTCCCACAGGGGTCTGCCCGGGCATCCCGAGCAGAATGCGGCCGCCGCCGCCATCATGCTGGTGAGAAGAGCCGCGGCGACCTCAATGACGAACCGTGGTTCGCCGAGCTTTTGGGCAAGGTCACTTCGAACTCCCCAGTAAAGTACGATTGCGATGACAGAAGCCGAGGCGAGCGTCATCCAGATCAGGGCGCGCCATGCCGGATGCGGCAACCGCTTCACAGGTTCCGCCCGCGCTGCAAGTGCCTCGATCAGACGTTCGGTCTGCGTCCCGCTCAATTCTTTTTCTCCATTGATGCACGCATGGCTTTCAATGCCCGATGGACAGTCACCTTCAACGCAGCGACGCTCTTGCCGGTTTTCAATGCCGCCTCTTCGAGAGAGAGCCCTTGCAACTTCATGAGTTCGACCGCTTCGCGCTGACCATCGGACAACTCGGATAACGCCATCTGCAGATCCTGGCGATCATTGCTCACGTCATCATGGTTCTTCGTTCCATCCCCGCTGGAAGTTTCAGGCATGATATCGACCGTGGTCTCATTGGCCGCCCGGGAACTCAGCCGACGTGCGGCGTCCGCGATCCGGCGCGACGTGATCGTCATCAGCCACGGCATGAATGGGCGGGCAGGTTCGTAAGTGTGCCGGACGGAGTGCACCGACAGAAGAATGTCCTGCACGATGTCTTCGACATCTTGCGGACTGCGCCATTTCCGCCCAACCACTCTGCGGAGTAGCGGGAGCAATTCCCTTAGCAGGCGAGCATAGGCGACCTGGTCGCCTTGCTGCGAGCTTTCCATCAGATCCCGCCACCGGCTCTCCCGCTCGGCCCTGTCGGTCAATTGTGGACCTGCTGCCATTCTTCTCGCCTTCAGGATATATCCGCCAATCGGGCCGAATATGCAGGTATGCTCGCACGGAACAGGCTTGGCAATTCAAGAAATCGCTGTCGCATCCGGCGGCATCAGTCAAGCGATCAGCCTCGGGATCACGAGATTCTTGATGTGTGGCAAGCGCGGATCGCGGTACCGTGACAGCCGTTTACCCGGGGCAGTAGTAACAATCGTGGCGCATTCGCGAACTGGTTGTCGAAAGTCTCAATCCAGTTTGGGATGCAACGGTAGGGTCACACCCAAATTTGACGGATTTGAATTTCAGCGGGGCGGGAATGACAAGAACTGGCCGTCTTGTTCTTATCACGATGGCCGTCGCATTCATTCTAGCGGGCTGTTCCACGGTTCCTTGGAATCAATCCATCAGTCCTGCGGCGGCTTCCCAGGCCGGTCCAGCGACGCCCAAAACGCGATCTTCGGATAAAGTGTTCGTCGTGCTGGCATTTTCTGGTGGCGGTACGCGCTCGGCGGCCTTCTCGTACGGCGTGCTGGAAGCCTTGCGCGACACCACAGTGACAATAGGCGGGAATAGTCGACGCCTGCTTGACGAAGTGGACGTCATAACATCGGTGTCTGGTGGGAGCTACACTGCTGCCTACTATGGTCTTTTCGGCGAACGGACCTTCTCGGATTTCGAATGGCGGTTCTTGAAGCGGGACGTTCAGGGAGAACTCACCTCACTTCTCGTCAATCCGCTGGCCCTGGCCTCGCTGGCGACGCCCGCCGTGAACCGCTCGGATCTGGCGGCTACCTGGCTCGGCGAGAACATCTTCGAGAACAAAACGATCGGCGACATGAACGGACATGGCGGTCCTATGGTTATTGTGAATGCCAGTGATCTCAACACCGGCTCGACGTTCTCGTTCGTGTCACGCCAGTTCGATTTCCTATGTTCGAAGGTCGAAGACTATCCCGTCGCCCGCGCCGTTATGGCGTCCTCGGCGGTACCTGGATATTTCGCCGCCGTCTCGGTGCGAAATGCACCGGAGGATTGCGCGGCACGGCGCCGGCCCTGGGTGCAAGCGGCCCTCGAAAAGCGTGACATCTACAGTCGGGACTATCAGGTCGCGCGTGCTTTGCAGCGCTACCTTGATCCAGAGCACATGCCGTTTGTGCAGTTGATCGACGGAGGCGTGACGGACAACCTTGGCGTTCGCGGTTCCATTCTGAGCCCGATCCTGCATGACGGTAATGTCGAGGACATGCGCGGCGCGTTCAGCGATGGCGAACTGGACGGGGTCAGAAATGTGCTTGTCATCGTTGCGAACTCGCAGATCTACGAGGACTATCGCTGGTCTCGTGAAGGGCAGGAGCCGGGACTTGTTCAAACGCTGAGTGCGTCTTTCGACTCGGCGATCGGCATCATGAATACGGAGACGATCGGCCTTGCACGGCAAGGGTTCATGAATTGGGCCGATCGTGTGAATAGGCGCCCCAGCCGGGCCGGCGAAGCGCCGGTGAAGCTCCACTTTGCCGCCCTGACGCTCGACCACATCGATGACGAACAAGAGCGTAGCTACTTCAACTCGATACCGACCACGCTCTCGTTGCCGTCTCATCAAATCGATGAGATCCGTGCGCTGAGCCGCCGGCTTCTCGACGATTCCCCGGAGTACAATTCGTTTCTGCAAGAACTGCGTTGACGGTTCGATCATCACTGATGAGCGTGTGGCGATTTTCCTCCTGCCAATTCGAAAGAGAGTGGTCGGTCAAAGTAGCGGGGGCTGAGCGCCCTCGTTGCAGGCTCAGCTTAGATGCAGTGATGTGCGCGAAAGAGTGCGTGCTCAGATTTAGGCCTTTTGCCTCTACTTTCTGTGACGACGGCAACTCTCTGGCTCGCAACCGGTTCACGCTCAATAGTAGCAGACACAAAGGAGTTTTCCGTCATGACCAATTATGCTGCCGCTGCACTGCTTGCGCTCGGGCTCGCCGGATCGAGTCTGTTCAACGCGCCGGCCACAGCCCAATCCGATCAAAGCCGGACGGACGGCGGGAAGGTGACCGAGATGACCGCTGGGTGGCCGAAGGTCGCTCGCAAGGCCGCAGACGCAATGATCAAGAAATATGGAAGCCCCTCCGAAGCCACCGAAAACATGTTCGTCTGGTACAACAACGGGCCATGGAAGCGCACCATCGTCTACAAGGAGGAGGCCGACCACGAGTTCCCGATGCCGCATAAGGATGTGCTGGAGCAGTTCGTCGCCTATGAGGTGCCTTCGGACAAGTTTGATGAACTCGCCGCATATGACGGTAGCGTCATTGTCGAGCGAACGAAGGGCGAGATCTCCGCCCGCTGCGATAAGGAAGGCGCCAATTTCCTCGCCCTCAATCTGGCAGACGACATCGTGACAGGTGAGAAATCGGTCGAGGAGGCACGTCAGGCATACGCAGAGGCGATCCAAGCCTTTATGGCAGGCAATCCGCCGGACTCGATGAAAGGCCTGACCTTTAATGTCAACCGCGACTACAGCGGCGACCCTGGAAAGACGATCATCGACAATGCCGCGACTGGCGCCAGCAGCGGCGAATCCGGCAGCTCGAGTGCGCGCTAGCGCAACATCCGATCTGAAGGAATCGCCGAATGCGATTCCTCGATCTGGTCAAGCTGCTCTAGAATCTTGATGCTAGAGCAGCTTCATCAACTATCCGATCTACATGGCGACCGAGGACTGGGACCGGGAGATGAAAATCAGTCTCTATGGACCGTTCTACTGTTGCCGCGAGTTCATCCGGGCGCGCCGCGCGCACGGCGGCCAGGGTAACGTCATCAATATCACCTCCGTCCACCAGACCATCCCCCGCGCCGGGGCACCGGCCAGACCTTCACGCTCGAAGCTAGTTTGATGATGAAGGTCGGGCCGGGCGCCTGAGCTGTCGGCACCGCGATTTTCATCGCGCAGTTGATCCGCTTCCTGCCGCAGCTCGATACGCCCCGCGGCAATCTTGTACGCTATGACACTCCCGTATTCGCAGGCTTTAAGGCGTCGGTTTCATGGGGCGAGGATGACTTCTGGGACGTCGCGATCCGTCACGCCAGAAAGCTTGGTGACTTCCGCTTGGCGTTCGGCGCCGGTTACTACGAGAACCGCGAGGAAAGCGCCTTTACTTTCGGATGGCCGCAGGGCGGCGACAACGACCCCACCGGATCGCGCGGCAACACTGTCATTCGCGACCTCAAAGGTTCGGCGAGCGTCATTCACGATCCGACGGGCCTTTTCGCATCGGCCGCCTACGTGCATCGCGAATATGCCGGGTCCGACCACGGCGTCTTGACGTTCGCCTGCTTCTCGTCGGGCGACGCCGCCGGCATCCGCGCCAGCGGCATAGCCTGCGGCAACCGGCCGGATTTCGACTACTTCTGGGTATCCGGCGGTATTAAGCAGCAGTTCTTTGCAATAGGCAGGACGACACTTTACGGCGAGTACGCGCACTCGGAGGACGCGGTCGGCGGCCTTAACGTTTCGGTGCGCTCGGCGGCTGGTGGCGATATCGATTTCGTCACAGAATCGGAGATGAATATCTGGGGCCTCGGCATCGTTCAAAACATCAGCGCCGCCGGGATGGACGTCTTCTTCTCCTATCGCAACTTCTCCGCCGACGTGAGCGGTCTGGAATCCTCCGGCCGCCGTGTCACCGCCCCGATCGAGGTTGCCGACATCTTCTTCGCCGGCAGCCGGATCCGCTTCTAGCTCTCTCATTCGCGGTTGCGGGCGTGCCTGGTCCGCGGGTGCGCTTACGCCGCGCGGAATTGATGGCCCAAGTCACGGGTGGCGGGTTCTATTCCAGAGGGACGAATTGCTGGCAGGGAAGTGAAAAGAATGCCCCGCGTATCGATCACGTGGTTCGTCGGCGTCGTTATCCTGGTGGTGTGTGCGGGCACGGCCGCGTTTGCCGACAGTACCGAACGGGCAAGACAAGCCGCGCAGCAAAACCGCGTCGATCAAACCAACGAAGACAAGGCGCGTGGCCTTGAGGCAGGCGGCGTGAAACTCTCTCCGGTGGTGTCGCTCTCGGGGGGGGGGTATGACAGCAACAAGGATGCGCAGTCGGATGCCGAGCCGTCGGCTTACGAGAAGATCCACGGCGAAATGGAAGTGAGAAAGACAGGAGAAAAATACGACACAGGCTTCATCTTCCAGGCGACCGGCTTCAAGTACAACGAACTCGAACTTGCTCCGGAACGTTTCGAACTGGAGACCCGCCTCGAGTCGACCCTTGAGCTGAGCAGCGACGAGGAACTGAGGTTCTTCACGTCTTACCTGCGCGACTCGCTGTTTATCGACCGCGTCGACGTCTACGAAAGTCAGCTCTACTATCGGCTCGCCAGCGATCCCTTGAGGTCCTGGCTCAAACTGACGTCTTACACCCAGGTCGAACTCGGCAGCGCCAACGGTGACCTGATGGCCGCTTTGTCCGATGATGGTCAATCGGCCGACGACGTTTTCGACCTTGCCCGCGAAGAGCCCCCAAGCTACTCCAAGACGACCCTGCAAACCGGACTGATACCGCGGCCGAATGCGCCCATAACGGCATTTGCCATCGCCGGATTTTCGCGCGTCGCCTTCTTCGACCAGCAGGAAGAATCCGACATCGATCGACGTGCCAACGAGGTTTACGGCATCGGTGGAGTTCGCCTGAATATCGGCAAGGAGTTTCGCATCGACGCCGGATGGAGGCTCAACTATCGCGATTTCGCCGACACCGTCGTTCACGACGACAGCACCGACGGATTCGACTTCAGGCTCGACTGGTCGCCATACGAGGGTCTCGTCATCGCAGTGAAGATAGAGCGCGAATACGAGGAGACGACTTCCGTATTTGCTATCGTTGACGACGTTCAGACCTACTCATTGGAGGTCGAAGCAGATCTATCCAGCCGGACGAAACTTGCCGTGACCGCGTCCTACGAAAGGGAGTTGCCCGTTGCCGACGTCGTCATGTTCGACAAGTACGAGCTTGAAGCCACCTTGACCCACAAGGTCGATGACAACGTGGAGCTCTTTGCCGAGGGGCTGGCGAAATACGTCGACGAGGAAACCTTCAACGACAACTACGAACGCTTCCGCGCAGAGGCTGGAGTGCGCATGTGGTATTGAGGGCGGTGCCGACCTGTTCGTTCTGGACCTGGTTCAGCGTGCGAGATCAATTTGCTGCCGGTTCGGGGGCTTTCTAAGCGAATGTGGCTGCTGGCGCGGCAAAGCTTTCGAGTTGTGCTTTCCGGCTCCCTTGACCGAGCCGTTGCGGTCTCGCTCGGACGCTATTTCAATAGGCGAGAACCGTGGCGGCCACATTGGTGGACCGCCACGAATATGCCGGTGCAATCCGGCGATCAACTCCACGAGTGAAGGCCGGTTTTCAGCTTCGAATGCAAGGCATCTGTCGATCAGATCATCAAGGGCCAGGGGCACGGCCGGGCGGAACTCGCGAACCCGCCGCGGACGCACCGTCAGCTGGGGAAATTCGCGGCGCTTGTTCCCATCGGGAAACGGTGGTTCGCCGGTCAGCGCTTCGAACAATGTGACCCCCAGGGCGAACACATCGGTTGCCGGGGATACCGGTTGCCGCCGGCATTGTTCGGGAGCCATATACGGGTCGGTGCCCAGAAGGAGCGGCTTGTGCCAGTCTTCGCGGCTTCGTGCGATACCGAAATCGAACAGAACCGGGCGCCCGTGAACGATGGCGATGTTTCGCGGCTTGACGTCGAGATGCACAAAACCGCGCGCGTGGATGTAATCCAGAGCGGCGGCGAGATGTATTCCGGTTCGCAGGGCATCGGACAACTTGAGACGTCCATCGGCTTCATCGGCCATGAAGTGGCGCAACGTCGGCGCTTCGAGGAATTCCATCAGGACGCATGACTTTTCGGCGATGCCATAGCAGCGCACGATGTTTGGATGGGCAAGCTCGAGCAGGGTATTGGCTTCATGCCGGGCACGTTGCGCCGAGCGCATGCGCTTGACCGCCATCGGGCATCGGGCGGTGTGGTGCCATACGACGTAGACTGGATCGGGACCTTTGTCGTCGACGATCGCGAGGATGGTGAAGGTATCTCCGATCGACTGCGCGATTTTCCGGCAATCGAGCCACGCATCAAGTAGGGCTCCTGGAACACGACGGCGATCGCACTGCGCAACGATTCGAGCGTGACCTCCTTAACGTCGCTGCCATCGACCAGGATCTGCCCCGAAATTGGATCGTGCAGGCGCAGCATCAAGGCGATCAGCGTGGACTTGCCGGCACCGCTTGCTCCAGCGATTGCGACGCGCTCGCCGGGCTCGATCGTAAAGGAGACGTCGTCAAGTACCGGCTTGCCGCCTGGATATGCGAAGGTAACGTTGCGGAACTCGATGCGGCCCTGTTCAACACTGAGGTTCACCGCATTCGGACGCTCTTCGACGAGGCTTCTATAACCCGCAGCGGCGGCATTCGAGCCTTGGCTACTGAAGTCACGCGGCATTCGAAACAGCCTTCAAGGCCAACGACCGGACGGAGAAAATGGCTCTCCACTAAATCCGGGGAGGTCCAGATGGCGCGGCGATCCTCGAAACGATCCGCGGCGTCGGTTACCGGCTCAACTCGCGATCGATCTCGTGAAGCTTGCCACTCCCGCGATAACCCACGGTCCATTTGGCGCTTCCGGCACCATGGCCAGAGGGTGGGCAGCCAACGGACTTTCAAACGAGAGCGCCGGGAACCGGTAAAATCGGCTCCCGGCCTTTGTTGTCAGATCTTAGACGGACGCTCAATCAATTCTGCGACCTGTCACCAGCATTCGTGCGCGCCGGCGCCGGGTTGGTTTGGCCGGCGCGTCGATCCAAATTCGACGGAGCGTTCAAGGACTGGCCCGCTCCGACGGGCTTTCCGACCCACCTGCCATCGACCTTCTGCAGGCCGGGAGCGTTCTTCAGCTCTTCATCGGTGAAAGTCACGTAGTAGCGATCGTCGCTCTGATTGTAGCGGATGTCAGTGACGTCGACTTTGATCCGCTTCTCGCCCAGGCCCAAAAATCCGCCGTGGCCGAGGACGACCCAGGGATTGCCGCCGGACGGGCTGACGATGAAGTCCTCGATCTCACCGACCCGTTCGGACGAGCCGGACGCGTAGACCCAACTCCCGATGAGCTCATTAGCCGAAAAATCCGAACGGGACGACAGCTTTGTTGTCGAACCGGTTGCCGTGGCATCCGAGCGATCCTGGTCGTCCATCGATCTGCGGGCGGTGGTTCTCGCATCATCGACCATCCTCTCTGCGGAGCGCTGAGCGGATTGCATCGTTTCCGAAGCTCTGTCCGCGATGCGTTGGCCTGTCGAACGTTCGGACGACTGACTGCGTTCGTCGGTCGCGCTGCTTTGGCGAGCAGCGTCTGCGGATTTGGCAACCCATCGATTATCCTTCTTGACGACAGCCTGCGCGTTCTCGATCTCCTTCTTCGTCAGGCCGACGAAGAAAGTATTGTCGCGCGGGTAAATGCTCAGATCCTGCATCGAGACCTTGATGCGCTTCTCACCCATACCAAGCAAGCCGCCGTGTCCAATGATGACGAAGTTCTTGTCGTTGCCCATGAGAATGTCTTCGATGTCACCGATGGCTTCACCGGTTTGAGATGAATAGACTTCGCTGCCGATCATGCCGTTCGTGGAGAAGCGGCCCTGATCATCCATGACGGGGCGCGCAGCCTCGGCTTTCTGCATCATGTCGGGATCGGTATCGCGCGCAGCTGTTTCGCTGGCGCGTTCGCTGCCGCTGACGCGGTTGTTGGCGTTTTCGCTGCCGCGTGCGCGTTGGCTAGAAGTCGCGTCACCGCTCAATACGTCAACGAGTTCAGCGCATGCATCTTCATAACCGGTGCGCGAAAGGATCTTCGCGGCAGCATGGATGCGGCGAACCTGGCGGGAAGTGAGATCGCCGTCTTCAGCTGCCAGTTGCGAAAAGTTGCGGGGAAGGTTGTTGAGATCGTCTTTGCAGTCGGCAAATGCCGTGCCGGCGGTGAACAATGCCGTAGCTGTCGTCACAGCGGCGAACAGGATGGGGCGTTTCATAGTCGAACTCCTAAACGGTAATTGGGAATAGACCTGCGCAGTTGGGCGTTTCCGATCGCGCAGCGACTGAACAACCGCTTGCCGGCAATGAAGTTCCAGGTTCCTTCAATTCGTTTTGAAGTCGTCGTGAAGTCACAACAACGTTCAAGTTGCAGTCAGCGTGGCGACCAAGCCGTCGCGGATTATCTGAGCGAAAGCGAAGACGGAGGTGCCAGCAGGGGAATCGCATGAACGACTATCCCACCCCTGAGATGAGGCTTGCGAGATAGGTGTCGTCCCAGGCTGCGAGGCGGCGTTTGGCGCGCATCGAGTGCTTGTCGGCCTTGGTCCGCA
>JAHJQI010000114.1 GCA_018819265.1 Alphaproteobacteria bacterium
CGCCGCGATAGGCCTTGCCGATCGGTGTGCGGGCGGTTGAAACGATGACTGCATCCTGCATTGGATTTTCCTCTGTTCTTTAAGGTCTTCGGTGTTCGATGATTGTCAGGCCGTGGATTTGCTCTTCTCCATGTCACGCAGTTCCTTGCGCGACAATTTGCCGACCGATGTCCGTGGTAATTCGTCGCGGAATTCGAGCGCGGCGGGCAGTTCGTGGCGTCCGAGGCGGTCCTCGAGAAACGCGACAAGCTCTTCCAGCGTGAATGCTTCGGCGCCCGGCTTGAGCGTGACGAAGGCCTTGGCGGCCTCGCCCCGGTACTCGTCCGGGATACCGAGCACGATGCATTCGCCGACCGCCGGATGTTCGTAGATCGCCTGTTCGATCATCTGCGGATAGACGTTGAAGCCGCCGGAGATGATCATGTCCTTCTTGCGGTCGACGATGTAGAAATAGCCGTCAGTCGCCATGTAGCCGACATCGCCGGTCAGGAAGAACCCGTCGGCGAACGCCACAGCATTCTCCTCGGGCTTGTTCCAGTAGCCTGCCGTCACGTTCTTGCCGCGCACCCGCAATTCGCCGACTTCGCCTGCCGGCAGGACCCGGTGTGGATCGTCGAGATCGACCACCTGCAACTCGACGCCGGGAAGCGGCATGCCGATCGATCCGGGTTTGGCTTCGCCGAAGGGCAGCAGATTGGTGCCCGCCGGCGAGGTTTCGGTCATGCCCCAGCCGCCGGCCAGGCGCTGGCCGGTCAGGCCCTCGAAGCGCTGGCCCACTTCCACCGGCAAGGGCGCCCCGCCCGATGAGCAGCGCACGAGCGAGGAGAGGTCGGTCTTCATCAGGTCGGGGTGATTGGCGAGCGCGATCCACATGGTCGGAACCCCTGGGAACGTGGTGATCCGCTTGGCCTGGATGTCGTGGAGAACCTGGGTCGCATCGAACCGCATGTGCAGCACGATCTGCGCCCGCCGCCTGATCCCGAGAAGCAGGATCGTGGTCAGCGCGTAGATGTGAAACAGCGGCAGCACGCAAAGGACTTTTTCACCCTCTTCCGCTTCGCCGTAGAGCGCCTCGAACCAGATGTCGTAGCTCGAGACCGCCGCAGTCAGGTTGGCATGGGTCAGCATCGCCCCCTTGGCCGGACCGGTCGTGCCGCCGGTATACTGAAGCAGCGCAATGTCTTCCTCGCCGATCGCCGGCCAGGCGCCGGGCGCTGTCCCGCTCTCGCAGAATGCGTCGAGCCGGATCACGTCACTGCGTTCGGGGATCGCTTCCCGCGCCGGGTTGTCGCCGCCGAAACGGCTGTCATCCCCGACGATGACCCGGTCGGCGAGGCCCGCTTCCATCAGCTTGATCGCGCCGGCGAGCATGCCGCCGATATTGGTCGTCACGATGGTGCGGGCGCCCGAATCGGTCAGCTTGTGCGCCAGTTCACGCGGCGCATCCAGCGGCGAGAGATGCGCCAGCCGGGCGCCCGATTTCAGGGCCCCGAAAAAGGCAACCGGATGCCAGGGCGTGTTGGGCAGGAACAATGCGACGGTCTGGTCCTTGGCGAGGCCCGCCGCCAGCAACGCCGCGGCGAAGGCTTCCGCTTCATCGCGCAACTGGCTGTAGCTCATCGACCAGCCGCGGAACTCGAGCAAGCTCCGCTCGGGGCATTCCGCCACGGCGGCATCGAGCAGGTCCGGAAGGCTGCCGGTCACGATAGGGGCATCCCACCGCATGTTGTCCGGGTAGGAGGCCTCCCAGGCATGCCGCCCGGCGGTCATGCGACGTCGTCCTTGCCGGCCATCGCGGATGCCAGCGATCCGCCGGTCTTCGCCGCCTTGCGCAACAGTTCCGACGGTTCGAACACCGGGTTGCCGGTCTTGCCGTGCCAGTATTCAAGCCGCTCGACGATGTGTGCGAGGCCTGCCTGTTCCGCCCAGAACATCGGGCCGCCCTTGCCGATCGGGAAGGCGTAGCCGTTGATCCAGACGATGTCGATGTCGGATGGCCGCAGTGCGATGCCTTCTTCCAGGATGCGTGCGCCCTCGTTGATCATCGGGTAGATCGTCCGCTCGATGATCTCGTCGGCGCTGATGCTGCGCCGGTTGACGCCGAGCTCCCTGGCCTTCTCCTCGATCAGCGCATCGACCCACGGATCGGGCTTTCCGTCGCGCGGCCCGTCCTCGTAGCTGTAAAAACCCTTGCCGGTCTTCTGTCCGTAGCGGCCCGCCTCGCACAGCGCGTCGCCGATCGCAGCGGTCTGGCCGAGCGACTTGCGGGTCCGCCAGCCGATGTCGAGACCTGCGAGATCGCCCATCGCGAACGGACCCATGGAGAAGCCGAAATCGAGAAACGCCTTGTCGACGTCGGCCGGCGAGGCGCCTTCCAGCAGCAACGACTCGTTTTCCGCCGAGCGTGACGATAGCATGCGGTTGCCGACAAAGCCGTGGCAGACGCCGACGACGACCGGCACCTTGCCGATCTGCTTGCCCAGCGCCAGCGCGGTGGCGATTACGTCCGGGGCGGTTTCCTTGCCGCGGACGATCTCGAGCAGCTTCATTACATTGGCCGGCGAGAAGAAATGCATCCCCAGCACGTCCGACGGCCGCTTGGTCATCTGGGCGATTTCGTCGACATCGAGATAGGAGGTGTTGGAGGCCAGGATGGCGCCGGGCTTCATCACCTCGTCAAGCTTGCCGAACACCACCTTCTTGACCGACATCTCCTCGAACACCGCCTCGATGACCAGGTCGGCATCGGCAATGTCGTCGTAATTGGTGGTCGTGCTCAGCCGTCCCAGC
>JAHJQI010000115.1 GCA_018819265.1 Alphaproteobacteria bacterium
GGTCCTTGCCGCATCGGCAAGACACACGCATTTTGCTGCGAGTATCGAGGTGTTGGAGCCGCGCGTTTTTTGCGACGACAATTTCTCGATCGTTTGCATGCCGGGGAGGTCTTTCATGCCGGGGACCGACTTGAAGACTTCCTCGAAAAGTTCGCGGGCGATCTCTTTTTGAAGGTCGGCGCCGTAATCGGCCCGTGCTGCCTTCGCCGTTTCGCCCTCGATGCACGCCGGAATATGGACGTTAAGGGCAAGGCGTTCGGCGAACCGGTCTCCAAGTCCGTAACAAAGGATGAGATAGGCGAGCGCAGCCGGCGCGATCGATTTGGGGATGACGTCGAGAGTGCCGATCATGTCCCGCCTCGCTTAAGCAAGCGGGAATTGCTCCTCAGAACCGTCCTCACGTCGAAACGTTTCAAGCCGACGATGGCGGCGTCATCGCTCAAAGATTTGCTGGCGTTTGTGGGATAGAGAATTGCCGTCGCGACAAAGCTCGAACCCCAATGTAATCGGTCGTTCATGGCGTGTCCCTTCGCAGGTCACGCCTCTCGGATGGAGATCGGAGAGACGCAGGTTACGAAAGGGCTCGGTGGCGCGCGATCAGCCCTTAAATAAAGGATACTGATCTTCTGCCCAATGTAAACCCTAAAAAATCATAATGGGGCATTAGCGTAATATTGCGCGTTTCCAAGGGCCATCTAGCGCTTTAGCGCCAGTGCGCGCGCCGCCTTCAACTGCTCCGGGGATAGACCCTTGGCGAGGTCTAAGGCCTGCCCCTTCTTGTTGGGCAGATCAATGTCGGCGGGAAGGTCGTTGGTCCTCAAAAAGTTCTTGAGCGCCTGATCGGCGGCAGGGTCGAGCCGGCGCAAGGTGGCGCGTGTAAAAAGCTGACCGTCAAGCAGGCCTGCCTCCCTGTAATGGGTGCGTAGGAACGAAACGATGTCTCCGTCCTTACGTTTGCCTCTGTATAAACGCGGAGCAATATTCTTTCTGACGATGAATTCATGTGCGGGCTCACCTTCCATGCGAGCCGCATAGACCGATTGAGTTTCGCTCTCGTTATCGCCCATTGCTTCCAGTTCAAAGGCGTAGCGCAAAAGCTCGTCCTTTTTCTTCGGACTTAATCGTTCGAATATCTCCAGCAATCTCTCGGCGCGTGCAATCATAGAAACTTCATCAAAAACGCCAAGATTAGCGAATTCCAATGAATTTTCAATGACTTTCTTGCTGATGTTCAACCGAAAAGTCTTTAGTGGCGACTCCTCGGAATCGTCAAGACTATTGCCGCTTTTCGCTTTTGTGGATTTCATCATCAATCGGGCAAAACCGTGCTGAGGATTAATTGATCGCAGAGGCGGCGAACCGTATCATCTTCCCGCATGAACGAGTGAAGCGTCAAGCGATCGAAGAACGGATTCGGGTGAACGCAAAGCTTTAGCTCGTCGAGTGCGACAACCCCATGACGCTTCGAGGACGTCAGCGTAATCCGTTCAAAGGGATAGATACGGCTGAGCAGCAAGGCATCGCGGTTGAACGCCTTGATCGCCCTGTCGTCGAGGCACAACCGTTTCAAATTCCCGTGTCTGCGATGCGTGGCGCTCGCAGCCTCGGTGACAAGTTGCGCAAGTGTGTCGATATAGGTACCACGGGCCTTGGTTCGCAAGCGGCGCTCCGATTCCTTCAGCAGCGAATGATAAATGAGATTGGTGCGGTTGAACTGCTCTTGATTGACGAGACCGCTCAACAAAATAGAGCCATCAGGCTCGCGATCCGAATTTTCCCTGAGAAAGCTGCCGCAGAGCCAAATTCCGCCGCTGCAGCGATAGGGCGCAGAGACCACCGATAAATTCTTGGTGTCAACCGGTCGTACCGGCGAAGCCAGTTGCAGGACATGGTGAAGGCAGGCAGCTCTCAGCAAGGCCTGGTCTTCATCGCGCCGCGAGAGTCCCGACCGATTGATCCATGCAATGCCGCTTCGTTCGAAGATATCCGGCTTGATCATCGAGGATCCCGACATCAAAGCGTTTTCGACGAACAGGCGCATATGGGCGGGCCATCGTCCCCTGACGTTATTCAAGATACGTTCGCGACCGCGCCTGGTCTCCTTCAAGTTCCAGAATTCTTCGTCCTGTTGGCGATGCCGAAAAGGGATGAGATCACTGCGTTCAACCAACTCAAGCGCGAAGAGAAGGTCTTCGATTTGACGGTCGCCAGCCATCAGCACCGGGTCGTAATGATAAGCCTTGTAGCGCACGGACGTTCGCGAAAACATTTTTGAGAAGACAATAATGTTGCCAAGACCTCGTCCCGCCGGGCAACGCTCATTCAGAAAGCTTGTAAGCAAAGGCGAGCGGCTAAGTCTCTTGTATTCAGCATCGACGAGTGCGCAAACGGGGCGCGAATAGCGCGACAATTGCGAAACTTCGCCGTTTGAAAGGTCATTTTCTTGCGGCGCGCCCCATGTCGATGTCTGGTAGGCATTGGCGGCGCGCAATTTTTCAAAGTGCGGCCCGATCGTTCCTGGAAACGCCATGCGACCGGCTTCGCCGTTGAAAGGTGCAAAAACAGCTGCAAAAAACTGGCCCAGTGAGATGTCGGAAAGACCGTTCTTGGCGGGCTTTACGCGAACGGGAACGAACTCAAGGAGCGGCTCTTGGGTTGGATCGGGCCGGTCCGTCACATCGAGTTCGAAAATCAGCAGACGGTGGGATGTGTCAAACAGTTGGATCTCGTAGTCTTTGACAGCGTCCGGATTGATCCCGAACTCACCAGCTTTTCGCGTTGCGAATCCAAGTCCGACGATCCGATCGAACAAGGCTTTCTGAAACAGAGGATCGAAAGCGCTGACCTCGCGATCGATGACGCTGATGCTACTCTCGACATGGAAAATGACGAAAACAAGCTGTCGGCGGCTGAGGAACGACGTGCGATTGAGAATGCGGAACAATCCGAAGTCATCCCACTCCCCCCGCGCGCAAATATCAGATAGCGAGTAACGTAGGAAATCGAGCCATTGCGCGGGGCCTGTTCGGTGTTCCAGCTTTGTTGCGCCCACGCGATTCATGGTGATCATCCGTGAAGTGAGGACCCAAATCCTACCCAGAGCCGCGCTGAGCGCAAGTCCGGAATTCAATCACCATCCCGCCAGGAATCTGCACCCCTGAAACAGCCCGTCGCCCTGTGCGGGTAGGACGTGAGGCTGAAACCACCAGTTGATGTACTGGCAGCGACCACCGCCGTAGTTGTTGAGAATCATCGGCCGGCCGAAGATCGCGACAAGTCCGATGATCAGACTCCAGGCCATGAGCCATTTGCGCGGGCGCAGCATCCACAAAATGCGACCGGCAAGGCCGCTAAACGGTGAATGCTGTTCCACCGTGCGATTGACGCTGCCGATTGCCAGTCCCATGGCAACAGATGCGCAGATCGTTGCCAACGCTAGACTCATCGGTTCGCCCTTCGCGATCTCAACGAGCCACCATGCGACGATCCAGAACAGCACCGCCTGGAACATCATGATGTCGGAGGATGGGCTCTGCTGCATCAGGCGGGCTCGGCTCGGTTTGGAGTGACGTCGTCATGGGCGTCGCCGCGCGTGACCAGCAGGTTCGCCTCGGTCAGATGACGCACGATGGCGCGGGCGTCGTCCTCGTTTGCCACCGCCGCAATGGGTTCGACGTCGAGGCCGCTCTCGACCCAGACCTCGAAGGCATCCCGCAGCTCGTAGCCGACGGGATGACCGAGCCGGCGCTCCTCGCGCTGTTCATGCCGCCCGCGCCAATGCGGGCGCGAGGCAAACCGCACCTCGGCGCCGCCACGGGTGAGATGGATCGTCTTGCCGTCCGGCGTCGTGATGGCGACGCGGTCGGGCGTGAACGCCACCACCAGATGATGGAGCGTCAAGCGGCTCATCTGCAGGGCGAGGCGCCGTACGGTGTCGATGCCCCAGTAGAGCGCGAAGATCGCCAGTGTGAGAATGATATAGCCGTGCGCCGTCGTGCCGAAGCTGCCGTGCCAGGCAAACGTGATCAGCGCGATGGTGAGAAGCGCCCAAACGGTGAGTGCCGTGCCAAGGCGTGTGCGGTTTAAGGCCTTGGCGAGTTCGGGCGTGCGCAGCGTGATCGTGGCAACGAACTCGTTTGAGGAGCGCTGATCGAGACTGATCTCAGAAAGCCGGCGCATCGAACCGCCCCTTGAACAGCTCATGGCTGTCATAGTTGACCCGCTGCAGCACGATCGGATCAAAGCCTGGAATGATCACAAGTTGGCGGCACAGCGGATCGAAGCGGCCGAAAAGACGCGCGATTTCATCGAATGTCATCAGCGGTTGGGTCTGCAGTGACCAGGTCGCGCCGAGCCGACCGCTGCTCGTCGCGTCGCGGTCAGATACCTCCGACTTGTTACGCACGATGAGGCTCGTGGTGCCGAGCCGTTTGGAGACCCATTCGAGCGTGTCGAGATCATTGAGACCGAACAGCTGCACCATGCCCGCGTTGCCAAGGAAGGTCTGCCACCGCTCCTTGTAGAGCGCCTTCAATTGCCCGATGTCCTGGATGATGACCCACAGCTTGACGCCGAACCCCGCCACCTGTCCGGCGGCATTTTCAAGCGCCTGCATGTGTCCCAACACTGGAAACTCGTCGAGGCAGAACAGCACCGGTGGTTCAGGATTAATCGGGATCTGTTCCATCTGGGCGAGCGCCAGATTGACGAACAGTCGAAACCATCGATTGCAGGTTCCCATCCGCATGGCCGGAAGGCACAGATAGATCGACACCGGTTTGCGATCTGCTCCAGTCTTGAGTGCTGCCAGATCGAAGTCATGGCCCGAGACGTTTTCGCGGATCTGCGGATAACTCAGAAAGCGCAAATGCCGCCGCGTGTTGGACAGCACCGAACCCCGCTCGTCGTCGGGCTTTGCAAAGAAATCCTCAGCGGCATCGATGACAGCCTGTCGGACATGGCCGTCGGCTGCGTTGTTCGCCTGCATCTGTACGGCAAGCACATCCATGCCGGTCTCGCCAGCCGATGACGCCTGCCCTGAAATGAGATCACGCACAGTGGCGAGCGTTCGGCGTCCTTCAAACAGTTGGTCAGTGGCAACGAACAGCACGACGCCCTCGATGAAGCCACGACTGCTGTCGTCCCAGTGCGGGTCCTGCGTATTGCCGGGGACAACGAGCGCATCGGCAATGAGACCGGCGTCCTCGATCATGGTCGCCGAGCCCGGTCTCAGGATCGACAACGGATTAAAGCGCGCGCGATAGCCCCGCGCGGGGCCTTTGACGATATCGAAGGGATCAGCAACAAAAACACGATACCCCTCTGCTGCACGGCTTGCGGCCGTGATTGTCGCCAACTCGCCCTTGACGTCGGTCACAAGCGTCGCTCCGGCGTAGCTGAGCAGCGTCGGGATGATCGAGGAGCGTCCCTTGCCGGAGCGGTTGCCGGCGATCGTCATAGCATGCGTGTCATCGCCAAAGCCGATCGCCTGCCCGCCATGGATCTCGCTATGTCCCAGCTTCATGGAGGGCATCGCAATCCCGTCAATGACGCCGAGGAAAATCTTGGTCGGGTCATAGGCAAGCAGACGCGACCGGCGAACGGCCTCAGTCCGCAGGAACGCTGCCCGCGGCATGGCCTGCTGTTCGAGGCTGCGGCCCCCCTCGCCTGCTTCGAACACGCCGCGCGGGAAACCGTCGAAGAGATCCTGGGACGCTGCTGTCATCGAAACACCCGCCTTGCCGTGCGGCGGGTTGCCATCAAAACCACCGGACCCGCTTTGCAATCTTGCCCGTCAGAATCCAATGGCGATCCAGGTCCGGCAATCGCCTTTGTTTACGCTTTTCAACCCACGTTTGCCTTTTCGTTGGGCTGGCTCCTCTCATTGCAGCTTGACCATGAACTTTTCGCACGGCCCGCGGGCGCTGCAACCCCTCTGGGGTCGGACTCTGCTTACGCAGGCCGCCTTGCGCTGACGCGCTGCGGTTCCGCTTCCGCTCTGCCGCCGTGCCAATGAAAAGTCATGGCTGCAATTGAGCAGCCCAATAAACGAAAGGAAACTCATCATGAGTAATGCAAAACAAAAACCAATCTACCGCGCCAAGTTCTGTCGCATCATCGGGACCGACGAAGCCGGCAAGGATAAACTCGGCCGAACGATCGAGATCGGTGCCGTCTGGTCCCGCCGCGAGGCCGGCAAGGGCGCCATCCTGAAGCTCGACATCGTGCCGCAGGATTTCACCAACGGGGTTCTGTTCCTCGACCCGGTCGAAGCCGAAGATCGGGGGTTCGCATGATCCCCGACATCACCACCAAGCACGGCCCGGGGACAACCCCGGGCTGGCGCCTCTCGCCCTACCGTGCGCCGCGGGAATTCTACCCAACGCCGCCCGAGGCGACCCGCGCCTTCCTCGCAGCCGAAACCTTCGATGGTCCGATCTGGGAGCCCGCCTGCGGGCAGGGCGCCATCGCCCGCGAGTGCGAGGCCGCCGGCTACGACGTCGTCGCCACGGATCTCGCCGACTATGGCTACGGCGAACCAGGCCGCGACTTCCTCAAACTGGACGTCCCGCGTGCCAGGCACATCATCACCAACCCGCCCTATGGCGCAGGTCTCGCCGACCGGTTCATCCGGCAGGCGTTGGCGATGACCGCCAAGACGGGCGGCAAGGTCGCGATGCTGCTCAATCTGGCAAGCCTGTGCGATCCATGCCGTCACTACTCCTACGTGGCGCGACCCCCGGTCAGGATCTACGCCCTCGACGAGTGCACCTGCTATCCCAACGGTGATCCCGACCTCGCGGGTCCCTACACCCGCAGGCATCGCTACTGCTGGATGGTCTGGGACACACTCAGTGTGGAACATTCGCCGAAGGTGACAACGACATTCCATTGGCTCTCGACAGCGCCTTACGCTGAAGGAGGTGCCCAATGAAACGCTACCGCTGCAAAATCGTACTGACGACGACCTTGGAACGCGTCATCGAGGCCAACTGCACCGAAGATTTGTTCGACGCAATCGATAGCCTCGAAACCGATCGATGGATCGAGCGGGACGCCTCCTGGGACGTCGTCGCCATCATCGAGCTGAAGGGAGGTGCGTCATGCTGAATGCAACAGACAGTGCCATCTTGCATCATCTGCGGCTGCTCGATGATCAGCTCATGAGGCTCAACCACGAGGCGTGCCTTGCCATCGAGGCACTCACCGTCGAACGCAACCGCAACCTCGCCATCGGCACCATCCTGCCGATGCAGGAACGCCTCAGGCTTGCAAGCCAACTGGTCGAGGTCATCCTCGCGGTGCACAGACTTGCGCCCGAGGATGCGCAGGACGGAGGTGCGTCATGACCACAGTCAGAGACTTGATCGCGCACCTTCAGCAAAACTATGCGCCGGATGACAAGATCGCCGCTGCCATCTGGCAGGTCGACGACGTCAGGTGGCAAGCCCGCGAGCGTAGTCTGACCATCAGCGACGACCATGCGACCGAGATCCTGGAACGGATCGATAGCAATCACGATGGATGCCTCGGCATCACTTGGGAGACGATCGACTTCTGGCTCGATCAGTTCGAGGAAGTAGGTGGATCATGAGAATGTCGAATGCCGAACGAAGCGCACGCGCTCGTCACGCGCTGAACTGCTACCAGAACCTTGTCGGAGAGGTCGATGAGAGCTTTGCTGCGACCGTTGTGGACTTGATGGCCGATCTGCGCCACTTCTGCGATCACATGGGGCTCGATTTCGAGCATGTGAGCAGTCAAGGCGACCGGTACTACCGTGAAGAGCGGATCGAGGAAGGAGGTGGCTCATGATGACACCTGCCGACATTGTTACGCTTCAGCTGATCCGGTCGATTGCGTTCCGGCTCGATGGCGGTTTCGTCCATCTCAGAATTGCCGAGGGCGTCATCGAGCGCGATGACGACCGCCAGAAAGCCGTCGAGGCGCTGCACAAGCAGCGCGCCCTGATTGCTGCCGAACTGGCGAAGCTCGATACCGCCATTACGGTGTGCGCGAACAGCCTTCCGCCCGGCTCGAAAAGGAGGTGCGTGATGCCGACGACCATCTGCGCCCGCGCGCCAGGCGCTGGGTTGCCCGTATCAGCGAAAAGCTGTTCACGGGTGACGAAAAATTATGCTAAGATTTAAGGATGAGCGAAGTCAAAGACGACATCATGCCATCGGCAACGCCAAGCGAGGACGAGATCCGCCGCTGGAACGCCTTGCCGCGTGACGAGCAACTCAAGCGGATGCGGCAGGCTCTGATCGACGGCGAGCAGTCGGGGCTTTCCGAGCGATCGATGGACGAGATCAAGGCCGCAGCCAGGGGGCGCGTGGCAAAGCTGCGCAATGGCTGAATACCGGCTCACCCGACAAGCCGAAATGGCGCTTGAGGATATCTACGTCTACACGGCACAAACCTTCGGCGATGCTCAGGCGGAGGCCTATCACGAAGGCTTTCACCGCACATTCGGCCTGATTGCCGATTTCCCGTTCATGGGCAGATCCGCGGATGAACTGATTGCCGGCTGGCGTCAGCACATCCATGGCAAACATGTGTTCTTCTATGCCGTCACTCCTGACGGCGGGATCGTCATCCAAGCTATCTTCAATAGCGCCCAGAACGTCCGCAAGCACATGCTCGACGACTGAAGAGGCGCCGGACCTTTCCGCCCGCAATCATCCTTTCAC
>JAHJQI010000116.1 GCA_018819265.1 Alphaproteobacteria bacterium
GTGTGGACCAAAAGACAGCCACACAAGCTTGCGCAGTGTGGACCAAAAGACAGCCACACAAGCTTGCGCAGTGTGGACAAAAGGAGCGCAGCGAGGGTGAGGGGCAGACTTACTCGCCAACGGTTGCGGTAGGCACCGCCCAAACGTCATCCCCGCGAAGGCGGGGATCCGGCCAAGCCTCAAGAAACCGCCCGCGCCTGCCATTTCTCGCCGCGATTGCTGGCTGAGGATCGTTGCTGCATCTGTGCCTACGTCACCGATCTCCGCCGCCCCTCATCCTCTCCTTCTCGCCTCGCGCGGGGAATAACGGATCACGATATTGCGCGCAGCAACGCCGGTAATGACGTCGCAGCATTCGTACCGGCCCGATGCTCCGGAACTTGTGCGACGATCGCTGCTGCGATAACCACAAGGCATAACCTGCCGAAGGAACGACAAGATCATGCCAGCTGAAGCAAAAACCGCCGAACCCATTTCTGACAACCTCATCCCCGGCGCCACCGGCGACTGGGAAGTGGTCCTCGGCCTGGAAGTGCATGCGCAGGTCAACTCGCACGCCAAACTCTTTTCCGGCGCCTCGACCGAATTCGGCGGCGCCCCCAATTCGCACGTTTCGCTGGTTGACGCGGCGATGCCCGGCATGCTGCCCGTGATCAACAAGGAGTGCGTCGCCCAGGCCATCCGCACCGGTCTCGGCCTCAAGGCTCAGATCAACCTGCGCTCGACCTTCGATCGCAAGAACTACTTCTACCCCGATCTGCCGCAGGGTTATCAGATCTCGCAGTTCAAGCAGCCGATCGTCGGCGAGGGCGAGATCGAGATCGACGTCGATGGCGAAACGAAGCGCGTCGGCATCGAGCGCCTGCACCTCGAACAGGATGCCGGCAAGTCGATCCACGACCAGCACCCCGACTATTCCTATGTCGATCTCAACCGCTCCGGCGTCGCTCTCATGGAAATCGTCTCGAAGCCCGACATGAGGTCGTCGAAAGAGGCGCAGGCCTACGTCACCAAGCTCAGGACCATCCTGCGTTATCTCGAAACCTGCGACGGCGACATGGACAAGGGCAACCTGCGCGCCGACGTCAACGTTTCGGTGAGGAAGCCCGGCGCCGCACTCGGCACTCGCTGCGAGATCAAGAACGTCAATTCGATCCGCTTCATCGGCCAGGCCATCGAGCACGAGGCCCGCCGCCAGATCGACATCATCGAGGGCGGCGGCACGATCAATCAGGAGACCCGCCTGTTCGATCCGAAGAGCGGCAAGACGCGCTCGATGCGCTCCAAGGAAGAAGCCCACGACTACCGCTACTTCCCCGACCCCGATCTGCTTCCCCTCGAATTCGAGCAGGCCTACGTCGACGAACTGGCCAAGGGCTTGCCCGAACTCCCCGACGAAAAGAAGCACCGCTTCATGGACGAGTACGGCCTGTCCGCCTACGACGCCGGCGTGCTCGTCGCCGAACGCGCCTCCGCCAACTATTTCGAAGACGTCGTCAAGGGTCTCGACGAAGCGAGGCGCGACGGCAAGTCGGCCGCCAACTGGGTCATCAACGAGCTGTTCGGCCGCCTCAACAAGGAGGGCCAGGACATCGTAGACTCGCCCGTATCAGCCGATCAGATCGCCAGAATCGTCAACATGATCGGCTCCGGCGACATCTCCGGCAAGATCGCCAAGGACCTCTTCGAGATCGTCTGGACCGAAGGCGGCGACCCAGCCGAGATCGTCGAGAAGCGCGGCATGTTGCAGGTCACCGACACCGGCGCCATCGAGAAGGTCGTCGACGAAGTCATCGCCGCCAATCCCGACAAGGTCGAAGCCGTCAAGGCCAAGCCCACGATGATCGGCTTCTTCGTCGGCCAGGTCATGAAAGCCTCCGGCGGCAAGGCCAACCCGCAGGCCGTCAACGAGATTTTGAAGAAGAAGCTCGGCGTGGAGTAGGGCTTGGCCGGGCGTCGAGTGCGTTAAGGCGATTGTCGTCCGGACGACCTGGTTTTTCAACGGTCCGAGCCGACGCCGTGAACGCGGCAAAATTCTGTAATCTGGTATGCGCAAGCAACGAAATCGTCGGCTCCGCATTGCCATAATGCTCAAGTAGCGCCACCCACCAACTGTCATCCCGGGGCTTGTTCCCGGGACCCATGGTGCGTCTTAGAGAATGGCTTTTCGCAGGGAGTCTGCAGCAGCGCCCATCAACAACAAAAAAACCGCCGGATTCGCGGCGGGCCGGATCCCGGGGACCCCGGCAACAAGTGCCGGGGCTGGCAAGTGCCGGGACGACAATCAGGAGGTCGCGCCGTCACGCGGCGAAACGAATAGCCAGGGCTGGGAAACGCGAACGTCGCTCACGCCACCTCACCCGTGCTCGGCTCTGCCGCCGCCCCTCACAACGAGCGGATCAGGCACCCCAGCGTCAGGATCACGTAGGCGACCAGCAGGCCGGCGAACTGCGTCGTGTCGCCCGTCAGGCCGGGAATGGTCGCACCGAAGAACTTGGCGAACAACACCGACAGCATGATCACGAACGACAGAAGAAACGTCAGCAGGCTCGGTGCGCTGAGGCCCATCGTTTGTCCGCTCCCAATTTCCGAGAAAGACTTCAATCGTGTGTTTGCCATGGTATCCCCGCCAGCAAATGTCTGCGCCGCTACGGCGCGTTCCGCACCGCGAAGGGCACGGGAGTCGATTGCCAATGAAGAACACGATTCCCGTGGGCCCGTCTCGGTTCGCCGCCGCCAAGATGTGGACAAACCGGCGCGAAGCGGGCGGCAACCGCGATAAGCGGCGCCGCCCTTGAATTCGTCGATCAATCGGGAAGGCAAGGCTCAGTCGTTTTCGTGGCAGCCTTCGAACTTGCTCCAGGCGAGGCCCGGCTTGCAGCCCTTGGCGATCGCCTGCAGCTGCCAGTTCGTGAACGTTCTCTGCTTCGAGACCTTGCTGACATTGAAGCCGCCGCTACGCAATTTTTTGCCGCCACCGAACTTGCTGACCTTGAAGTCGCCGCCGCGCAGCTTGCATTTGCCGTGCTTCATGAAGTAGCCGGGCCCGCAATCGTCGTTGGCGTAAACCTTGCTCTTCGAAAAGCTGCGCAGCTTCGACGATTTCGAGCTGGCGGCGTAGGCGACGGCCGCCACCGCGGCACCTGCCACGAGACCGGCGACCAGCGCCTTCTCCTTGGCCCCCGCCTGCGCCTGCGTCGGTGCCTGCACGGCGAAGGTGATGGCCAAGATTGCGCTCATTGCGACGGCATAGAACTTGTTCATTGTAACGTCCCCGTTTGGTGTAAGCCGCCTCGGCGGCCGGTTGTTGTCTCGATGAACAGTCTTATGCGCGCTTCCTCCGGCCACGGATGTCCCGTGGGGGACAGGTATCGAAAGTATCGCACGCCCCACGCACCCGCGCCGATCTCGCGCATTACGCCGCGGCCGTCTGGTGGCATGCCACTGACTGTGCAGCCGCTTTGAAGCAGCGGCGAACTTGGCGCCTTCGCAAAGCATTTGCGCTCAAGCGATCCGCTCTCTAACCTTCGACCTTAGTCGAAAGCGTAACGGTGGTTCCAGCAGGGCGCTCAGCCTCGCCCGGGCCGCCCAAAAAGCAGAGCCAGGGGAAACGCAAAACGATGAAGAACAAGGTCATCTCAGCCGATGATGCGATCGCGCTCATCCGCGACAACGACGTCGTTGCGACGACCGGATTCGTCCAGAGCTGCATCCCCGAAGCCCTGCACGCTTCACTCGAAAAACGCTACGTTCGCAGCAACAAGCCGCGCGACCTGACGTTGATCATGTGCGCGGGAGCCGGCGACAGCAAAGGCCTCGGCACCGGCCGCCTGCACCACGAAGGCCTCCTGAAGCGCGTCATTGCCGGCAACCTCGGCCGCATGCCGAAGGTCGCCGAAGCCGCGCGCAACAACCAGATCCAGGGCTACAACCTGCCGCAGGGCATCATCGCCAAGCTCTACCGTTCCTGCGCCGCCGGGCATCCCGGGTTGTTCTCGAAAGTCGGCCTGCACACCTACGTCGATCCCCGCCTCGACGGCGGCAAGGTCAACGAGGTCACGACCGAGGACATCGTCAAGCTCGTCGAGGTCGATGGCGAGGAGTGGCTGTTCTACAAGGCGACGCCGATCGATGTCGCCTTGATTCGCGCCACCAGCGCCGATCCCAGCGGCAATCTCAGCATGGAAAAGGAGCCGTTGACGCTCGACGTCCTGGCGCAGGCCATGGCCGCCCACAACAATGGCGGCGTCGTCATCGCCCAGGTCGAACGCATCGTCGAGCAGGGTTCGATCAAGCCCAAGGACGTCAAGGTTCCAGGCATCCTTGTCGACTGCGTGGTCGTCGCCGATCCCCCCGAGATGCACCGCATGAATTACGGCGTCATGTACAATCCCGCCCTTGCCGGCGAGGTTCGCGTTCCCGTCGAAGCTATGGCCAGGATGCCGCTCAACGAACGCAAGATCATCGCCCGCCGCGCCGCCTTCGAACTGCCGCCCAACGGCGTCATAAATCTGGGTGTCGGCGCACCCGACGGCGTCGCAGCCGTTGCCAACGAGGAGAAGGTGACCCCGCACATCGTCATGACGACGGAGGCCGGCGCCGTCGGCGGCGTGCTGGCGGGCGGTTCGAGCTTCGGCTCGTCGATCAATGCCCATGCCATCATGGATCAAAACCAGATGTTCGATTTCTACCATGGCGGCGGGCTTGATCTCACCTGCCTCGGCATGGCCGAATGCGACCGCGCAGGCAACGTCAACACCAGCCGTTTCGGCGGCAAGATCAACGGCTGCGGCGGCTTTATCGACATTTCCCAGAACTCGCGCGCCGTTGTCTTTGCCGGTACGTTTACCGCCGGCGGCCTCAAGGTCGAGATCAAAAACGGCGAGTTGAAGATCGTGAAGGAGGGCCGCTCGCGCAAGTTCGTCAAGAAGGTTGAACAGATTACGTTCTCGGGAACCTACGCGGCGATGCGCTCCCAGCCCGTTCTCTACGTCACCGAGCGCTGCGTCTTCCAGCTGACGCTCGAAGGCCTGGAACTGGTCGAAATTGCACCCGGCATCGAACTCGAGCGCGACATCCTCGGTCAGATGGACTTCATGCCGGTCGTCAAGTCGCCAATCGAGATGAACGCGAAGATCTTCCTCGACGAGCCGATGGAACTGCTGGCCGATCTGACCAACCGCAACCTCAACGAGCGCGTGTCCTACGATCCCGGCCGCAACATCCTGTTCCTCAACCTCGAAGGCTGGAGCGTGCGCAAGAAGAGCGACATCGCCGATCTCCAGGCGACCCTCGTCGAGGTCTGCGAAAAGGCCGGCAAGCTCGTCAACGTCGTCGTCAACCAGGACGGCTGCCGAATCGCCGACGACCTGCACGACGACTACGTCGACATGGTGAACTTCATGATGAAGCGCTACTACGCGACGACGTCGAGCTATACCACGAGCGCGTTCATGCGCCTGAAGATGCAGGACAGCCTGTCTCAGCGCGGCCAGCAACCGCACATCTTCGAAAGCGGTCACGAAGCCCATGCTGCTCTTGTCGGCGCGGAAGATTGGGACTCGCTCGTCAACTGGAAGTCGAAGGGCTGAAGCTCCGGCTTCACAACCCCAATGGAGCGCGTTCACATTTCATGGACTCGTCAACCACAGGCGATCACCCGTGTCAAACAGCGGACATTCTGCCGACGAACGCACCCGGCGCGCGCTGCAAGCGGTTGTTCCACAAGACCGGTATCCGCTCGGTCGCCGCCGCTGACGCGCACGCGGTTGCGATTGTGGGATGGAGAGAATGATGTAGTGTGACGTTTCGTTAAAGTTGCAGGGCGCGTTGCAGCGTTCCGAACCATGCTAAATGGCCATGCTCCGTAAACTATCGCTACGACCGGTTCTCCTAACTGCGCTGTCTGCTTCGGTCATCTCCGTTTTCATCCTTTGGGAAACGGCGCGCCAGGCTCGCCTGAGCGCCCTCGACGAGATCAACAAGTCGAGCGCCAGTACGCTCGCGCTCGTTGTCGAGAACCTCAGCGGGGAACTTGCCAAATACAGTTTCCAGCCGCGTCTTCTCTCGACTTCGAGCGTTCTCGTCGACGCGTTGAACCGCGATCCGGACGACCCGGACCTGCGGCGGGTCAGCGAGGAACTCGCCCGCATCAACGGAGTTACCGGCGCGCTCGCAACCTACCTCATGAACCGCGACGGGCTGACAATCGCGGCCAGCAACTGGGCCTCGGAAGGGCCGTTCGTTGGGCGCAACTTCAACTTCCGGCCCTATTTCCAGCAGGCCATGCATGGCCGCCTGGGGCGGATGTTCGCTATGGGGACAACGTCGGGAGAGCGCGGCTACTTTTTCGCTTATCCGGTCAGGGATCAGGGCCGGATCGTAGGCGCCGTCGTCGTCAAGATGGACGTCTCGATCCTTGAGCGCGGTTGGCGGGCGGAAGGCCACGAGATTCTCGTCGTGGACGATGCCGGCGTGGTTTTCCTCAGTTCCCGGCCCGAGTGGAGGCTGAAGTCTCTGCGGCCACTATCGGCAGAACAGCAGCAGCGACTCGATCGCTCGCGCCTTTATGCGGATGAGAAAATCGATCCTCTCCATTTCGTCCTCGGCGCCGGGGGGGATATGACCCGGATCTCCGTGCCGAACGCCGCAGCTGCAGACGGAGACGGCAGCCCCCGCCGGGCCGCGCGCACCTTCCTCGTTCAGGAGACCGCGATGGCGGCTGCCGGATGGCGGGTGATGATTCTGTCCGATGCCTCAAGCCTCGAAGCGCGCGTTCGCATCGCCATGCTGGTGGCAGGTTTCATGCTCGCCAGCCTCTTTCTCCTGGCCCTCAACATCTACCAGAGACGCAAGCGCCTCAACGAACGTCTGGAACTGCAGGAGGCTGCGCGCGGAGAGCTTGAGGAAAAGGTTGTCGAGCGGACGCAGGATTTGAGCCGGGCCGTCGCGCAGCTTCGGGCCGAAGTCAGCGAGCGGGAGCGGGCCGAAGCGCACTTGCGAAGAACACAGGACGAACTTATCCAGGCGTCCAAGCTGGCGGCGCTTGGGCAGCTCTCCGCAGGCGTGAGCCACGAACTCAACCAGCCGCTGACCGCGATCCGCAGTTATGCGGAGAACGCGCGCGTGTTCCTGTCGCGGCAGGATAGCGCTATGACCGACTCCAATCTCGGCCGGATCGCCGAGATGTGCGAGCGCATGGCGCGCATCATCCGCAACCTGCGCACCTATGCGCGCAATGAGCCGGTCGGCGCGCGCCCGACTCGCCTGCACCAGCCGATCCGCGATGCCCTGGCACTCCTCGATGGCGAGTTTCGCAAGGCCGATATCGAGGTTAACCTGGATCTGGGGGACGAAGACATTCTGGCGATCGGCGGCGACGTGCGTCTGCAGCAGGTGTTCGTCAACCTATTCTCGAATGCAATGGATGCCATGGAAAAAAGCCCGCTCCGGCGCATCGATGTTACGATTCATCGCGAGCCCGGCGAGGTGGCCATCGAGGTGTCGGATACCGGACCGGGGATTGCGCCGGAGGATCTCGACCGCGTGTTCGATCCGTTCTTTACCACCAAGGACGTCGGCAAGGGCACCGGGCTTGGTCTTTCCATCTCCTACGGGATCGTCAACCAGTTCGGCGGCCGCATCGAGGTCGCCAACCGGCACGACGGCGGCACGACCTTCACGGTCCGACTGCTGGCCGCCGACCAGCAGCGTGAGGCGGCCGAATGAGCACCGATGTGATCCTCATCGACGACGAACCGCATCTCCTGGAGGCCGGCCGGCAGTCGCTCGAACTCGCCGGACTTTCGGTCGCCTGCCATGATTCCGGCACCGAGGCTCTCCGGGCGCTCGGCCGCAAATCGCCGACCATCGTCGTCAGCGACGTGCGCATGCCGGGACTTGGCGGACTCGAAATTCTCACGCGCGTGCTGGAACTGGACCCCGAGTTGCCGGTCATTCTTATCACCGGGCATGGCGACATCCCGATGGCCGTACAGGCGATGCGCGATGGAGCCTACGACTTCATCGAGAAGCCGTTTGCGCCCGACACGCTCATTCAGTCGGTGCGCCGTGCGCTCGATCGGCGCCGGCTGGTGCTCGACAACAGGGCGCTACGCGAACAGCTGGTGCAAGGTTCGCAACTGGAACGGACGCTTGTCGGGCGCAACGCGCATTTCATCGAGATGCGCCAGCGGCTCAAGAACTTCGCGGCAACCGATGCCGACGTTCTGATACTCGGCGAAACGGGGACCGGAAAGGAACTGGTGGCCCGCAGCCTGCACCAGCATTCCGACCGGGCGGGCGGCGAGTTCGTGGCCATCAATTGCGGCGCGCTGCCGGAGACGATCATCGAGAGCGAGTTGTTCGGCCATGATGCGGGGGCGTTCACCGGGGCCGTCAAGACGCGGCTTGGCAAGTTCGAATATGCCAGCGGCGGGACGCTGTTTCTCGACGAGATCGAGAGCATGCCACTCGACATGCAGGCGCGACTTCTGCGCGTGCTCGAAGAACGCTCGATCGTGCGGCTCGGCTCCAACAAGGAGATTCCCGTCGATGTGCGTGTCGTCGCGGCGACGAAGGAGGACCTGCTCCACACCGTCGCCAAGGGGACCTTCCGCGAGGATCTTTTTTACCGTCTCAACGTGCTGACGCTGACCATTCCGCCCCTGCGGCGCAGGCGGGATGACATTCCCCTGCTGTTCGCGCACTTTCTTGGCATCTGCTCTTCACGCCTGAAGCGTGAGCCGCCGCAGCCGGGGCCGGCCGACCTCGCACTCCTCTGCACGCACGACTGGCCCGGAAACGTTCGGGAACTGGAGAATACCGCCATGCGCTTTGCTCTCGGCCTCGGCGTCGAGTTCGCCGACGCGACCGCGCTTGCCTGGCACAAGGAACTGAACAAGGCCCCGCTGTCCGACCAGATCGCGGCTTTGGAAGAATTGATTCTGCGCCGAACCCTGGCGAGTTGCGAGGGCAGCATGAAGCAGTGCTACGAGCGGCTCGGGATATCCCGCAAGACGCTCTACGACAAACTGAAAAAGTACGGCATAGCGGCGGCCGACATGGATGAGCCGACAAACTGACGAGGAGGTTTTCACGTAGACAGACGATGTGTAGAATTCCACACACCGAAATCGCCGCCTGGGTGAGGATCGCTACATCGCCGCTGCGAGTTGGCATCGATCGCGATCCTGCCTAGACTATAATTCCAACCAATTTCAATGAAATAGAAGATCGATGAGCGGCTGTTCGATGATCGTCTGCAAGTGGCACGGCGGTTGCTTTTCATGTGTTATCAATCATGCGCGGGGCCCAGCACATAGCCCCCGCGCGTGTCAGAAAACCGGAGGAAATCTATGCGCAAAATTCTCATGGCCACGGCTGCTGTTGCCGGGCTCGCTTTAGCGGCAACGCCGGCATTCGCCAAATGCGACGATGGCGAAGTCGTGATCAAGTTCAGCCATGTGGTGAAGGCGACCGGGCACCCGAAGGGCGACGCGGCAACGCTGCTTGCCGAGCGGGTCAACAAGGAAATGAACGGCAAGGCCTGCATGGAGGTGTTCGCGAACTCCACGCTGTTCGACGACGACAAGGTGATGGAAGCTCTGCTGCTTGGCGACGTCCAGCTCGCGGCACCATCCCTGTCCAAGTTCGAGGCCTACACCAAGAAGTACCGCCTGTTCGACCTTCCCTTCCTGTTCTCGAGCCTCGAAGCCGTGGAAAAATTCCGCACTTCGGAGGCCGCCAAGAACCTGCTCGGCGCAATCCGTGACAAGGGCTATGTCGGTCTCGGCTACTGGAGTTCGGGCCTCAAACAATTCTCGGCGAAGGTACCGCTGTTGCAGCCGACCGACGCCAAGGGCTTGAAATTCCGCGTCCAGACCTCGGATGTCGCGGTCGCCATGATCGAAGCGATGGGCGCAAATGCCCAGAAGCTCGCGTTCAAGGAAGTCTATGGCGCACTCCAGACCGGCGTCGTCGACGGTCAGGAAAACACCTGGTCGAACATCTACACCCAGAAGTTCTTCGAAGTGCAGGATGGTGTGACCGAAACCAACCACCAGCTGCTCGCCTACCTGCTCGTCTCCTCTACGGAGTTCCTCGACGGGCTCAAGCCTGATGTCCGCGACCAGTTCCTGCAGATTTCCGACGAAGTCACCAAGACCGCCAACGACAATGTCGGCAAGCAGGAAGCAGCCAACCGCGAGAACATCCTGAAGGCCGGCGGCAAGATCCGCGAATTGACGGCCGATCAGCGCAAGGCCTGGGTCGATACGATGAAGCCTGTGTGGGCGAAGTTCGAAGCCGACATCGGCAAGGACAATATCGACGCGGCCGTCGCGGCCAATAACTAAAGCCGGACGACGAAATGCAAGGGCGGCCCTAGTGAGGCGTCGCGCCTTAGTTGACCGATGGTGCGGCGAGGTTTGAGTCAACTAAGGCGCGATAAACGCCTCACTAAGCCATTGATGTTGCTAGTGGCCCTGATGTCGCGCCAAAATCGGACGAGGTTGCGGCTATGATGCGA
>JAHJQI010000011.1 GCA_018819265.1 Alphaproteobacteria bacterium
AGCCGGGCAGTCGGCCGCGCGTGAGCTGTAGACCAGGTCGTAGCGGTAGCTCTCCAACGAAAGCTCGAAGGGTTGCACCAATACGCCCGACGCCAACTCGTCAGCAACCAACGTCAGGCTTAACAAGCCCAAGCCCTGACCAGCCACGGTTGCTTGCACCGCGTGAATTTCGTCCGTGAACGAGAGTCCCTCCTCGGAATCCACGTCTGTAATACCTGCTTGCTGGATCCAACGCCGCCAAGTCGGTGTGCGCTCGTCGTCTCGGGCGGCGGGGCCCCAGTCGAAGTGTATCAGCGTTGCGTCCAGCAGATTGGCCTTGGCTGCCGCAGCCAAGCCCGGCGTGCATACAGGTGCGAAGCGGTCCTGAAACAGCGGTTCGACGATGAGTCCGGGATAGAGGCCGCTGCCGTAACGGATGGCGGCGTCGGCCTCCGTGTCCAGGTCTACGACCTTGTTGGTCGCATCGAGCCTTAATGTCCAGCCTGGGTATGCGTCGCGAAACGATCCAGCGCGGGGTGCGAGCCGACGGGCCATGAACGCGACCGTCGAGGACAGCGTCGCCACTCTCGAGCCGTGCGAGCGGCGAAGGGTATCGATCGCACGCTCGAAGCTGTCGAGCCCGTCCCGAATGCTCGGGAAGAGCAAGTGGCCGGAAGCGGTGAGCCGGATCTTGCGCGTTCCACGCTCGAAGAGCTTGGATTCCAGCAGTTCTTCGAGCTGTTTGATCTGGTGACTGACAGCCGTCGGCGTGACGTTCAGTTCATCGGCAGCGTCCTTGAAGCTGAGGCGCCGCGCGGCTACCTCAAAGACGCGAAGCATGCCTAGGGGGGGAAGCTTTCTCATAAGGCAATAGTTTAGTCTAGCTCATCCATCTGGTGAAGATTGATCATTTGCCATGTCTGCTGCGCGTCTGGACACTGAGAACCGTCGATGAAGGATAGCTTTGTTGACTGAATAAATCTCAACCATCCGGAGTAAATCATGAGGCTCGAACAAGTTCACACCACCCCTGATCCATATGTACCTTACCTGCTGTCGCAGGCCATCAAGGCGGGCGGCATCGTCTACGTTTCTGGTCAAGCCGGCGTGAGCGGCGACGGCAAAATCGTCGGCAACGGTGATTTCGACAAACAGGCCGACCAAGCCTTCCGCAACTTGGAGCGCGCACTGACCGCCGGCGGCTCGAGCTTAGCCAAGGTCATCAAAGTGACAATCTTCCTCACGTCGATGTCGAATTTCTCCAAGATCGTGGAGCTGCGTCGCAAGTGGTTCACCGCGCCGTACCCGGCAGACACCATCGTGGAAGTTTCAGCCCTCTACTCGCCCGAAGCCATGGTCGAAATCGAGGCGGTTGCCATTACGGCAGACGACGCAGCATGACGATCGACTCGAAATCAGTCACGCCGCTCTTTGAGCCGTGGCGCCTGAATCGGGCTGACCTGTCCAACCGCATGGCGGTGGCACCGATGACGCGCATCAGCGCTACGCCCGCAGGCGTGCCGACCGACACCATGGTCCGCTACTACGAGCGATTTGTGCAAGGAGGCTTCGGCTTGGTCATCACCGAAGGCATCTACACCGACCAAGCGTATTCGCAGGGATACACCAACCAACCGGGCCTGAGCAACCTCGATCAGGCCAAGGGCTGGCGGCCAGTGGTCCATGCGACCCATGCTGCCGGCGGCAAGATCGTCGCGCAGCTGATGCACGCAGGGGCGTTGTCGCAGGCGAACCGATACCGCAGCGAAACGGCTGGGCCTTCGGCGGTCCAGCCCAAGGGCCAGCAGATGGTCTTCTACCGCGGCGACGGACCGTACCGCCTTCCGCGAGCGATGTCGGAGCAGGAAATCGTCGAAGCCATCGACGGGTTCGCCCAAGCCGCCGTGTTCGCGGTCGAGGTAGCCGGGTTTGATGGTGTGGAAATCCACGGCGCCAACGGTTACCTGCTGGACCAGTTCCTCACCGATTACACCAACTTTCGCACGGATGGATGGGGCGGCAACATCGCTGGCCGCCTACGCCTTAGCGCCGAGGTGGCAAAGGCCGTCCGGCGTGCCATAGGACCCGCGGTGGCGGTCGGCCTGCGCATCTCGCAGGGCAAGGTCAACGACTTTACCCACAAGTGGGCCGAAGCCGAGGCCGGCGCCGCGACAGTGTTCGGAACGCTCGGTGCCGTGGGCCTGGACTACATCCACATCACCGAGTTCGAAGCCTGGAAGCCGGCTTTTTCCGAGTCTGGCTCGAGCCTAGTCAAATTAGCGCGAGAGAGCAATCCGACGCTGACCATCGTAGCGAACGGCAACCTGCACGATCCCGATCGCGCCAAGCAAGTGCTGCGTGACGGTGCAGACATGGTGGCTCTCGGACGAGGTGCGCTTGCCAACCCGCAGTGGCCCCAACGAGTGAAAAAAGGGCAGGAACTCGACAAGTTCGACTCCGCACTGCTATCTCCGCTTGCAACCATTAAGCCCTCCGAGGTCGTGCTGTGAGGCACGGCGCTGGTGAGGCGGCATCTGCGTCGGATGCCGCCTCACATGCTTAGCGAAAAGATACAGCGTGTTCTTTGACCTCAATTCCCTCGGCCAGAGGCATCACCAAATCAAAGGTTCCAGGCTCGAATTGAATTCCGAAGACAAAAAGAAAAAGGTGAATGGTCTGCAGATAGTATGCTCAAGCCGCCAGCGAGTGATCCTGCGTCTGGTCGCCTACACCCTTCAGCAGACCTTCTACGCTGATGTCTTCGTCCAATGCTTCCCAGTGCAGGCCGGACCCGTTGCCAGACATTTCGTATTGCATGCGTTGCTCGGGGGTGGCGCGCAACAGGCGGGGGAAATAGGCCAGTGGTACGCCAAGTTTGCGACCGTCCGACAATTCCAGCCACATCATGGATTCATCAAAGCTCAGGTCAATTGCCGAAATGTTCATGCCATGCCCTTTCTATCTCGTCTTTGCGTGCTTCCACTACCTGTGCCAATTTATTCAGTTCCTTGCCGGCGTATCCCTGATTGTTCGCCAAACAGACTGGGTGCAGCCAAAATTTAGCGCGATGCCCGTCTTTTCGAATATGTACATGCACGGGCTCACGGGGGCTGCCTTCGTTGGAGAAAAAGAAAAAACGATAGCCTTCAAACTGAAAAAAGTTTGGCATGGCTGAATATTAGCGCATCACTGCTTAGCGCGGCGGGTTGCAAGCCTGCCCGAAATCAAAATATTGAAACATTGACAGTTTCTGCTGGCACTCGACTGGCCAGCCCTCTCTACGACGCAATGCCGACCATCAAGCAGATAATATGGAAGTCGCATTCAAAGAGTCCGCCATGAACTCACGCACCATCCGCCAACGCGTTCCCGCCTACGAAGTGACAGAAGGCGCGGGCGTCACCGTCCACCGCAGCATCGGTACGCCGGCCTTGCGCAATCTCGACCCGTTCCTGCTGCTGGACCACTTTGGCAGCGACAACCCGGACGAATATATCGCCGGGTTTCC
>JAHJQI010000117.1 GCA_018819265.1 Alphaproteobacteria bacterium
AAGTCCCTGATAGCGGTTGACTGATACGACACAGGGACTTCTGATCGGCGGTACTAGTCAAATCAGAGTCTTAGTGTGGCGTTCAGCGCGCCTTAATTGACACCAGCCGCTCCCCACCCACCCGTCAATTAAGGCGCGACGCCACACTAGTCCGACAAGCTCATGACGCGGCGTGATTCGCCTGCGATCAGCGTCACCGTCTCCCCAGAGATGTCGGAGATCTTCCAACCCTGTACGTCGTCCCCGGTAAAGACTTTCAATCCGTCAGGCAGGTCCTTGAATCGCATCAGCGCTGCAGGTTTCGTACCTGGCAATTCGACGATCCCCACGAGCTTCAATCCGTCAGGGAACTGCGGCGGCGGTGCCGCCTTCGGCTTCGCAGGGACGGTTGCTGCGACCCTCTCGACCACCTCCACTTGTGCAACGTATGGCCGCCTGGTGTTGCGGAACAACGGCCGGGCAAGTGTTTCCGACAAATCTGCTTTGCGATGCGCCGCCGGCATCATGCGGTGGCCCGTTGCAGTTGCCTCAGCTGGCCGGAAACCCGCGTTCAAAGACTGCTTCGCAGACAATGGCGATGTCTCGATCGGCCGTCCGAGCGCGTGCCACAACAGTCCAGCAGACGCCAAAACGATCAATCCCGCCAGCAGCATTGGCAGAAACGAACGTTGTTCCGGGGCACCGATTTGCGACATGGCTCATTTATCTCCAAGCCGTTCACGGCTGGCGCCGAGTACCAGCATCCGGACGTTCAACCGCGTATCGCCTTCCGTGACAGTACCGCGTGGGACTGCTTCTGTCGTCGTCGCTATTTGCAAAGCGTCGACGAGCAACACTGGACGGGAAGCTTCGAGCGCGAGGAGCATTCCCTGCAAGCCCTCGAGCCCTCCCTCGATGCGGGCGTCGATTCCAACGAGGCTCAAGGCGTCGTGCTGACGGATGCCGACATTGCGCATGCTCGCAAGGTTCATCCCGTTGGCGCGCGCCATTTTGTGCAGAATGTCCTGGACTTGCGCCGCCATCACGCCTGCGCTCTCTCCAGAGAGGAACAGGTTGTCAGCGTTTCTTTCGCTGGCTTTCGCGGTGACGGCATCTTCTGGCTGCTCGCGGTTAGCCGTTGCGACGACGCCGCGCAGCCGGCCGAGAAGCATGCGTTCGGCAATGAGCTTGTCTTCAAGCTCGACGATACGGGAAAAGACGGGTTGCGCCACCGAGATATAGGCAAGCGCCACCGATGCAATCAGCAGCATGAGCGCAACCGATTTTCCCAGTGCCGATGACAGGGCAGGGCTCATCCTTCCTCCCTACCTTTGGCGGGATCGGGGGCATTGATGCCTGTACCGGCCGACCCCGCCGATATTGCCTTCAAATGACCAGTCGTTTGAACCGTCAGGCTGAAACGGTCACTGTCGGTGTGACGATCGCGGGTCACAGGCGCTGTCAAGGTGACACCGGCGAACATCGGTGATCGCTCGATCGTCGGGACCAGTGCGGCGGTCGACACGCTGAACCCGGAAAAAGAGACTTGATCGCCCTCGATCCGCAGTTCGACGAGATGATCGCTATCGGGAACGAGACGCGTCAGGGAATCGAGCAGGAAGGCGCGAGAGACCTGCCCGGACATCATGCTTGCAAGAACCTGTTGATTCCTTGCCGCGGCGGCTTCCATTGCCTCAACCTTGCGGATTTCAGCGACCGCGCTCCTGGCTTCTTCTGTTTGTAGAGCGACCTCGGCGATGTGCGATTCGAGGCGCGATATATTGACGAGTGCCGCCGCAAACAGAAACAGCAAGGAAGCCGCCACAGTAAACTGGGCGAGGCGCACATTCCGCCGCTGCGCCGCAACTCCGAAAACTGGGACGGAGAGAAAGTTCACCGGGACACCGGTTTGACCATCCGTTTCCCAGCAATCGATCCGCGTAACAGTCACGCCGGCCTTATCCAGCATTGACGGAATTCGGCCGAGGCGATCCCGCTTCAACACGAACTGCCGGACATCGATTGTCGCAGGATTTCTTGCGCCGGCCTTCGTCGCGTAACAGGTCAGTACCTGATCCGCTTGAAATGGCGTGGACCGCTCGAGGTCCAGGGCGAGAATGCGGGGGAGATCGCGCAGCGCGGCAGCTGGCAGGGTCAAATTGCGCTCAAGGCAGTTTTCGGCCGCGACCCGGATTGCGACCGGCAACCGACGCTTGGTGGCACTTGTGGCGACCACCGAGATGAAATCCTCTAGCGCCAAGTTGTTTTCCAGCGCGTAACCAGTGGCCCGCTGACCCAGTTCTCGCCGTTTCGAGCCATGCTCTTCGAACGCTCGAATGCGGTCGCCTTCAAGCGAAACGACAAGCCACTTTCCGCGCTGCCGCCCATCGTCGTCCGGTGGCAAAAGAAAGCTGGCAAGCTCGCTTTCCCACCACCGAAAGAAGGTGTGGACTGATCGGGCTAACGCGAACGAACGCGGCATGATACCGGCATCTCCTGTACGGCTTGAACGAACCGGTCGTTCGAGGCCGCTCACGCCGTCAGGCGTTTACCTTGTGAGGGCCCGGCGGGCGTCGAATGTTCAAGATACTATATACTGCCGCATCGCGCGTTTCTCGGATAAATTGAAGGAACGTTATTTTGGAGCGCGTCATGTCCGGGGCCATCAAACGCGTCTCGCCAGTCACAGTCGATCCGCGTGCGCGCGACTTCGCCGTGAGCTTCGGCGCTAAGCTGGTCTCGCGCGGCAATCTCGATGCTGTGGCCGCCGCTCGGGCATTCGGCGCCTTCGAACAATCCGGAGAGCGCTACGACCTGGTCGTGACGCGCCTTGGCTTGCTGACGGAATCCGCACTTGCCGAAGCGCTGGCAGAATACCTCGATCTGCCGTTTATAACAGCGGCGGACCTCCCAGAATTTCCCGCCATTCGAGATGTCGATCAAGAATTCTTGCGCCGCCACAGGATCGTGCCGATCCGCGACGACGGCGCTATTCTCGTCGCCGTTGCCGACCCCTTCGACGTTCAGCCCGTAGAAGCACTTTCCTATCTCGTCGACCGGCCCGTCGCTCTCGCTCTATCGAGCGAAAGCACTATTAACGACGCGCTTCGCATCATGGACCGCGAAGCCGGGACCCCGAACGGTGCCTTGGATCTTCGACCAAGTGCGGCTCCCGCCGAGGTCAGCCAGGAGGATGTTCGTCGCCTGGCCGATCTCGCCAGCGAAGCTCCGGTGATCCGGCTGGTACACTCGCTGATGGTCCGGGCGGTCGAAGCGCGTGCCTCCGACATCCACCTCGAGCCGACCGAAAGCGGTCTGCGGGTGCGTTTGCGATTCGATGGGCTGTTGCAGGACAGCGAAATCCTGCCCTTGAGCGTCGTGCCGGCGGTTATTTCGCGGATCAAGATCATGGCGCGCCTCGATATCGCCGAGAGCCGCCGTCCCCAGGACGGGCGTATCCGCACCAATGTCAGGGGCTGTGACGTCGATCTTCGCGTCGCCACCATGCCGACGCTCAAAGGCGAATGCGTGGTGCTGCGCATCCTCGACCGGAGCGCAATCAAGCTTGACTTCGACGCTCTGGGGTATTCGGGCAGGACGCTGGACGAACTGCTGCGGCTCATCGAGATCCCCAACGGCATGATTCTCGTCACCGGCCCGACGGGCAGCGGAAAGACTACGACACTTTATGCCGCCCTCAGCCATCTCAATAACCCGACCAGAAAAATCTTCACCATCGAGGACCCCATCGAATACCAGCTGGCGGGAACCAACCAGATCCAGGTCAAACCCGGCATCGATTTCACCTTCGCCAATGCGTTGCGTTCGATCCTGCGTCTCGACCCGGACCTCATCATGGTCGGCGAGATCCGCGATGCGGAAACCGCGCAGATGGCCGTGCAGGCCGCCCTCACAGGCCACCTCGTGCTGTCGACACTGCACACCAACGGGGCCGTGGCGACCTTGTCGCGTCTGCTCGACATGGGGATCGAGGATTACCTGATCGCATCGACTTTGAAAGGGGTCTTGGCGCAGCGGCTGGTCCGGCGGCTTTGCGACGATTGTGCCGCGCCGGCTGCGGCACCCGCGGAACTCAAGGCCTGTGCCGATGGTCTTGCGGCCGCCGCTGAGATCGATCCGCCGGTTTTCAACGATATCCGCCGCCCTGTCGGCTGCCGGTCGTGCCGCCAGACCGGTTTCAAGGGCCGGATTGCAATCTATGAATTGATGGCGCTGACCGACCCCGTGCGCGCCGCGATCGTTTCCGGCGCTAACGAACAGGCCTTGTGCGAGGCCGCCAGAATTGCTGGCATGCGACGGATGCTCGCCGACGGCGTGGAGAAGGTCTCGTCCGGATTGACGACCTTCGAGGAAATCCTCCAGGTCACGCGGGTGACATGATGCCGACATTCAGCTACCGCGCCTATGACAAGTCTGGCAGCCTGGTTTCCGGAAAAGTCAGCGGTGAAAGCCGCGAGACCGCTCTTGAGACATTGCGCCGGCGCGGCACGTTCGCGGTCGAGATTGCAGAAGCCGGAACAGGTGCCGACGAGGCCGGGCGTATCAGGGGCAGGGGAGAGCGTGCCATTCCCTGGTGGGAGATGGAAATCGGCGGGCCGCGGAGGGCATCGCCCGAGGTGCTCGAACTCATCACCCGCGAACTGGCCATTCTGCTTGCCGCCAAGCTGCCGCTTGAGGACACCTTGAGAATACTCGCCGTGCAACCGATGATGCCGGCACGAAGCCGCCGCGTGATCAGCGACCTCGTCGAACGTGTCGTGTCCGGGTCGGCGCTTTCCGAGGCGGTCGGCGCTCATCCCGAGGTTTTCCCTGACTACTATTGCCGCCTGATCGCGGCAGGCGAACGCAGCGGCAGCCTGGAGACCGTGCTGAGTGCGCTCGCAGGATTTCTCGAGCGCGCGGCTGGCATCCGAACGCGCATCACAACGGCGCTCGCCTACCCGGTCTTCCTGCTCGTCGCAGCCTTCGCCACCCTGGCACTGATCGTTGGTGTTCTGGTTCCCGCCATCGCTCCGATGTTCGCCGACGCGGGTGCTGACCCGCCTCCTGTAATTGCCGTGCTGCTTGGCGCACAAAGCTTCCTGGCCAGCCACTGGCCGATCCTGCTGGTGTCGCTTGCCGCGCTGCTGGTCTTGGTGCCGGCAGCTTCGCGACTTCCTGCTATCGCCGCTTGGCGCAGCAGGGTCGCGCTGGGGTTGCCGGTGATCGGCCGCCTCATAGCCGCCAGGGAAACCGCGCGCTTCGCCGGCACGCTGGCGATGCTGATGCAAGGCGGCGTGCCCTTACTGGAGGCCACCGAAACCGCTGCGGATACGCTGATCAACGTTGCTTATCGCAATGCGGCCCTGTCGGCGCGCGAGCAACTGGCCCGGGGCGTCGCGTTGTCCCAATCCCTGGCGGACAGCGGGATCTTCTCTCCGTTGGCTGCAAGGCTGACAGCGGTCGGTGAAAAGACCGGTCAATTGGGCGAGATGCTTGCACGGCTGTCGGCAATTGAAGAAGCTTCCCTGCAACGCGACATGGACCGCCTGGCCACTTTCATTGCGCCGGCTCTGACGCTGATCATCGGTGTCGTCGTCGGCGCAATCATCCTGTCCGTGATGGGCGCCATCATCAGCCTCAACGATCTGGCCCTGCAATGATATGTCGTGCGCGAAATCGAAAAGAACGTCGCGTTCCGCGTGAAGACGAGGGCTTCTCGCTGATCGAGATGCTGGCAGTCCTGGTGATCCTGTCGCTGATCGGGTGGCTGTCGCTATCACTCAATCCGCTAAGAGGCGGCGGCAGAAGCCTTGAACTGAGCGCCCGCGAACTCTCCGGCGCACTGCGCAACGTCCGCCGGCAGGCGATCGCCGGAAATCGCATCGAGACCGTCGAGTTCGATGTGAACAGCCGGGCCTACGCCACAGCAAATGATCGTCGTCGAAAACTGCCCGCCGGCGTCGGGCTTGACATCACGACCGCGAACACGGCGCGCACTGGTCCCTCAACGGTGCGGCTCCGCTTCTATCCCGATGGCAGCTCCACGGGCGGACGCGTCGTGCTGCGCGATCGCCAACGCCGGATCGCAATCGAGATCGACTGGCTGACGGGCGCCATTGAGATGACGCCGGGGGTTTGAGGAGATGGCCAACGAACGTCAGATCCGATCACAGACCGACAGGGCATCCAGCGTCGGCTCCATGCGGCATCGCATATCGCGGGACGCTGGCTTCACGCTCCTCGAAGCGCTGCTGGCACTGGTGATATTGGCGGCGGTTCTTGTGGTGCTGTATCAGGCGATGGCGGGGAACTGGCATTCGATCGGCGCTGCCGAGCGGGAAAAGGAAGCATTGCTGGTCGCCCGGTCCGAACTGGCCCGAGCAGGAGTAGAAACGCCGCTCGCTCCTGGCACAACGAGCGGGAAGGCTGACAACGGGCTCGATTACCAGGTGACGATCTCGCCTTACCTCGACGGAGATGCCGACTGGCGAAACCCGATTCCAGAAGCCTACTGGGTGCGCGTGACCGTCAGTTGGCGCTCGGGATTGCGGCCTTTACCCAGAACGTTGGAACTGACGACTTTGAAGAGGCCGCCTCCGAAATGAAGAAGCGTACTGCGGGGTCATCTGCGAAAGGGCGCGAAGACGCTGGCTTCACGCTGCTGGAGCTACTTGTCTCGATCGTTCTCATCGCCTTGATGCTTGCCTTGATGCCGGGGGCGATGCGCCTTGCCCGGCAGGCTTGGCAAGGAGATGAGCGGCTTCAGATTGTCCATCAGGAAGATGCCGGAATGGACTTCATGCAAAGCCGGTTGGAAGTAGCACAGCCGCTCTTCAATCGTGCCAACGAAGGCCGCCGGGCGCTGGCATTCTCGGGAACTGGCGAGCGCGTCGTGTTCGTTGCGCCGATGCCCCAATCTGCTCCCTTGAGCGGGCTCTACCAATTCGATGCCTTCGTTGAACTGAACGGCGGAAAGACGCAGAACCTCGTCATTGCATACCGCCACTTTTCCGGTGAGGCAGATGCAGCGGGTCCATTCGAACGCAAAGTATTGCTGCGGAACCTGAGTGGGTTCTCGCTGCGCTATCTTCCTCCATCTCTCAACGATGAAGAGGCGCCTTCCTGGCGGTCGGATTGGCTGGAGCAGGACAGTCTTCCAAGCCTGATCGAACTCAAATGGACGACCGGTATTGGCGAGACGGACCGTCACCGGAGCGTCATTGTTACCACGCGCTTGCGGCGTGACTGATGCACTCCGTCACCAGTTGGTCAGATCCTGATCCTCGCCCGTGCCGCCAGGAGCATTGTCCCGACCCAGCGTAAAGATCTCGACTGCAGCTTGGGTTCCGGGGACGCGGTAATGATAGGGCCTGCCCCACGGGTCGATCAGGCCTTCGGCACGCTTCAAGTAGGGTCCGTTCCAGGCTTGTGCGTCGCTCGGTCGGCGCACCAGCGCGCTTAGTCCGGCCTGCGGCGGGGGGAATCCGCCATTGTCGAGTGAATAGAGTTCGACGGCGGTCGAAATCGCGCCGATTTGCGCTCGCGCAGTTTCCGTTCGCGCTTTGCCGAGGTATTTGAGCACCTGCGGTGCGGCCAGGGTGGCGAGCAACGCCAGGATGCCCAATACCACGAGCAATTCCATCAACGTGAAGCCGGCATCCGGCGGAACGTGCCCAGCTTGCATTGCGATATTGTGCGAGCGACCAGACGACCTCGCGGTAACGCCTGGATTTTTATCGGTACGAATCGCTGTCTCATAAGTGCACTGCGTTGTCATGACGAGAACCTCTATAGAAGCAACGGGCCATGATGCCAAACGCACCAGATCCCGATTGCCAGAAAGGGGCCGAACGGGATTCGCGCAGTCCAGACTGCTTGACGGTGACGCGAAAACTTCACGCACGCGAAGACAAGTGCTGACATCGACCCGATGAGGACAACAGAGCCGAGACCTTCGAGGCCGACGAGCGTGCCGCCGGCCGCCAGCAGCTTTGCATCGCCCAGCCCGAGGCCTGCGTAACTGCGCATTTGAAGGAAGGCAGCAGCCAATCCGGCAAACAGGGCGTAACCGGCCAGGCCGGCAAGTGCCGACCATGCGACGGCCTCCGAGCCTTCGAAAGCCGCAAGGAGTAGTCCAATCGCGCATACTCCATAAGTCAGCCGGTCGGGCAACCTCTTCGTCGCCAGGTCAATTGCCGAAAGCCATATCAGCTGTGCTCCCACGACGAGTGAAATGGCTAGAACGGTGATGTCGGCCGGGGCCGTCAGAACAGAGGGGAATGCGACGACAAAATAAATACCAACAAGAAGCACGCCAGTTGTCGTGGCGATCTGAGCCGGCGGCACCGAGCATGATCGAAGCGCGTGATCAACTTCCGCTTTGTTTCTGACGGTCTCGGAAACAGTCATCGCACCAAACCCTGAAGTTGGCTCGATCGCTTATTCCCTTGCGCAAATGTGCCCGCTGGAATGCCTACCAGGGCCGGGCGTAACGCGGCCGGGCATAGATCGGCGGCTCGGGCGGATAGGGTACGTAGCCGGGGATTCCCTGTGGATGGGCCGTTGATTCCCGCTCGCGGCAGTACCGCCGCCCATTGGTTTCCCAATAGCAATAGCTGCTGCAAAAACGCCTGCCGCGCTCCCAATAGCAGCCGCGCTGATCGCCCCAGAATGGAAAGTCTTCGACGTAGCCTTCGTGATCCTTGAGGCTGTCTGCCGCTGCCGGCAGCACGTTCATCTGCGGAGCGGTGCCGATGAAGAACAAAGATGTCATTGCCGTAAGACGGAGCAGCGCCGATGCCGATGCGCGTCTGGCGGGTGTCGATTTCGCACGCATTGCGATCGCTCCGGAAAGCTGCAAGAGCCTGTTGCTCGCAGGCTGGCAACCTAACCGATTCGCGGGCTCCTGCCTCAACTCGAAGCGAACCACTATCCGCTCCGGTCGGCGTCCTGAGTGGCGCGGCATCGTCCCCACGCGATTTCCATTGCAGGCACATCACTCTTCCCGGAACGCCCTGGCAAACTGATCGGTGAACGGCTTGACAAAATACGACAGGGCCGTGCGTTCACCTGTGGAGATGAACACCTCGACCGGCATGCCTGGAAGAAGTTTCAGATCGCCAAGTTGTTTCCTGGCAGCCGAATCGATGGCGATCCTTGCCATATAATAGCTTTGTCCGGTTTGCGGGTCGACGGTTACGTCTGCTGCAACGTGCGTGACCTGACCTTCCGTTTCCGGGGTCGTTCGCTGATTGAATGCCGAGAACCGCAAGCGTGCCATTTGCCCGGGGGTCACCTGATCGATATCGAACGGCGCCAGCCGGACTTCGATGGTGCGCTCCTCGTTCTCCGGCACGATGAGCATGACCGGCTCGGCCGGCGTGATGACCCCACCGATGGTATGCACGGCGAGTTCATGCACAAGGCCGGATTGCGGCGCCTTGAGATGCATCCGCAGCAACCGGTCCGACGCCGCGCCACGACGCTCGACGAGTTCCGCAAGCTTGCCTTCGATGGCGCGCAGTTCGCGCTGTGCCTCGGTGCGAAGTGTCTGGTCGATATTCAGGATCTGCAGATTGAGTTCGCTGATCTGCCCTTTGGCGCGGGCAATCTGCGAAATGATCGATCCGAGTTCGCCGCCCAGCCGCGTTGCCTCACGCTCCATGGCGAAGACACGCGAGATCGGCGTGAGCTTGCGCTCATGAAGTTTGCGGATCTGGCTCAACTCCTTGTCGATGAGTTCCAGTTCGGAACTCTTCGCCGTGCGCTGACGCGTCAAGCCGTTGATTTCTTCCTGCAGTTGCTCGATGCGCAGGCCGAGTTGCTCCTTCTGACTCTGCACCGTCTTTTTGCTTTCAGAGAACAGCCGGGTCTCTCCTCGACGTACCGAAGCAACCTCTGGACCCATCGCATCGAAGTCGTCGGGGAAGGGAATATCATCCAACCCGTCGCGCTCGGCGATGAGGCGCGACTTGCGCCCGGTCAGTTCGGTGAGCTGCGAACGAATGATTCCTAGTTCGGATCTTGTCTGCGTATCGTCGAGCTTGACGAGTATCGTGCCGGCCTCGACGTGGGAGCCTTCGCGCACCAGGATCTCCGCGACGATGCCGCCGTCCTTGTGCTGCACTTTCTTAACGTGACGTTCGACGACGACCGAGCCGGGGGCAATCACGGCGCCGGACAACTTGGCGAACGCCGCCCAGCTGCCGCAGCCGAGCACAAGAAGCCCCATGACGGCGGTGCCAACGAACATCCGCGGGCCGATGGAGTATGATTCAGCCCTTTTCTGCTTGACGGCCGGAGCGGCCGCGGTCGCCTGGCTTTCAACGCTTGTCATGTCTTGCCCGCCTTAAGTTTCATTCTGTGGATCGGCCTCAGGCGCCGCAAGGAACGTGCCAGGCCCCATGTTCAGCCGTAGTTGTAATAGAGATGATCCTGACCGAGCATGTGCCGTCCGTACAGTTCGATCTCGAAATCCGTGTCCGCATCCGAATCGATGTTGCCCTCGACCACCGTGACTTCGTAATCGTCGAAGGCTTCGTATTTGATGCGTATCTGGCCAGCGGCGTCGAACTGATCGCTATTCGAGATCAGCACGAATTTCCGCATGCCTTCATCTGCCAGCATATCACCAAACAAGTCATTGAACTCGCGCGAGATGTCGTCGAGATTGATCCGGTCGCCGACTTCGAAATCCATGATCTTGTCGCGGCTTCCGCTGCCACTGCCGGTTGAGGCAAGCGTCGGGAAGACAAACACGTCGTCGCCCGCTCCACCGTAAAAAACATTGACCGACTCATCTGCAATGATCGTGTCATCGCTACTGCCGCCGTAGACATTCTCTATTCCCGCGATCCGGTCGCTACCGATGTCGGCGCCTTCGACCGTGCCACCTGCGAGGTCGACCGTGATGGATTGCGTTGCAGCCGAATAGTCGACCGTGTCGACTCCCACTCCGCCACGGTAGTGATCGTCGCCATCGTCCAGCGTCGCCACGAAGACATCGTCGCCGTCACCGCCGTCGATCTCGTCGTCGCCCATGTTGCCGACGAACTTGTTGGCTTCGCCATTGCCCGCAATCTCGTCATCAGATTGCGATCCGAACACGTTCTCGATGCCGTGAACCGAGTCGTTGCCGACATCGCTGCCTTCGACAGTACCGTTATCGAGATCAACGACTACGGTCTGTTGCGACGCCGAATAGTCGACCGTGTCGACTCCCTCTCCGCCACGGTAGTGATCGTCGCCATCGTCCAGCGTCGCCACAAAGACATCGTCTCCGTCACCGCCGTCGATCTCGTCGTCGCCCATGTTGCCGACGAAACGATTGGCTTCGCCGTCGCCGACGATCAGATCGTCCGCCTGCGAGCCGACCACGTTCTCGATACCGTTGACGGAGTCGTTGCCAATATCCTCGCCGCTCGCCGCATTTGCCGAAAGGTCCACGTACGTTGCGGTCGTGATGCCGGAGAGGATGAGCGTGTCGACGCCGTCGCCGCCGTCGATTACGTCGTTGCCGTCATCGGCTTCTGCCAGGATCAGATCGTCGCCACCGCCACCGTCGATGACATCGTGACCTGCGCCGCCGGACAGCACGTCGTCGTCTTCCCCGCCGGACAGCAGGTCATCGCCATCACCGCCATCCAGGAAATCGCCGCCGGTTCCACCGTATAATTCGTCATCGCCTTGACCGCCGAGCAATCGATCGTCGCCGGCGCCACCGTGCAACTGGTCGTCGCCGTCTTCGCCGATCAGGACGTCGTCTCCATTTCCGCCGAACAGAATATCGTCGCCCCATCCGCCGTCGAGAATGTCGTCCCCATCTTCGCCAAAGAGTGTGTCGTCGCCATCTCCTCCGCGAAGGTCATCATCTCCGATGCCGCCGGAAATCCTGTCGTTTCCGTCACCGGCTTCAATGAGGTCGTCGCCCTCCCGCCCAGCGACGACATCGTTACCACCAAGCGCATCGATCGAATCGTCACCGGGAGCGCCGATAATCCGGTCGTCCTGATCGCTTCCGATGATCTCCTGGCCAGGCAATTGGACGACGTCAAGGACCGCCAGTTGGAATATACTTTCGGATCCATCGGTCACTTCGTAATTGAACGTCACGGTTCCCAATTCGTCACGGCCGGGCCGGAAAACCCAGCCTCCCTCGCCTTCGGTCAGGCTGCCTGAAGAAACGCGCAGGTTCTGCAACTGCAGGATGTCACCGTCCGCATCGGTTATCCCGCCGAGCAGTTCGATAAGGCCAATGACGATCGCCTGATTGATGAAGATGTTGTTCAGGACCGTTATGCCTGACGAACGTGGCGCGCGATTTTGAGGTGTCGTTTCTTCGTGATTATCATCAGCGTCTAGATCTTCGCCGTCCGGAACTTCATCGCCGTCTTGCCCATCGTCATCGTCGCCCCGAACATCCGGGTCCGGCGGGTTCCTGCCCGCGGGCGAACTGACCGGACTTCCACCGGCATCATTGGAGCCGCCTGCATCAACGATAGGTATGTTCGGGAAGCTGATGACATTGTCGTTCCCCACGGGCGGGATCGGCCGCACCATGCCTGAGCCATGCGTATTGAACTGGATGGGGATGAAGCTGTCGTCTTGGGCGAGCACTGCGATAGGGCCCATTCCGAGCCCGAGCTTGAAGGAAGGCGGATCGTACTCCATGGCCTCGCCCATCCGAGCGGCCTCGCCGGGCATCAAGTCGTCGTTGGAATTGCCACCTCCACCCATATTACCGGTTTCGGCAGACTGTACGTTTTCCGGCTCTATCGGTGCCGTCCGCGCACGGGCCTGCGCGGGATCTTCTCCGAACAACAAATCCTTGACCATCAGGAGAGCGTTGGCAATCAGCATCCCGATAACGAATCGCGTGATCGGTTTGGCTTCCGGTTCTGACCGCTCCTCGTATTTCGAGCGCGGCAGTTCGCCGGTAATCGTTTCGCCGGTCAGGAGGCCTGGTGGATGGGCCATTCTTTTCCTCCTGGTTTCTGCATGACATTGCTGGCCGAAGCAGCCGCGGGCGCGGATTCGGTGGATCCTGGCGATGCTGGCATACGAGCGACTTGCTTATTCGGTTGCTGCCCGTGGATAATCTCGTCCTTCGTGCCGTACGCGGCAAGCTTGCCGTTCTGAATGACGCCGACCTTATCGACGCACGTCAGCGCGCTTGGACGATGTGCGATAATCATCGCTATACCGCCACGGGCCTTGATATTGCGAATTGCTTCCGTCAGAGCCGCATCGCCTTCGACATCGAGGTTCGAATTCGGTTCATCGAGGACCACCAGGAAGGGATTGCCGTACAGCGCCCGCGCGAGACCTATGCGTTGGCGTTGCCCCGCGGACAGCGCCGATCCGTGCGGACCAAGCTCGGTCTGGTAGCCTTGCGGCAGCCGCACGATCATTTCGTGGACCCCTGCCGCCTTCGCAGCCGCCAGGATCTCGCCGCTGGAAGGATTCTTTGCGAACCGCGAGATATTCTCCCCGATGGTCCCGTCGAGCAGGCAGACTTCCTGCGGCAGATAGCCGATGTGTTTTCCAAGCTCATTGGGCGACCATTGCTCGACGTCCGCGTCGTCGAGCCGAACGGCACCGCGCACCAGCGGCCAGACCCCTGTGATGGCTTTCGCGAGCGATGACTTGCCGCCGCCCGTGGGGCCGATCAGCCCGAGAGCTTCGCCGGCTGTCAGTTCGAGGGAGATGTCCCCCAGGACCACACTTCCAGTCGATGGTGTTGCCACCGTGATCCGTTCGATCTTGAGACTGCGTGTCGGTGCGGGGAGCTGGACTGGATCGGGCGCGTCGTCGAGCGTCGAAAGAGTATCGCCGAGCCGCTGATAGCTGCGGCGCGCCGAAACGATATTCTTCCATTGGCCAATGGCCATGTCGATCGGCGCCAGTGCGCGGGCGGCAGCAACGGAGGCTGCAATGATCGCACCCGCCGAGAGATCGCCCATAATGGTAAGATAGGCGCCAAGACCGAGCACTGCGGACTGCAGTATCATGCGCAGTACCTTCGACAGTCCAGCGAACGTGCCGGTGATGTCGCTGGTGCGTGTCTGCAACGAGATGTGTTCGGCGTTCGCGACTGTGAACCTTTCAACGGCACGTCCGGCAAAGCCCATCGCGTGAAGAACTTCGGAGTTGCGGGCGTGGCTGTCGGCAATGGTCTGGCGCACTATGCCTGCCTGATGCGTCGCTTGGCTCAAACGTCGTGTCAGAATTTCTGTGATCAGCGTCAGGCATGCCAGTATCAGCGCGCCCGCGAATACGGCGACCCCCAGCCATGGGTGCAGGAGGTAGACGAAAGCGAGGTAGATCGGCATCCAAGGCAGGTCGAACAACGCGATCGGACCCTGGCTGCCAAGGAACCCGCGAAGCGTATCCACATCGCGACCGCGTTCCATCGCTTCCGTCGTGGAGAATCCGAAGCGCGGCATGTCGATCGAAACCTTGTGCGCCAGCGGCGCCAGTTCGACGTCGACCTTCGCACCAAGACGCACCAGGATCTGCGAGCGCAGCACATCGAGCACGCCTTGGATCAGGTACAAGCCAATTGCCAATGCGGAGAGCGCCAGGAGTGTCGGGACTGACTGACTGGCGAGGGTGCGATCATAGATCTGCAGCATGTAGAAGGCGCCGGTCAACGCCAGAACGTTAACGACACCCGATAGAATGAAAATGAACGTTATCGCGCCGCGAAAGCCCGAAAGCGCGGTAACGGGAGTTAACCTGGTTCCAACCTGCGTGCCCCTGCCGTTCTTCTTGCGCATCACTTAAAGCCTCACAAAATCACCACGGCCTGCCCGTGGCACTCAGGCCGTCAGCCCTCAACTCAAGCATCCAGGCTATTTGACGTTGCCCCCAGCAAATATCCTGCCAGAACCGGGAGGGGTGCGACCCCCCCCGTAGTGCGCGACACCGAAATCACCCGAAGTCGCTGTTGTTGAAATTGTGACGTCCGGCGATGTCGATGCGGAAGTCAGCCTGAAGGTTCTCGTCGACGTTGCCTTCAAGTACCGTGTACTCCCCGTCCTCGCGCTGCTCATGCCGGAACATCACCTGGCCCGCGGCGGTGAATGCCGGTTGATTGAAGACCAGCTCGAAGCTGTCGTCGACCAGGCCAAAGCTGCTTGCGATGCCGGAAAGATCGATCGAATCTCCGGCACCGTAGTCGGCAATCGTGTCGCCGTTGGCCTGTGACACCGAGTTGAACACGAAGGTGTCGTTGCCGAGGCCGCCGGCCAGGACGTTGACGCCGGCACCGGCTGAGATGTTGTCGTTACCCGCTCCGCCGATCACGTTCTCGATACCGCGCAATGAATCGAGTCCGAGCTGGTCGCTTGCGGCGCTGCCGAACGCTCCGGAGCCAAGGTCGACTGTGACATCGTCGGTGATCGCGGACAGATCGTAGGTGTCGTTGCCCGATCCGCCGATGACCACATCATCGCCGTCGAACCGGCTGGCAAGGATGATGTCGTCGCCTGCACCGGCATCCAAGGTATCGTCACCTTCGCCGCCATCGAGAAGATCGTTGCCGTCCTCTCCGAAGACGCGGTCGTCGCCGGCACCGCCGAATGCTGTATCATCACCTGCACCGGCGAACATCGTATCGTTGCCTTCGTCGCCAAACAGCATGTCGTTGCCGTCACCCGCACTCAGCGTATCGCCGCCCTCGCCACCGGCGAGCGTGTCGTTGCCTTTGCCCGCGACAATGGTGTCGTTGCCACCGAGACCGGCCAGCGAGTCGTCACCCATGCCACCCAGCAGCGCGTTTGTGCCTGCGTCGCCAACGAGAAGCATCGGTGCCGCATCGGAGACAGTCGTTGTATCGGAACCAGAATCCGGCCCCGTGTCGCTGCCCGAATCAGACCCGGTATCCGTGTCCGAAGTCGTATCCGAATCCGAATCCGAGTTGCTTCCGCTGTCACCGCTATCGGCAACGTCCAATTCGCGGGCCCTGAAGATGTCGGAAGGCAGGCCTTCCAGACCCGTGTTGCGTGCCACGATCTCTGCGAAGCTGAGTTCGCTCAGCGTTTCGTAGAAGTCGAAGCCGTCGACACGGTCGAGATAGTAGTGCCGGTCGCCTTCCTGCAGCCTGTCGAATTGCTCGTGCAGCACCACCCAGAAGGTCGTACCGACCATGCCGCCGTTGATATGCTCTTCGGCAAGGCCGCCAACCCACAGATCGACGCGGTCGATGCCTTTGACGGTATTGCCGTTGACAAGTTCGATGTTGTCGTTGATCGCCTTGAATGCAGCGATTTCCTCAGGCGATCCGAGCGTCAGGTCGGGATAGGCTTCCCTGAACTGCGCGATGACTTCGTCGCTCAGTCCGTTTCGGGCCTGGAAATCCTCCCACGATGCATACGGCGTGAGATCCTCGCCTGACAGTTCTATGGCTTCCTTGATGTAGGGGTTGTCGGACGCCAAGAGGTCTGCCTTGACCTGGTTCAACGTGCCAAGGCCGACATCCCAGCCGCGCGCGACGTTGAATGCGAACAGGTCGGCGCGAATGCGGACGAGATCGTTACGGACCGCATCGACGATGTTGAAGTCGACTTCTTCGGCCTGCTGCTGGACGATGCCGCCGATGATGTTGTTGACGCCGAACTGCTCGAATCCGGGCTGCGGAACGTAACCGTACTGTTCGAGGGCTTCGAGAGCGGCCTCTCCGGTCAGTACTCCGCCCGGACCCGTATCGATCTGGAAAGCACTGGCCTCGTTGGTCGGGTTCAGGAAGGCATCGAACAGAGGTACGGAAACCGTATTGCCGTTCTCGTCGAGGACGGTGATGTTCTGCCCGATCAGGGAGTGCCCGACGCGGTAGACTGCTGCGGCGAACTCATGGCTGATGCTGGCATCTACGTTGGGATTGTATTCATCGAAGCCATGCTTGCCCGATCCTTTGAGACCGCCAAGCAGGTAGTCGGCGAACTCATCGAATACGACCTGCTGATACTCGGCCTCGTTGGCGATCTTCGCGGCCTGATGAAGTTCGTCTTCGGTACCGTTGAAGCCGGCCATTTCGAGCTTGTCGACATGGTAATTGTGATTGCGGGCCCAGACCGTATGGATCGACGTCAAGGTGTAGTTCTCGTTGGCACGCAAGTCGCCCGCCACGTAGTGCTCGAGAACGTTGATGAAGCCGTTGGCATCGCCGATCAACTGGAATCCGCTACCCATGAAGTCGTCGTTGAGGTCGACTGCAACCGCGGCATTGATCTTGCCATCCGTATCGACGAGACCAGGGTAGTAGTCCTGGAAGCGGACCTCACCGCCGGGCAAGCTGGCATCCTTGAATAGCGTGTTGTTCTCCCAGTGATGCAGGATCGCTTCGGTGAGAGTCGGCAGCAGGCGGAATTCGGCGTTGGAAGGATCGACACCACCCGACAAGAGCCGTGCCCCAAGTCCGCCTTCGCCATCGCCTTCGCGCAGGAACTGACTGACGAGTTCATTCGAGCCGTAGGCCTGGTTCTGGTCGACGAACGGGGAAGCCTTGTTGAGGTGCTGCGGTACGCCGTTCTCGTCGAAGCCGGAGACCGTGCCACGCGTCAGGTCGGCCGGGTCATCGGCTCCCGAACCGATGGCGATTGTGCCGTATCCGCCCTTGGGCAGGAAGTCGAGCCCATGGTCGACGTACTGGCCGAAGGCCATGAAGAAGATGTTGGCTTCCTCGGAGTTCTTGCCGAGGTCTGATTCCTGGTGGCCGAGGATGTTGGAAATCGCCCTCGGATCCAGCCCCTGGAAGATTGGGTTGATCGCCAGGTTGCCGTCTGCGTCGGCTTCACCGTACCGCGCCTGCGTCAGTCTGATGAAGGGCTGGTCGGCCGAACCGTAGTCCGGGTTGGCAAGGTTGTTGCCGGTGCCTTCCAGGTCCCGGATGCCGGTAGAGCCGTTGGTGTCCGAATTTTCCGAAGGAATTCCCCGGACGAGGTTCAACAGCTCCGCCAGGTCGTTGGCGGTATAGGAGAAGCCGTCACCGGCAGCAGCGTGCGCTTGCGGCGCTCCGATGCCGTTGACGAAAGTCGGCACCAGACCGGCGGTGAACGTGATCGACTGCCCCGTGCTGAACGAGCGCGTCGTCATGCCGTTCGTGGTCTGGTCATTGAA
>JAHJQI010000118.1 GCA_018819265.1 Alphaproteobacteria bacterium
ACCTCTTCGGCCGCGTAAAGGGGAACCTCATTGACGGCGTTCGAGGCGCTCGTCACACGCAAGACGGCCACCTGCTCTCCCTCCTTGATCGGCGGCTTCAACGGTGCCTTGTAGACGATCTCGGCGGTCAGCTTCTGGCGGAGCGGAAATTTCGGCAGCAATACCTTGACCGAGCCCTTGCCGCGCAGTGGGACGTAAAACTTATCGCCGCCCCACACCCTGGCGGTGCCGACGATCTCGTCGGTCTCGTAGAGGTCGTAGGGCGTAAAGCTGCGAAAACCCCACTGCATCAGTTTGACCGCCTCGACCTTGCGCTCTTCGCGTGACGTCAGCCCATGCACCACGGCAATCAAGCGCTGCCCATTCTGCACGGCCGAGCCGACGAGCCCATAACCCGAGGCCTCCAGATGCCCGGTCTTCAATCCGTCGGCGCCTTCGAGCGACCCGAGCAGGGGATTGCGGTTGAAGAATGCATAGGGCCGCCGCCGCCCCTCCGGCTGATAGGGAAATTTCTGCATTCCGAAATACTTGTAGTAGTCGGGGTACTCCGCGATGAGATGTTTCGCCAGAAGCGCAATTTCGCGCGCCGTCATCAACTGCTCGGGATGCGGCAGTCCCGTCGGATTTGCGAACGTCGATTTTTCCAGCCCGATCCCGCGCATGTACTGGGTCATCAATTTGGCAAAAGACGCGTCGGAGCCGGCAATTCCTTCTGCCACTGCAATGCTGGCATCGTTGCCAGACTGGATCGCGATGCCCTGGACCAGGTCCTCGACCGATACCGGCTTGCCGAGCGGCGCGAACATCGCCGAGGTCCGCGATGGCGCCCCACCGTCCCGCCAGGCGTGCTCGCTGATGACGAATGTGTCGTCGAGTTTCAACGTGCCCTTCTTCAGACGGTCGAAAACCACCGCCAGAGTAGCAAGCTTGCTCATGCTCGCCGGCGCAACAAGCTGGTCGACATCCTTCTGATAGAGGATGGCCCCGGTCTCGTAGTCCATCAAGATGGCCTGCTTCGCCTTGGTCGTGAAGGCTGCTGCCTGAACCGGCCACGATCCACCCGACAGCGCAGCCAGCGCCGCCGCAAGGAACACAACGGCTGTCGTGCAGGCCTTGAAACCGGCCGGTCTGATCGAACTACGTCTGATAAGCATCAAGGCGCCTCTCTCGTCGGTTCCCGCAATGCGGCCAGCCGCTGCATGCGCGTCACCGGAACACGCGGACACCTCCGACTATCGGAATTCTCTTCGCCCGGGTCAACGCCGGCGCCGAAGTGAGCGGACACGCAGCGGGGATATGCGGTCAATCCGGCAGGTTATGGCGCCAGCGACGCCAGATGCGCCTTTTCCCGGGAATCATCCCCGTTGAGGGGAGCTGGACCGAGGTACTTCACCCGCACCTGAGTCAACCCGAGATGATCGAACCCGAGTTCCTTCGCCGCTCGCGCGGAGACGTCGATGATCCGCCCCTTCATGAAGGGGCCGCGATCGTTGATACGCACGATCACGGTTTTGCCGTTGTCGACATTCGTGATGGAGACCAGGGATGGCAGCGGCAGGGTGCGGTGCGCGGCCGTCAAGGCGTTCATGTCGTACACCTCGCCATTGGCGGTCTTGTTGCCGTGGAAATTGTCCCCGTACCACGAGGCGATCCCGGATTCCTCGTAGTCGGGTTGATGCCGCGGCACATACATCACGCCCGCGATCGAGTAGGGCTTACCGACTTTCTTGTAGCCGCCACCCCTGGGAATCACCGAAGCGAGACTCGCCAGGCGATCGGAACGCTGCCGCAGCGGGCCGGTCTTGGGAGCTGCATCGCGCGAATTTTCCTCGATCGCCGCAGCCACGACGGCCTGCCACGGATCGTCCGGCGCGGCGGCTGCCGCTATCGGCTTCGCGGTCGTGGGGTCCGACTGCGCAACCGCGCCCTCCGTCAGCGACGCTCCGGTCGCAACGGGCGGCAGCGGCCCACCAGCGCTGCAGGCGCCAAGCGCCAACGCAACGACTGCGGCGCACAACCCGGGCGCCGGCAGCTTGCTGCGTCCGCCGACACCGATTGATTCAACCGCCGGCAAACCGGTACCCTTGAGGAGCTTTGTCATCGCCGCGCAGCAAACCCAACTGGCTGGCCAGTTGCAAGCCCCACGAGGCCACAGATCACAGGAAATCCGCGGCCAGCTTGCGCTTGAGCCCGGCTACGCGAAGCGCTAGTGTGGTGATCGCGAAGTTTGCATCCACTTGCAGCTCGCTCCGGGCGAACTTCGCGATCCCAACCACACTAGCAAAGTCATGATTCTAGTGTCCTTTCTGATCCCGAAGCTCGCACGCGAGTTCGCGGCAGGGTGGTGGCGAACTGCGGAATCGGGACACTGGGTGTCCCGGCGCGCCGGACCAGCCATCGCCGACAAGGCCTGGACCTGGCGAACGCGGAAGGGTGGCCGAGTGGTTTAAGGCACCGGTCTTGAAAACCGGCGTGGGTTCACGCCCACCGTGGGTTCGAATCCCACCCCTTCCGCCATGACGCGATCCAATGTAATCCAATGAAGTTCGTTTTTATGTTGTTTTTCTTATGGTTGATCGACTCCGAAGGCCGGCCTGGTCCGAGGCAAACCACTGACATCCCGCCGGTCTTGGGGGCACATATGGGGGCATGAATGAGCTCACTCACCGCGATGCCCCCACGTTATGCCCCTAACCGCAAAGTCAGTCGAGCAAGCAGTGCCCGGATCGAAGCCAAACCGGCTCTACGATCAGAAGGGGCTTTACCTTGAAGTGTCGCCAACGGGCGCGAAGTACTGGAGACACAAGTACCGATTTGCCGGCCGCGAAAAGCGCTTGTCCCATGGTGTCTATCCTGATGGCTCACTGAAGCTCGCCAGAGAACGCTGCGATGAGGCGCGCCGACTACTTGCACAAGGCATCGACCCGTCCACCGCCAGAAGACTCGCGAAAGCGCGAACAGGTGTCGCCATCAGCAACACCTTCGAAGCAATAGGCCGGGCTTGGTATGAAAAGAACGAAGCCTCGTGGTCAGACGGCCACCGGGATCGTGTATATCGTCAGCTTCACAAAGACCTGTTCCCCTGGATCGGTAGCCTGCCGATCGACCAGATCGAACCACCAATCCTACTCGCGTGTCTATCTGGAGATTCAGATGCGCGCGAAGTTCTGGAATGTGTCAATCGGCGCGGAACTTTGACCCCCGATCGACGTCAAATATTGACCCCGTCCCGGGACGCGGCATGCAGGTTCTACGGAGGACGGGGAGTATTGCCGAGTCCAGAAATGGTTCTGGGGCACGCAACATCCTTGGTGGACTCTGCTGCCTGCAAGGGTTGATTCCGACCACAAAGAACAATCTTACAGCGCCTCAGCTGATCACGCAGCCTCGGCCACCGCTTTCCCGACCCGCTCGGCAATCAGGACGGTAAGCGGCCGGATATCGGTGCCCACACTGGCTGCCTCAAGAGCCTCCATGTAGCAGTTGCGATCATCCACGCGAATGATCGTCCAAGGGTATCCACCGGAAGCGAGCATCGCGTTCATGAGCAACCGCGCCATACGACCATTTCCGTCAGGATAGGGGTGGATATAGCCCAGCATCCAGTGACCCATAACCGCACGAACGCTCGCGGCCTCTTCGGCTACCAGCAGATCGAAGAGCGCTTTCATCGCATCTGGCAAGCTTTCCCATCGTGGCGGTACGTGGCGCGAGCCGCGAATATAGACCGGATGGCTTCGATAACCGGCAAGCGCTCCCGCTTTGAGGATGCCGGCGGTCACGGACGGGGCGAACATTTCGCGGTACCAGCTGCGATGGGCATCCCTGATCAGTTCACCTGCTGGCGCGCCTTTGATAATCTTTTCAACATCGCCTTTGACCAGCTCAAAGGTTTGCCAGTACCCGCGAGCAGCCAGCGCATTGCTGTTGTTGCGATCGTTCTCGTTGCCCTTTGGGTCCCAGTTGCCTTCGCGAACCCGCTCGATTAGGTCAGGCGTGACTGTATAACCCTCAATCGAGAGTGAATGGTAGGCGTCGTGCTTGTAGCTTTCTTCGACGAATTTGAGGAAGGCTTGCGGGTCTTCGGGCAAGCCCGGCGCTTCGGGAAAGTTCTCGGCGACCGGACCGCGCATCTCCTCCCATAGCGCGGTCAGTCTGCTGACAACGGGGGGCGTATCGGTCGCGATCTCTATGAGCTTCTGTTCGCGGGAGAAGGGGTCGCTTTCCCTGATATCGTAACCGGCCCCTTGCATGGTTTTGAGAATTTCGTCGGCAAGGTTCGCGCGACCTATCCGCCTGAACGCCCCCACGAGGCGTCCGGCCACAACCGAGTGACCGCCTTCGAGCAAGCGGCCCAAGACTTCGGAAGAGTCGCGTACAGCGTTAAGCGCTACCTGCGCTTCAACCAGATAGTTCTGGTAGAAGGCTTCCGGCACTTTGATAAGCGCTGCGGGTAGAGCATAGAGCCTCAACCCGTCCTTGACAGTGAGGTCTGCGGCGGGCGGCATCTGGCTTTGCTTGAGGTCGTAGAGCGAGGTACCGAAGATCAGTTCGACGTTATTGTTGGTACCCTTGGTCGAATAGACAACCACTTGCGGCGGGATCACTGTGTTTTCGGCATGCAAGAGCAGCGATTGCTCTGGCGAGAGATGCCAAGCATTACCGAACCGCTCATTGCAGTAGCGGGCACAGAATTCCCAGAAGGAGGCGTACCAAGGGGTGGTGTCGCCCTCGGCTGTGCCGGGGCTCGTCGAGATCAGCCAGCCCTTGATTACATCACGCAGGAAGCCATTCTCAAGGAGACGCTCCCTGTGAACGCGGCCAAGCTCCTTGGACAAAAAGACGCGACGCCCTCCTTCCTGAAGCTCTTTAAGCTGCTCCAGAGATGTAGCCAGCCTCTCGTTTGGCGTTGCCATTCTGCTCTCCTTGTGGACAAGTGCAAGTTTTTGATGCCGTATGCATACAAGTCTAACAGGATGTATAATAGCAAGTTAATAATGCTTTATTGATGCCAGTTTATTATGCTGTGTGACAGCAAGTGAAAAATGCTAACATACTGTAATAATACACATTATTTTCGTTCTAGAGAGGCTACCACAATAGGCTGGAAACCTAATTCACTGTACCACATTAAAATCGGTCCCCATGCCTAGTGGCGGGCCTGTCAGGTGTGAAGCTCACGCAGCATCTCGAACATCAACTCGACGAAGACCAGCTCGTCCAGACGGGCGGCGTAAGAAGCCCGGATCATCATCGAAGGCTGGCGGCAGCGATTGCCAACAAGCTGGCTGTATTGAGATGGTATTCAAATAACCAACAATGGGTACGTGTGGGGGCACAATTGGGGGCATAAATAAAACCAACTCTTGAAATTACGGAACGCGAACATGCGCTTAAACGAAAATATCGAATCCCACCCCTTCCGCCATTAACACGCGCCAAAAGCAGGCCTCTCGGCCCTGATTAATGGCCCAGACATGCGCAGTTCCAGCGTTTCTGCTGACACCTGCTGATCACCCGCACACCGAAATGAAACAGGCGCGACCCATGAGGCGCGCCTGCGGCATTGTTCGACTGCTGGGTGTTTGCCAGTTCGGCTCAGAACCGGTGCTTGACCCGTCCGCGGATCATGAGATCCTCTTCACCTGGAACGAGATCATTGGCCTGGGGTGTCTTGTCAGGGGTTTCAGCTGCGCCATAGAGCAGCTCAAGACCAAAATCGAGCTTGGGCAGCACCCCAAGGGTTCCAAGACCCGGCAGGAAGACCTTGGCGCCCGAGTCGCTGGCCGGTGCAGGTGTGCTGAAGTCCATCTCGCCAGCCGGAGCCGCCGGCTTCGAATTGTCGATCACAATGCCGGGCGCCGGACTGGCGGGCTTGCTAGCCGCTCCCTGCTGTTCTTCGAACGCCAAAGCCTGGCCGCTGGCGATCGCCACAGCAACGCACAGACCTGCGAACTTTGTTGCCTTCATTGTCTCATCGCCCCGCGATATAAACTTCAACCAACAGCATGCGGTTACGCACGTGCGAAGACAAGGATGTTTCGACCCCGGTTAAGCCCGCATGAACGTTTCTTCGAAGACCTGTGTTCCTGCTGCACTGTGACCCAGGATCCACATGCTGCACTATTGATCGGACGGAACCGCGATACGAAAATGGGGGCGGCAGATGCCACCCCCAAATTCGTTCTGTAATCTGCCGGCATCAGAACTGGATGCGGCCGCCGCCGATCACGACATCGAAGTCCGAATCGAGGCCGGCACCGTTGTCCACCTCATAGTTCCGGTAAGAGATGTACAGGTCCATTGCAGCGGCGTCGATCTTCTGCACCGCACCAAGACCCCAGTACTGGGCCGTCGAGTCGTCGTCGTCCTCGAACTCGCCGACCATCCCGAACAATGTCGTCTTGCCGAGAGCCAGGTACTTGCGCTCGAGACCGGCATTGACATGCCAGAAGGTTTCTTCGTCAGCCCGGAAGGGATCGTCACGCTGACCGGCATTGGCGGTTGCGAAAAGACCCGTTGGCATGTGCATAGCCGACACGCTGCCGTTGACCTGCTCAATTGTCCGATCCGCACCGATGCCATTACTGCTGTCGGTGTTCTCACCGTAGGCGATGCCGGCTGCGATCTTGAACCCGCCGAGTTCGCCCGCATAGCGCAAGGCGACGTCCCAGATGTCGTCTTCACCCCAGGCGGCACTGAAAACGAAGCCGGCATATGTCGGCGTGTCGTAGCGAACGATATTCTGGCGGTTGAACTCGAAGTTCGAACCGAAGCTGCCCGGGCCGCCATTTTCCTTGAGAATGACCTGGCCAGCCTGAGACGACGTCATCGCGTCGGCGATGAGTTCGTTGGCGACGCTGATTTCAGCAATGCCCGAGTTGGCCGTGTCAGCCTGGCCGACCCGGATCTTACCCAAACGGCTGCTCTCGATGTACCAGTGAGCCTGCCGGAACTCCGGAAGGTCAGGACCTTCGTCGCTGAAGGACGAGACTCGAGTAGCGTCAGCAGCCTGCCACTGCAGCTCGATCTGATAACCAGCCGACCATTCCGAGTTGATCGAAGCCTTGCCCTTGAAGCCGAAGCGCGTGCCCGAGGTCTGCGGATCGACGACATAGACATTGCTTTCGTTGACGTTGGGACCTTCTGCATCCCAATACATCACCGCGGTCGTGACCTGACCGTAGACGGTCAAAGACACTTTGCGATTGCCCTTGCGGGCAGTCGTGGCTTCGAGTTCTGCAACCCGCTCTTCGAGGTCGGCGCAGCAATCACCACCAAGATCGGCTGCGAGCACGTTCGTTGAGAACAGCCCGGCTACTGCCGTCATGGCGACAAGAGAGATTCTATTCATAAGTCCCCCAAATCCATGGTCAGTTTGACATATTTGAGCCGGAGCACCGCACAGCGCGCACAGCCGGTCACGGGGCGCTCGGCATCGACTGAACGCGCAAACGAATGCGCGATACGCCGGGCCGAAGGCACCTACGCCGGACACTACAAACACAAACAAGGGAACTAATTCGAAACTGACACCCGAAGGTGCGACCGCCGAGCCAAACCTTGCGACTCGCGGCGTTGACGAGAAGCTAGTCCTACCGCTCGCTTACGCAAATACCCTAAGCGACTTTCACCCAGGTTTGACCGTCTAGAGTTGCCCACACGCCACAAAATCAGCTGTGAACAAGGCATTCCGGCACCATTTGTCCACCTGGAACGCCCGCGCGCGGCGCGATGGCAGTACGCGAAGCCGGCCGAAAACATCGAAAAGTATTGGAGGTTGCGAATCATCCGTTATCGACTGAACGACATGGTTGTCAAATTTATCGCTGGCCCCGCGCCTCGGCCCAACGCCAATCCAACGCACCAACTAAAAAGGGCCGCTCCGAAGAGCGGCCCTTGTTCGTCTAAGCCGTTAGGCGCTTCACATCAGAACTGGATGCGGCCACCGCCGACGACGACATCGAAGTCGGATTCGACCGGCGCACCGGCAGTTCCAGCATTAACATCGTAGTGACGGTAGGAGATGAAGAGGTCCATCGCAGCAGCGTCGATCTTCTGAACTACGCCGCCGCCATAGTACTGCAGGGAATCGCTGTCGACAGCCGCAACGCCACCAATAATGGTGCCTTCCTTATCATTAAACTCGCCGCCCATGCCGAAAATGGTCGTTTTACCAAGCGACGACCACTTCTGTTCGATGCCGCCGGTCACATGCCAGAAAGTATCTTCTCCGACATAGGTGGAGCGCTCGCGCTGACCTGCAGATGCCGTCACAAACAAGCCGGTGGCGACATGCATGACCGACAGACCGCCGTTGACGATCTCTATCGTCGAGTCGTCACCAAAATCTCCATCGTCGTCAGGTCCCCCATTCCGAGAATCGGTGCTTTCAGCATACGCGACACCGGCCGCAAGCTTGAAGCCAGCGAATTCGCCAGCATATCGCAGGGCAACGTCCCAGATATCGTCTTCGCCCCAAGCTGCGCTCGCAATAAACCCGCCAAATTCAGGTGTGTCATAGCGAACCGTGTTTTGACGGTTCGTTTCAAAATTGGTGATTCCCGGGCCGCTGAGATCACGGCTGATGATGGTCGCGCCAGCCTGCGACGACGACATGCCATCGGCAATGAGTTCGTTGGCGACGCTAATTTCTGCGATGCCCGAAGCGGCCATATCGGCCAGACCGACCCGAACCTTACCCAGGGTCTTGCTCTGGAGGTACCAATGAGCCTGACGGAATTCCGGAAGGTCTCCGGCTTCGTCGTTATTGACTCTCACCTTGCTTGCGTCAGCCGCCTGAAACTCCAACTCGATGTTGTATCCAGCCGACCAGTCGGAGGTGATGTTGGCTTTGCCCTTGAAGCCGAAGCGCGTGCTCGATGTCTGCGGGTCGACAACGTAGGTGTTGCTCTCGTCGATGCCGTTACCGTCGGCATCCCAGAACATGACGGCCGTGGTGACCTGACCGTAGATGGTCAGCGAAACCTTGCGGTTGCCTTTACGAGCCGTCGTGGCTTCGAGTTCGGCTACGCGCTCTTCGAGATCTGCGCAGCAATCGCCGCCCAGGTCAGCTGCCTTGGCGGAAACACCGCCCATTGCAAGACCGGCAACCGCAGCAAGTGCGAAAATGCTGGTCGACTTATTGAGTCCCCCGAACATACTGAACTTCTCCTGTTTACTACCCAGCTGGCACCCAAACCCTTACGGACTGAACACCGAGATCAGAATTCCATGTCAGCCTGATCCACAGCAGCACGATGGCCTCCGTCAGTCTGGCTTGGAGACAGTTAGCCTAACCTTCGAGCGCCCGTAAACACCAAACGCCATTGTGGCAGCATTCGCGAATCAGACGTGACCCGTTCGCAACAACATGCTGTCAAGCCCAGTTGCCCGATCCCAGGCGCCTCACCAGAGCTGCCAAATTATTGTATGCAATTTCAATGCGCTAATCTGACGTTCCGGAAACGGAAAACAATATTTGGCACGATACATCGGATTGGCCCGATCGCCTCGAGTCCAGCCCCTAGCCCGGATCATGCATCAGGCGTGAGGAATCGTGCGTTGGCCGTGGCGCAGGACGTTGAAATCGCGTAGCAAACCGTTGCCAGACGAGCGTGCTTGCGTCGCAACGGAGCGCCACGGCCATGACCGACTTAACACCG
>JAHJQI010000119.1 GCA_018819265.1 Alphaproteobacteria bacterium
AGACCAAAACCACGGCCAAGGCAGAGGCCGATTGAGCCGCATAGGCCCCCACGCGTGGGGGCCTATGCGGCAGAACGAGGTGGGTCAGATTCAAGTTGCCGGTCTGCCGATGCCTGGGTCAGTTTGAAGGTGCCGTTGACACTGTTCACGTCTGCTCGATCGTCGGCACCTTCGAACGACCAGATGTGGTTGGCGAGGAGGCCGACCGTCCAAGGTCCGGTCTGCTGGAGCGCGACGGCGGTGGGGCCTGCCGCCCACTTGCCCGTGCTCAACAACTTGTCTGTTCCCGTCCGCCACAGGAATACCGGGCCGAGGCCCCAGGTAAATCCGTCTACGGTTCTGGGGACGAAAAAGAAACTCTGCAACGTATCTCCCAGGCCGAACTGATCCCCTGCCCCGGGAAACACCTCGGACTGGCCGATAATCGGGATGATGGTGCGAGTTACCAGTGTCCAGTCGCTGTTCAGCTTGACCGGAATGACAGGCTGCAAATTGGTCGTAACCTTATAACCATCTCCTGCGGGGCCAATGCCGCGGTCGTAATTGACCTGAATCGGAATCAACGTCAGCGAAGCGATCGGGTTCGCAAGCTGCTTCTGGACGTCGCTGTCTTGTGCCATGGCCCCTGGGCTCGATGCGAGCACCGCGAGCATGGTGGCGGCAGATCGATATTTTAACATGCCATTAAGCTCCCGGATTAGAACAATCTGAGGATACGGGAGATTCTAGCATGTCTATATGCAGAAATGGACTGGACAGCCTAGCGACGCCCGCGGTGGACCATTTTCGCCTTCTTCAGTTGCATGGGCGCTACGCGTCCACACTAGCAAACTACTCGTGACCGATTTTGCATAGCGGCCGCTCGAGCGAGCGGTCTTTATCAACTGCTAGAAGCTTCGGTCTGCGATTTAGGAGTAGAACGCAATGAGCAAGCTATTGCTTGGCAACGCCGGTATCATCGCCGGGTCGGTGGCCTTCGTCATTTCAGTATTTACAGCAGTGCTACCCGCGCGAGCCGAGAGCGAAGACCCTGTAGCCCTGCTGAAATCCATGACTGACTACGTCAATGGACAAAAATCGATATCTGTCGTCGCTGACGCCGATATTGAGGTCGTTACCTACGATCTGCAGAAAATCCAGTTCACGAGTTCGATCGATCTTCTGATGAGCCGTCCAGATAAACTTCGTGCTTCGCGGCGCGGCGGCTACGCGGATGTTGATCTGATATTCGACGGCAAATCTTTCACACTTTTGGGCAAATATCGAAACGTTTACGCGCAGGTTGAGAACGAGGGGACGACAGATCAACTCATCGACCGCTTGAGACAGGATTACTCGATTGAGGCGCCGGGAGCGGACCTTCTCCTCACCAGCGCGTATGATGAACTAATGAGGGACGTTAGCGACGCAAAATACATCGGCCATGGTGTCGTCGGAGGCGTTGATTGTGATCACTTGGCCTTCCGCAAGAATGAGACGGATTGGCAGATCTGGATCGAACGCGGCTCCAAACCTATTCCTCGAAAGTACGTGATTACAAGCAAGGGGATCGCGGGCGCACCACAGTACACGCTGGTGATCCGGGATTGGCAGACAGAAAAGCCGATTGCCGCTGAAGCTTTTGCCTTCGTCGCACCAGCGGGAGCGAAGAAGATGGACGTCAGCGAACTCGCTGAACTCGATGAGGTGCCTCCAGGTATCGTGGAAGGAGAGAAGAAATGAGCACGCGAAATGTTCGTCTGTGCATGGTGGCCGTCGCTACGTTGGCCGGATTTGCAGCATTACTCGGTGGGGATGCCTCGTTATTACATGGCACGTTCGTTCCCCCTGCGGTGGCAGTCAGAGGACGGCCTGCAACACCCCTGAGTTACGCGGGCGTTGCCCGACGCACGACGCGGCGGGCTGTTGCTGTGGGTGCGACGACGGCGACGCGATGCGTTCAGGTCGTCGACGCCTACGGACGGGTCGTGACTCGCTGCTATTAGAACTGATTTTGGCGTGATTTAACGTATCCTCAAAGGTTGGGTCCGCGGATTGGACCCAACCTTTCTGTGGCCCGAAGTGGTGTTTTGGCCACAAAACTCCCGGCGTTTATCTGTTAAATTGAAAGAGTTTCCTGCATCGTTTTCGCGCAAGCCGATCGACGACATTTCGTTTCTGCGTCCGTCACTCAAAATTCTCTGGATCAAAAACATGATGACGTACTGGAAGAGCAAGGCTGTCGGAATATTATCGGTGATTACCATTGCGGCAAGCTTCGCTGTGCCCGCATTAAGTGCGGACCTCGGCGGGCAGGATGAAAAACCGCTCGTCGAGCCTGTTGGAGCGATGAGCCCCTGGTCCTTCACCTTCACCACATATGGATGGCTATCGTGGGTCTCTGGTGATCTGGCCGTCAAGGGAAGGCCTTTGTCAGTCCAGGCCAGCCCTGCGGATCTCATCAATGCGCTCGATTGGTCCGAACTACCGATCTGGATGAGCTATGCAGAAGCGCGCAACGGTAGGCTCAGCCTCTTCAACGATATTGTTTATTCCAAATTGGCGGGTTCGGCTGACTTCGCTGCCTCCCGACAAGGCAGGAACGTAGGCCTTGCGCTTGCTGGCAATGTCGAGACCGACTATCAGCAGGCTACGGTGGAACTCGGTGCGGGATATGAGGTGTGGTCCGGTGGGGGATCGAGCCTCGACCTCATTGCTGGTGGTCGGTACTGGCATCAGGAAGCAAACGTGTCGGCCAATGTAACTGCAACCGTCAGCGTGACCGGCCCTCTCGGCATCATCGATCTCCAGAGATCGGGAAGCAGGGTCTTCGCACGCTCGGGTTCTGTGGACTGGGTCGACCCGTTTGTCGGCGCTCGGGTGCGTCACCAACTTGCATCTGGGCATGAGGTCACAGTCCGCGGCGATATTGGCGGCTTCGGAGCAGGAAGTGATTTCAGCTGGCACGTTCTTGCGGCCTATAACTTCGAGATTTGCTCCACCGATCGCTATGTCCTGGATGGCTACGTTGGCTACAAGGCCCTCTCGGTCGATTACTCGCAGGGCTCAGGCAATACCAGGTACGAGTACGACGTGTTGCAACAAGGCCCGGTCGTTGGAGCGACACTGCGGTTCTGAAAGTCGGCACGTAGGATTGGCCAAAAAACACGCCTCAAGTCCGAGATGGATTGCGCTCAGGGATGACTGCTGCTGAAGCCGGCAGTGCTTTCAGGTGCGGCAGAACTTTCACAGTCGCTCCAATCTCAACCATCGACGCCAAGTGCACGGCATGGCCATTCAACATCCGGAAACATCCCGACGAGGCAGCCAGCCCAATGGTTTTCGGATCGTTGGTACCGTGAATGCGGTAGAGGGTATTCCCAAGAAATATAGCCACCGCACCAAGAGGATTTCGAATCCCCCCGAGCATTTTCTCTGGCAGCCGCGGATCGCGCTCCCTCATCTCTTTTGGCGGGTACCAGTCCGGCCACTCCGCAATGCGCGAAATCTTCTCCGTACCTGTCCAGGTGAACCCCTCGCGGCCGACGGAGATCGGGTAAACGTAGGCTTCGCCACCCGCAAGCGCCAGGTAGAGCCGGCGGTTAGCGGTATCGATCACTATCGTTCCAGGCTCTTCGCCGTGGTCCAAGGCTATCTTTTCAGGTCCCGTTGGTTCAATGAACGGTCGAGGTCCGCCATCCAGCAATGCCGGGAATGCTTGCGACCCGAACGTATTCTGGGGGACTGCGGGAGCAGGCCCGCGGCGCGGTCTCGCGTAACCGTCAAATCCGTCTCCAAAGGCTTCAGCCGCCCAAGACAAATCTTGTGATGATGCCGTCCCGCAGAACCCTACACCGATCGCGAGTACGCCTACCAACAGGTAGACCGTCCTTGCAGCAAAAGTCTTCAGTTTACGCATTTTCATTGCCGCCCTTCGCGAGAACAGGGGGTAAGCGATGGCGAACCTCATTGCCCGCCAACGATTGGAGCGCTTCAAGATCGATCAAGCGCAATCCACTTGGAGCCTCATACGCGACCAGACCGCGATTCTGAAGTTCGACAAGTGCATGCCGCAGCGTCGCAAGGTCCATTCTCAAGAACGAAGCCACTGAGGCACAATCGACAGTGTCGTCAATTAACTCGGCATCGCGGCCTTGCGCTTCATTGAGTCTGGAGGCGACGCATAGAAAGCCCGCCAATTGTCCAGGCGGCGTTTTCGGAGCCGAGTCGACAAGAATTCTTCTGCGATGGATGAATTCGCGTTCCGTCTCTGTCGATCGCCGTTGTCGTACAGCGGGATCCAAGCTTTCCAGATACCCCACCGCGTCCTTCGGCCAACAGCTGACCACGCACTCGGAAATTGCGATGGCGTCGTATGCGTGCTTATCGAGAAAGCCCAGCCCGAAGACCGTTCCAGACCCGATTTCCTCAATGTGTTCCCTGGTCCCCGAAGGCGATACTCCGCTGATTCCTATTGTGCCGGATTCGACGCGGAAAATGATGCCTTTAGGATCGCCGATCTGAAAAACGAACTCTCCTGGCAACAACTTAGCTACATCAAGCGGCATGCTTACCGCTGCCGACTTCGGCTGGGCTACATTTCGTTCGCCACTATCAATAGATACGCAAACGTCGCAAACTTCAGCCATGACAATACCAAAACAACGCCGCACTGACGTGCCATAATAGCCACATCGCAATAAAAATACTATGAAAACAGTACATAGGCCTTGACCTGGCGCAACGTGTAGTGCCTTGCGGCACCTGAACTGCTGAGAACACCGCGCCCTCTCGGAAAGCGTGCATCGACGGCGACTATCCCCGCACTACATCTTTCAGCCGATACAAATGACTAGTGCTCGGCCTCAGAAGGTGGGAATCCACGCATCGCAGTGGCCAATGTCATATGGCAGCAGTCGGCCGATGGGGTCGGAATGCCGGTCGTCCAAGGCGGGTGCTTATGCGAAGCCGGCAGTCTCACGGAAATGGTGACCGGCGGGTCACGTCGCGCATCGAATGTCGGCTGTTTGGGTGATTGTGGTCGACGAATTCCTGAATAGGCAGAGTGTTCAGAAGCTTGATTATTTCCGCTTTTCTCCGCACAGCGTTCGTCAGCACAAAGCTTGATATTGCGGCTGCTCAGGTCTGCAACGGGTCTTGGTTGCGTGAAAACGTTTACCTAGAGGGTAGCTCTGCCACTGAGCGGTCTGATTGCTCAATTTTAGCAGATTTTTCCTTTGGTGGATGCTCGATCGGCCCCTTATGGCCGTTGAAGCGCTACCAGTGATCCTATGAGCGCGACCAAGCGAGCATTCCAGGGGCTTACGCCGTTTGGATCTCTTTGATGAGTTCTTTGACGCCAACGATGTTGATGACGCGCGTGAGATTGTAAGTCAGCACGGCAAGCGCCATTTCGGTGGCGACTTTCGGCAGCGTTTTGCAAAGAAAATGCGTCGCGCCCATACGCATCTTGATCGTGCCGAACGGATGCTCGACGACCTCGCGCCGGGTGCGCATCGCATCCGGGTTGCGATCAAGGCGTTCTTGCACGGCTTCGAGTACATCCTCATTTTCCCAGCGAGAGATGACGCGCCGTTTGGCCGTCGTGCACCGCAGGGGAATCGCATGAACGACTATCCCACCCCTGAGATGAGGCTTGCGAGATAGGTGTCGTCCCAGGCTGCGAGGCGGCGTTTGGCGCGCATCGAGTGCTTGTCGGCCTTGGTCCGCATCAGATTGCTGGCGATGTGC
>JAHJQI010000120.1 GCA_018819265.1 Alphaproteobacteria bacterium
CCGCCCTTGGTGCGCGGACGGTGGCCGAGGTTGCCCATTTCGTACTCGGTGCCCGAGTTCGACGGCAGTTCGGTGGAATCGACTCGGAAGCCGGTGTTGTAGGGCTCGGCCGAGAATCGCACGTCGTCGAACATGAAGAACTCTGCTTCCGGTCCGAAGTAGACGGCATCGCCGATGCCGGTCGACTTCAGATAGGCTTCCGCCTTCTTGATGATCGAGCGTGGATCGCGCTCATAGGCCTGTCCGGTCGTGGGCTCGCGCACGTCGCAGAAGACGGCCAGCGTTGTCTGGGCGAAGAACGGATCGATATGGGCGGAGCTGGGCTCGGCCATTAGCAGCATGTCGGAGGCTTCGATGCCTTTCCAGCCGGCGATCGAAGAGCCGTCGAAGGCGTAGCCCTCGTTGAGCATCTCTTCGTCAATGCACGAGGCATCGGCTGTAACGTGCTGCATCTTGCCGCGCGTATCGGTGAAGCGGAAGTCGACGAACTTGACGTCTTTGTCCTTGATGAGCTGGACAACATCGCTGGCGGTTTTCATGAAGTCTCCCCGTATTGCGAGCGAGTTTTAAGGATTGTGGAGGATTGCACGGGATTGCGTGCTGACGTGAAATGTACAGGATACGGCGGAGGACTCCGCCTTAGATGGCCTCCGCTCCGGTTTCACCGGTGCGGATCCTGATGGCCTCTTCTATCGTCGAAATGAAGATCTTGCCATCGCCGATACGACCGGTTTTGGCGGCCTTTTGTATAGCTTCCACAGCCTTGTCGAGAAGGTCGTCGGCAAGTACCACTTCGATCTTCACCTTGGGCAGGAAGTCGACGACGTATTCGGCGCCGCGGTAAAGCTCGGTATGGCCCTTCTGGCGGCCAAATCCCTTCGCCTCGATGACGGTGATCCCCTGCAGGCCGACTTCCTGCAACGCTTCCTTCACTTCGTCGAGCTTGAAAGGTTTGATAATGGCTTCGATCTTTTTCATGGTTCCCTGGGACCTCCATAGGCCGGCCGGTCGTATGGTGGAGAAGACCCGGCAGACGCGCGATGGTTAGCATGCCCTGTGCCAAATGGTGAACGAGAAATAAAAATGTGTATTTCGAACCCCTTGGCGCATGTGGACGGATCATGGCGCAGTCTGCGCACACAGTCCATGCACATAGATTAGGCAGTGTGATTAATGCTTGGGCGGAGAATGGCGAAGTGGATGCTGAAAATTGTGCAGACACGATACCGGACGAACGACAAACGATAAACCTACGCACTTGTCTTGGTCGCAGAGGAAGGCGCACGTGAAGGAAACACCGCTCGAAATCCTGACGAATGAGCAGATGGCCGAAGCCGACAAGCTGGCCGTCGCGATGGGCGTGCCCAGCCCGACGCTGATGGAGAACGCCGGCCGTGCGGTGGCCGACGAAGTGGAAAAGATGGTGGATGCGCCCATAACGGTACCCAGCCGGACCGCGGACAATCGTCAGGCGCCGGATGCGCGAGGCCAAGCCGAAGCTTGGGCATCAGAAACCGCACCCAGAATCGTGGTGCTTTGCGGCCCCGGCAACAATGGCGGCGACGGCTTCGTTGCGGCCCGGTATCTCAAGGAGCGCGGCTATGACGTCTCGGTCTATCTCTACGGCGAGATCGACAAGCTCAAAGGCGACGCCTCCGAAATGGCGAAACGCTGGCTGGCGATTGGGGAGGTGTTGCCGTTTCCCGATGAGGCTCCCGCTGGTCCGCCCGGACCGGAGAGAGGCCGGGCCCATTACGAAATGCAAGAAGCCTGCAAAGCCCTTTTCCGTGACGCCCATCTGATCATCGACGCGATTTTGGGTGCGGGACTGTCGCGCGAACTGCCAGAAATCGTTGGCGCCGTTGTGATAGCAGCGGTCACGTCCGGTCATCCGATTCTAGCGGTTGACGTCCCCACCGGCATATCAGGCACGACCGGAGAGCCGTCGAATGGATCCTCTCATATCTGGGCCGACGCGACTGTCACGTTCTTCCGCCTCAAGCCGGCGCACGTCTGCGGCACCGGAAAGCGTGCCTGCGGGCGCGTCGTTCTCGCCGACATCGGCATTCCTGCGACAATTGTGAACCAGCAAGCGCGGATCGAGGTTCAACGGAAGAACCCAGGCAAAAAGAGCTACGACATCGGTGGAATATCATGTTTCAGAAATGCCCCGGGGCTGTGGCTGTCATCATTGAGCGTCCCTGAAGAGCGCACCCATAAGTATCAGCGAGGCCATGCCGTTGCTGTATCCGGACCCGCTCAAAGTACAGGCGCAATCAGGCTTGCCGCACGCGCGGCGCTTCGCGTCGGAGCCGGCCTCGTCACTGTCGCCAGTCCAAAAGCTGCCTTTCCGGTCAACGCCGCGCATTTGACGGCGGTGATGGTCCAACCTTTCGAGGTTCCGCACGGGCTCTCGCGAATTCTGGATGACAAGAGGCGTAACGCCGTCTTGCTCGGTCCCGGCTGCGGCGTCGGGGGCGAAACACGAGAAATGGTGCAAATTGCGCTTAAGTCGGAAGCCTCGTGCGTCCTCGACGCCGACGCTTTGACGACAATCGCCATGGACCCGGACAGTCATTTTTCCGGTATGCGAGAAAAAGGGCAGGTGCGAGCCCGTGAGGCCGATGGCGACTGGCCCGCGTATGACCTTACGACGGTCCTCACCCCCCATGAAGGTGAGTTCCAGCGCCTGTTCCCGGAGTTCGTTGACATACCTTCCCGGCTCGAAAAAGCAAGAAGAGCCGCGCACCGAGCCGGTTGCGTCATCGTGTTGAAAGGGAGCGACACAATTATCGCTGAGCCGCCAAGACGACTTGACATGGAGCCGCTCCAGGGCCGGGCAGCAATCAGCACCAACGCCCCGCCCTGGCTCGCAACCGCAGGCTCCGGCGACGTTTTGGCCGGCCTCATCACCGGCCTCCTCGCCCAAGGCATGCCCGCCTTCGAAGCCGCCTGCGCCGCTGTCTGGATACACGGCGAATGCGCGAACCGGTTCGGTCCTGGCCTCATCGCCGAAGACTTGCCCGACATGGTTCCGAGCGTCCTGCGCGACCTCTACGCCCGCAAGCAGGAGTTGATGGACGAGGAGCGCGCCGAACGGCGCCGCTGCAATCGAGAGAGCTGAGGTATCGATCCGGTTCGCCAGCAACACCACCGTCACCCCGGCGAAGGCCGGGGCCCAGTCAAGCTGCGGAATGTCATGCGTTTGATGCATGTTTCGTCGCTTGCGACCCAGCCGGATAGCCGCATATCAAGAAGGATAAAATCGAAGTAGCCTTGCGACGTGCTTGGGTCCCGCCCTCCGGCGGGATGACGACGCTGGTTGCGGAGCTGGCAACTCGGAGAAAGCGGCGCGCTGCCGAATTCGAAATGCAGTAAGCCGTCTTTTGCATGTCGCACGCTGGCAAGCCAAGTTCGGAAGTTCTCAAAACCGCGCGGATAAGCTGGCGTTCCCATTGCCCTGCCGCGCTGAAGCAACACAAATCAGGCCGAATGCTGCTATAACCCTCAATGTGACATCCCGGGGCTTGTCCCCTGGACCCATGTTTCCAAGAGGACGCCGGCCGACTTGCTTGGGCACGGGTCGCGTCCATGCGATGTTCCTGACCCGCCTTTCTCTCAGGGGATTCGACCGTCACGGAAGTCAAATGGGTGCTCATTGAAGCCGAGCAGCTGCCTGCAAAATGAGACGGAATAATAGAATGAGACGGCTCTGCGCCCGACATGCAGCCCCGATGACATATGCAAAAAGGCCAGTGCAGGTCGCAGCAGCGCTTGGCCTGATAGCCGCTACGATAGCCCTTGCCATCGCGCCTGTTCGGCTTGCCGCCCAGGCCCCGGTTGACGAGGCAACGGCTCTGCACGTCCGCAATGGCGCGCTCGCCCTGCAGCGCGGCAAGTCGGACGAAGCCGTCCGCGAGTACACCACCGCCCTCGAGGACCGAACGCTGCCCGACGACCGCCGCGCCACCATCCTCAACGATCGCGGCGTCGCCTATGTCCGGCTCGGCCAGACCCGCGAAGCCATCGACGACTTCAACAAGGCCGTCGAACTCTTCCCGGAATACGCGGCAACCTACAACAATCGCGGCAACCTGCTTCTCGCCCTCGGCCTGCCGAAGGAAGCGCTGAAGGACTTCAACCGCGCCATCGTGCTCGCTCCTGGATATGCCGCCGCCTACAACAACCGTGCCGGCGCGCTGATGCAGATCGGCAATCCGCAGCAGGCGATCCGCGACTTCACCCAGGCCGTCAAGCTGCTTCCGGCAGCCGCAGCTCCGCTGGCGGGCCGTGGCCGCGCCCACATGGAACTGGGCCGCCCGCATGCCGCCATCCGCGACTTCTCCCGCGCCGTCGGCTCGGAAGCCCGCTTCGCGTCCGGATACCGCAGCCGCGCCGAGGCCAAACTCAAGGTCGGCTATTACGATGAAGCGATCGAGGATCTCTCGCGCGCCATTGCTTTCGACGTGAACAACGCCGATGCCCACCTGCTGCGCGGCGAAGCCTACCTGTCCTCGGGCAACTTCGAGGCTTCCATCGCCGATTTCACGCGCTTCGCGGAACTGCGCCCCGAGGATGCCAAAGGCTTTGAAATGCGCGGTCTGGCGCATGCCATGGCCGATGTCCCGGAAGCCGCGCTGAGTGACCTCAACCGCGCCATCGAATTGAACCAGCGCTCCGCGATCGCCTTCGCCTACCGGGCCTACGCCTATGCTCGCACCGGACAGCCCGAGATTGCCCGCAGCGATATCGCCACCGCGGCGAAAATCGCGCCGGAGGCCGCCGAGGTGTTGTGGGCACGCGCATTCACCGACGAAACCGAGGGGCAGACCGACACCGCCATCGACACCTATCGCGCGGCTCTTTCAGCCAGGCCGAATTACAAGCTGGCGCTTGATGCCTTGCAGCGGCTTGGCGGCGGCGAAGCGGTAAAGGGCGACACCGTGGTCGAAGGATTCGGCACGGCCGGATGGCAGGTTGTTGCCAACAATGGCGCCTATTTCGCAATACTTCCCGAAGCCCCCAAGCTCCGCGTCCCCCTGGAGATGCTGGGCGAGGGCAAGCCGCGATTGCTGTCATGGGAGGAAAAGCAGAGGCCCTTCCAGCAAATTGGCGTCCTGACCTACCACAGTGGCATCATCGAAGGTGCCAGCGGCCCTGAAGAAATGGAGATGGCTGCGATCGTCGATCTGAAATCGGCCAGCGTGGTTGCGATACAGCCGCAGCGGCAGGGTAAGCAGGTCGCGACCTGGAACTGGTCGGACAATGGAACCGTCACGGTTGCCAGCGTCGACGGCGTGACCGACCAGTTCCAGCTGCGCCAGGGCATCGCCCCACCCAGCGCGGCGTTTGCGGGCCGAAAGACCCAAAGGAGCCGGGAACGCAGATACGGTGGCACCCCTTCTTGGGCGCCGTGGGCGGAAGATGGCGGCTTTTCCTTCAACAATACAGGCCATGGCAACCGCCGGAAAACCAGCCGCAAGCGCCAGCGCAAGCCGAAATCGATTTTCGACCTGCTCTTCAACTGATCGCGCCCGCCGACAACACTCCGCTTGCGTCGCCGAAATCGGATAGGCCTGCCCCAGCGCAAAGATTGCGCATCTGCGCTGAACCGATTGCTCCTGCGCGCCGTTTTGAAGGATGCCGGCGTTACAACGTTGCGATGCCTGACACCGCCGGCGGCGTCCTGCGGCGATTTCGGGGCGCCGGATTATGACCGCCTGCAACGCTGCGAAAGCCACCGCTCCACAATGTCCGCCCCACCCGTCATCGTCTGGTTCCGCCAGGATCTACGCTTGACCGACAACATCGCGTTGTCGAAGGCGGTCGCAACCGGCGCCCCGGTCATTGCGCTGTTCGTCTTCGATGACGAGGCGGCCCGCGGCTGGGCCCCCGGCGCAGCCTCGCGCTGGTGGCTGCACCACTCGCTGCAGTCGTTGTCCGCGGACTTGAAGCACCGCGGTGCGAGGCTCATTCTCCGCCGTGGTCCGCCGACCGAGGTCGTCCCGCAGTTCGCCCGTCAAATCGGCGCGTCGGCGGTCTACTTTTCCCGATGCTATGAGCCCTCCGCGCGTCAAGCGGATGCGGACATCAACGCGGCGCTTTCGCAGAACGGCGAACCGGAATTCGCGCTTCGCCGGTTTGCCGGCTCTCTGCTGAAGGAGCCTGAAGACATCGCCACCAAGGAGGGCAACCCCTACAAAGTCTACACGCCGTTCTGGCGCGCATTGAATGAGCACGGCGAGCCGCGCAGGCCGCTCCACGCACCCGAAAAGATCAAAGGTAGCGCGGCAAAAATAGACAGCGATGCACTCGCAAGCTGGGGTTTCCTGCCAACTCGGCCCGATTGGTCCGGCGGTTTCCAGGAGACCTGGACGCCGGGAGAAAAAGGCGCCAACGAGCGGCTCGAAGCGTTCCTCGAAAACGCCCTGACCGATTACGCCGATGGCCGCGACCGCCCGGATTGCGAAAGCACCTCGCGACTTTCCCCCCACCTGCATTTTGGCGAGATCAGCCCGGCCGCAATTTGGCACACCGCGAAGTCCTGGGCGGCAAGCCGGGGCTATGAGGGCAGGGGTCTCGAAGTCTTTTTGAAGGAACTTGTCTGGCGGGAGTTTTCGGCCCACCTGCTCTACCACTTCCCCAAACTGCCCGACGCGCCGCTTCGCGCAGAATTCGGGCGCTATCCCTGGCATGACGACACGTCGGCGTTACGCGCCTGGCAGCGGGGGCAGACCGGGTTCCCCATCGTCGATGCCGGCATGCGCCAGCTCTGGCACACCGGCTGGATGCACAACCGCGTCCGCATGATCGTTGCCTCATTCCTGATCAAGGACCTGCTGATTGACTGGCGCCAGGGCGAGAAATGGTTCTGGGACACGCTCGTCGATGCCGACCTCGCGAGCAACGCTGCAAGCTGGCAGTGGGTCGCCGGCTGCGGCGCCGATGCCGCTCCTTATTTCCGCGTGTTCAATCCGATCACCCAGGGCGAGAAATTCGACCCCGATGGCGACTATGTCCGTTGCTGGGTGCCGGAGTTGGCAAGGCTCCCGGCCAAATTCATCCACGCCCCCTGGCAGGCGCATGACGAGGAGCTTGCCAAGGCCGGCGTCGCGCTCGGCAAGTCCTACCCCCGGCCGATCGTCGATCACGCCGAAGCTCGCAAGCGCGCGCTTGCCGGATATGAGCAGGTGAAGAACTGAATCGCAGGACTGGCCAGCGTTCAATAAGGCGCACAATGATCACACCTTTCGTTGCCTGCATGTTTCTCCCGCTTCGGGAGTTGAGCCCACGCAGATAATCGTCGACACTCGGCGAAAGCCGATCGGCTTCGGATCCGGCAACAGCAATCGAATATGGGGCCAAAGTAATGCGTTCGTTCCGCCATCTGCTTCTCCTACTACCGATCGCAATCGGCGCGATCGCCGCATTCCCGACAACGCAGGCATTTGCGGGCGTCACGGTGCAGGTCGATCGCGGCGCGCAGACCATGCATGTCTATGTCGGCGGCTACCTCGAATATTCCTGGGCGATCTCGACAGGGCGGCGGGGCTATACCACGCCGGCCGGCACCTACCGCCCCACAAGGCTGGAACGCATGTGGCATTCGCGTAAATACGATTGGTCGCCGATGCCTTACTCGATCTTCTTCCGCGGCGGCTATGCGATCCACGGAACATATGAGACGAAGCGGCTTGGCCGGCGCGCATCCCACGGCTGCATCCGGCTCGCTCCGGGTAACGCACGCGAGCTGTATTCGCTCGTCAGAAGGTACGGCGCCGGCGCCACGCGCATTCAGATCCGCTGAAATCTTGCCGAATCAAACCTCAGTGTTTCAATTCGGGAACGCCTGCGATTCAACCTTGGAAAGGTTGCGCAAGTCTACGAAAAATCAATCGAATTAATCATTCCGCAGTCGTCAGACGCTAACGTTTGCGAAGGTTGCCGGGCGAGCAGAATCCCGGCAGGTTTTTTGTAACAGACGAGCGTTGGAGTATTGAGACGATGCGGGCACGCGTGACGATCAGCGCGGCTGCGGCAGCATTTTTGCTGGCCGGGCCGTTGGCCGCCGAACCGGTGGCGGACACCGGTAAATCGAACCCATCCATCGAGGTCGCGGCGGCGACGTCCGGCACTGGCGCTGAGACCGGCACGCCCGCGAAGGCCGAAGCTGAACCCAAGGCCGCCGCCGTCGCGCCGGCTGCACCGGAAGCCAAGCCGAAGCCGGCTGCTCCAAGTCTTCGCGTTTCGATCAGCCTGACATCTCAGACGATGTCGGTTATCGAGCACGGCCAGACGACCCACGTATGGAAGATCTCTTCAGGCCGCAGCGGCTACCATACGCCGACGGGCAATTACCGTCCGCAATGGATGACGCGCATGCACTATTCGAAGAAGTACGACAACGCACCGATGCCGCACTCGGTCTTCTTCCATGGCGGCTACGCAATCCACGCCACCTATGCCACGGGCGCACTCGGTAGCCCGGCCTCGCACGGTTGCATTCGCCTGTCGCCGGCAAACGCCAAGACCTTCTACGGCCTCGTCGGCAAGCACGGCAAAGCCCGCACGCGTATCGCCGTCACCGGTTCGACGCCGGCGCGTGTCTACGCCAAGCGCAAGACGACCCACCGCAAGAGCTACGCTGCCTCCGGCACGAATTCCTGGAACAACGGGTACTGGCAGCCGAGCAATCCGAAGCCCGTCACGGCCTACAAGGCGCACAGGAAAAAGGCTGCCCAGCCGTCTTACAGCTATTCCTACTACAAGCCGAAGTACAAGTGGCCCGGCGACAATTAAGCGAAGCGATCGAGCCTGATGGCACCAATTGGAAGCGCGGCCCCTCTTCATCGGTGCCGCGTTTTTTTTCCGCGTTGGGCACCCGCAGGCGGCGGCGCAGGGTTCCTCGGGATTTTGCTGAAGGCAGCAAAGAAACGTACGTCGCCGGACGCGCGCCGCGGGCGCGTGGGCATGTATGGACGGCGCCTGGATTGCAAGTGGGTTGTGGCGTTTCAGCGAGGTGCTCGGGTGCAAGTCATGTATCCGGCCTGTTACGCAGCGTCTCTGGCTGCTGGCCCTGATGATATCCGCTGACAGGTCC
>JAHJQI010000121.1 GCA_018819265.1 Alphaproteobacteria bacterium
AAGGAGGATCAGCGTCTGGAGCAGTTGAACCTCTGGCGCTGACCTGCCACCTTCAGGTGGCACAAAACTCAGGGGCCGCGTCAGCGACCCCGCAAGCCGCCCCGGGCGGCCCCAACCTTAAAGCCCCCGGCTTTGCCGGGAGATATTTACTTCCCCTCACGGAGGAACGGCGACGTTCGTTCCCATCCATGGGCACCGCCATACAGGTGACGGCGCGACAGCACCGTCTGGTCTATTTCGTGCCAGCGGTTGCGAGGCCTGCGGATTTTTGCGCTGCTGTGCATGTGTCGTTTCCTGTGAGGTTCTGCTTGATGGCTGCGAGCGTTTCGGAATTGTCGTTCTGCAGCTTCTCGTCGATGGCTTCGACTGTGCTGCGCGCGAGTAGCCAGCCGAGCGGCAGCTTCAGGTCGGCTGGATCCGCAACGAGGCGCATGGCCTGCCAGCAGCCGGGCTGGCCTTCGATCGCCGTGCGCGGGTATTCGGCCAGATCGCTGACCGCACGCAGAACGGCGCGCCGCGAAATCTGCTCGCGGATGGTGAGAAGGGTCGTAATCGGCGAGATGGCGTGGACGAGGCCCGATCCCGATTGCGACCTCGTGGTGTCCTCGCTGCCGGTTTCGGTAATGATCAGCAGCTTGAGATCGACGTCCTGGCCGAGGCCGGCTTGTGAGATCCTTTTGAGCGCGTTGTAGACTTCGAGCGCGGTTGTCGTGCCGGACGCATCGGCATAGCCGCCGTCGACGAAATTCCACCAGAGCTTTCGCTCCTGCTGCGGGTTGAGCACCTTTGCGGGGAGGATGGCGGGGAACCTTGCGCTGGCAACGGCTGCCTCGATGAGCCGGGCGGGGCGGCCGTCGAGGTCGCTCATCCGCTCGAGCGAGCCGTCGCCGATGCCTTTGAGCGCGAAAGGCGCGTAGGCGATGCGATTGCCTGTCTCGGCCCAGGTCGTATTGAGGATGAGGGCGGGGGCGGCATCGATTCCCGGTTTCCAATATTCGGCCGTCGTTTCGTTGAGCGGGTCGCAGGGCGATTTGCAGTCCCTGGAGATCGGAAGCGAGGAGGCTGCCCGGTTCCAGGTTTGGGAGAAACTCAGCTCCAGGGCTTCGGCCCGTCCTCCCGACATGTCGGGTGCATCGGGATCGAAATAGGATTCGAATCCAACCGACGTCAGGATGCCGTTGAGGGCGAGTGGCGCTTCGTAGACGACGATCTGGCCGAGTTTCAAAAGGATGTCGGGTACCGTGGACGCGATCGTGGGCGAGAGGTGATCGGCCGAAAGGACGGTCTTGAGTAAGTTGGAGCGCGCTGCATCGCGCGTTGCGCCACTGCAATCGACGGCGGACTTGCGCAGTCTGCCATGGGTGGCGGCATTGAGGAGGGTTGCGCCGATGGCACCGCCCGACACCGCGCTGATCGCAAAGACGTGCTCGGAAAAGCCGGGACAGTCGTCCTCAAGGCGAGCCATGATGCCGGCGACGTAGTTGGCCGCATAGATGCCGCCACCGGGCGCGGCGACGATATAGACCGGATAGGCGCGGTCCGAGCCGGGCGGACGCCTGGCGTCAAGCCAGTCCTTGAAAGTGGCGGCGAACTGCCTTTCGGCCTCGGTGAGTGCCTTTTGCTTCTGTTCGTCCCGCTCTTTTGGTGTGGGCAAATCGGCTGCAAGTTCTGGCAATGGGGCCGGGGAAGCCCATTTCAACAGGCCGATGCCGAAAACCACGATGAAGGCGATCAGGAAGAACGGGATGCCGGAGCGCTTCGAGCCTTCCGCGACAACGAACAGCAGCCAGGCGGTTGCCATCATGACGAGGCCGAGGGTCGCCAACGGGCCAAGCCAAAGGTACAGAGCTTCGTGCAGGTTAGCTGCTGCAAACATCAACGGTACCGGGGCCATGAGGACAAGCATGGCGAGCGCCGCAATGGTTCTGCCCTGGCGGGTTCTTGTCGATCGCCAGGACAGACGCCGGGCGCCTTGCCGGCGGTCGAAAGAAAGTTGCGCCGTGAGATGGAGGGCGAGCGCGACGAGGAGGCTCAAGACGAGCCAGACGTTGCCGACCTGAGACAAGTGCTGGGGGAGCGCATCGGCGTTGAGCGCGCAGAACCGCTCCGGCAACCACGGTGCGGCTGTGCCGGCCTGCGGTGCCGCAGCGACCTGGCGAAGGCCGGCATAGCCGCTCGCGGTTTGGAAGACCCAATGGATGACGGCAAGGGGAGCGACAGCGCAGGCAAGGGCCAGGGCATTGCGGTACCAGACGATCTTCCTGTCACGATGCAGTTCGACCGCCTCCTTGTAGAAGAGGGAACTGCCGTAGCCGATCCCGGTCTTGCGGAGCACGACGCAACCCGACAGGTAGCCGTAAAAGACGACGACCGCGAGTAGCGTCATGGCGATGAAGCCGGCGCCGAGGTGGATGGCGCAGCGTTCGTTTTGGGGTTCGACGACGAAGATGAGGAGTTCGGCGATCTGCTTGTTGAATGCGAGGAAAAGGCAGATTGCGCCCATGATGAGGAGGGGGGACACCAGGATCGAGCCTTGCAGGCGCTGGAGAAACCGAGCGCGCGGGGCGAGCCAGTGAAAGGCGGCTACGATAGGTTTCATTGGCCGCTCCTAGTTCGAGCCGGTGGTGGTGCCGGCGGTTGGCGAAGCGGGCGGCGGCAGGTCGGCGGGTGTCGTCGATGGCGCCGCTGGCGCGGCGTCGGTTTCGCTGCCCCGCTCTTCGCTGCGGATGCGCTCGAGGTCCGAGATGCGTGCGAAAACGCTGTCACAGATTTCTATTTCGTCTTCCTTATAGGCGAGGAAGTAGACCCTCTCGATTTCGGAGCGGGGGTTGTCCTGAAGGTATTTCACGGCGGCCGGAATGAGTGCCTCGCAGATCTTCTTGGTCTTGAGCAGGTTGGGATCGCGGTCCACACCGGCGCCGAACAGCGGCAACAGGATCGATCTATATGGGCCAAGCATGCGGCGGCTCAGGCTGAACCTACGGGCATTGAGTTCGTCGCAGCGGGCAAGAACGCGAACGACGCAGCGTTCCAGGTCGGCAATGCTGGTCACCGGGCTGGCAAAGCCGTTCGGCTGGATGCGGGCCTTGACGCTGGCCACGTGGAGGAGGCAGCGAACCTTATGGTCTTGGCGCAAGTGGCCGGGGTCGGTTTCCAGCACATTGCCGATGTCGAGGCCCTTGCCGATGCCCATGCGGCGCGTCAGCAGCTCCTGTATCGTGTCTTCGACCATGACGTCGCCGGCGAGCTTGCCGCCAAGCGTGCGGATGCGGGCCGAAAGCGTCTTGTGGTAGATCGTGTCCATCAGAAATTCGGCGTTCGAGGAGTTGACCCAGACGTCGATGTCTTTGACGTGGCCGATATCGGTCGTGTAGTAGCCGACGATGCGCGGTTGCTTGCCGGGTCTATATTCGGCATCGGTGCGTAGAGTGAATTCCTGTCTCACATGGGTGCTAGACCTGCGGTTGCCCCAGCGCTTTTGCAGCCATTGGCCGGCAATCATGATCTTGGCGTCGTGAAATGCTCCCCTGCCGACCTGCTCGAAGAATTCATCGACTGGCAGGACAACGAGTTCGATGTTTTCACCCTCGTCTCTGACGCCGCCGCCGGCCGCCTTTTGCGTCTTTCCGTCGATGGCGACGTAGTAGAGGTGGATGCGTTCGGAGGAGCCACCGGGCGAGGTATAGTAATCGCAGATGTGCTCGGTGCCGCCGAGACGACCGGTCACCGGATCGAACGTCAGCTGGTAGCCGGTTTCCTCCTCGATCTCCCTTTGCAGGCAGCGCAGCGGAACTTCGTTCTGTCGGATCATGCCGGCGACGGTTTCGACGATGCCGTCCATCGAGCCTTCGATTTCGACTACCGAAGGGCGCAGCTGGCGGACCAGGATGACATGGTTGGTGTCGGTGTTGACGATGAGGGCCGCGACCGAATCCCCACGCTCGAAAGAAACCCACTGCAGGGAGTCAGAGCCGTCCTGCTCGACGGTGATCTCATCAATGCGGAATTTCCGGGAGGCATGCTCCCACACCGTTTTGCGTCCTGTGATCCGCGAACTGTCCGGCATGGCGTCCCCCCTTGCTTTGCGCCATCGCTTACCTCAAACGCGGCTAACCCGCTGGCGGGGACTATTCTGGCAGAACCCTTCTGAAAGGTTGATGGCATCCCCGCGCCAGCGGAGCCGTTTCGTCAGGCCACCGTGTCATTTGCGCTGCAATTGCGGCGGCGATCGCAAGGGGCGCGCCTGGCTTGCGCCGATCGATGGCGGAACGACACGCAGAGGTATAGCGTTCATGCTTCGTCTTGTGCGCGATCCAGTGATCGACATGGGCAGCGCCAACAGGAGCTTTGGTCGATTGTTTCCAATTGGAGATACCGTCGCGACGCGATCGAGACCGATGGCGGTCTGGTCGATCATCGCCGCGAACCTTGCGGCGTTCGCCTATCAGCTCACTCTCAGTACGGCGCAACTGAAAGTGTTCTTATTGCAGCATGCGCTCGTTCCGCGGCGCTATTTCGATCCGGCCTGGGCCAATGCGAACGGGCTTTCAAGCCTCGATTTTTCGCCGTTCGTGACGAACATGTTCCTGCACGGCGGCTTCCTGCATATCGGCTTCAACCTGTGGACACTATGGATCTTCGGCCGGGCGCTGGAAGACCGGCTGGGTCCGGCGCGGTTCCTGGTGCTCTATTTTGGCGCCGGCTTCGTCGCCAGCGCGGCGCACGCGCTGTTCAACCTGACGTCGCCAATTCCCGCACTCGGTGCATCCGGCGCGATCGCCGGGACGATTGCCGCTTATGCCGTCCGGTTTCCCTACGGCTGGGTCAAGGTGGTGGTGCCGGTGTTGATCTTTCCATTCTTCTTTGCGATGCCGGCGATGATGTTTGCCATGATCTGGTTTGCCATGCAGATCCTGCAAGGCGTCAGCGAACTGCTGGCACCCTGGTATGGCCAGGGCATCGCGTGGTGGGCGCATATCGGCGGATTTGTCGGCGGCTGGCTGCTTGTCGGGCGACTAGGGAGCCCGGCTCGGCCGCGTTAATTGTTCGTCGGCAATTGATTCCAGACAAAGACAACGCGAAGCTCGATTGCAGCAAATGCTATTGTCCAGTTTCGCAGAACGTGCAGGTATCAACAGACTATGGCCCGCGTCCTCATCGCCTTTGCCTCACGCGAGGGGCACACCGAACTCATCGCCCATCATGTCGCGCGCAAGCTCGAAGATCGCCGGCATATGGTCCGGCTCATCAACCTTACGGCAGGCGAGGGAGAAGCTGGCGCGGACGAATACGATGCCGCGATCATCGCGGGTTCGATCCACAGGGGCAACTTCGCGGGCGAACTGACGAGCTTTCTCATGCGCCATGGACCGGCGGTAAGGTCGCATGCCTCGGCCTTCCTGCCGGTCAGCCTGACGGCGGCTTCGCACGATCCCCACGAGGTCGCGGCACTGAACGAAATTGGCCAGCGTTTCCTGTTCGAAGCGGGCTGGCAGCCGGATTTCGTCGAGCATGTGGCGGGGGCGGTCTATGACCGCCAACTCAACCTGATCGAGCGGACGGTTCTGCATTCGATCATGCGCCAGCATGATGAAGAGCCCGATCAATCGGGAACGACGGTGCTGACGGACTGGGCGCGGCTCGATGAATTCGTCGGGGAGTTCGCAGCCAAGCTGTGAGATTGCGGCCGTCATCGGCCCCGGTTATTTCGATAGGTTGCCGCGTGATTGGGCGTTCTGCCCGTAGCCCTTGAAGCGCTCGAGAACGTCGGCCATTGCTTCGGCACCCAGAAGCTTCGGCTTTCCCAGCGTCAGGACCTTATAATACTGCTCGGCGAGGACCTCGACCTCCCGGGCCAATTCGAGGGCGGCCGCGAGATCGTTGCCGACGGCGATCTGGCCGTGGTTGGCCATCAGCAGAGCGGATCGGTCGGCGAGGCTGCCGCGGACGAGTTGGGCGAGTTCCTGCGTGCCGAAGGGCGCGTAGGGGATGAGGGGGATGTCGGTGCCGCCGGCAATGGCGATCATGTAGTGGAAGGCGGGGATCGGCCTGTGGGCGCAGGCGAGCACGGTTGCGTGCAGGGAGTGGGTATGGACGACGGCACCGATTTCGGGGCGGGCGTGATAAGCCGAAAGATGAAAGCGCCACTCGCTGGAGGGCTTGCGGCCTTCGCGGTTATAGGCTCCATTGGCCGCGACGTAGGCGACGTCGGAGGGTTGCAACTCTTCATAGGCCATACCGGTCGGCGTGATCAGCATGCCCTCGCGCCAGCGGCACGAGACGTTGCCGGAGCGTCCCGGCGACAGCGCGGTGCGGCTCATCAAAAGCGCGGTCGCGATGACCGCCTTGCGGGCAGCGGTTTCATGGGCTTTCGAGGGCGCGCGCGCCGATTTTCCCGGTTTGGCTCTCGGTTTTGCCGCCGGGTTGGAGGGACGCGTCTTTCTCGCAGCAGCACTTCGGCCTGCCGGCTCAGCGACGGGTCTTATTGTTCTTGCAACGGATTTTGGTTTCTTTGCTGCCATCGCCATGGAGTCTACGGACTGCCGGGTTCAAAGCACATGAAGTTAGTTCACTATGGTTTGCGGAGCCCTAAAAACACAAAAGAGCAGGAAATCCTGCTCTTTTGAACGCCGGCCGAAACCGATACTGTTCTGCATCTTCATCCAGGTTTTGGGGAAGTGCAGGCTTGGTGAGCCAATTTCAGCTCTTTAGCGTCCTTCCCTAGACCTGGGCTTTATGCCGATACTTCATGCGGCTTTTACCCCTTCGTTAACGAGGGCGTTATAGCCGAGGTGTGGCCGTCTGTCACTGACAAATAGTCGTAGTTTGCCTGCTAAGTTTCCGGGCGGTGTGCGATTGTTAGGCATTGGATCGGATCGGTGCGTGCCAAGGGGGCTGGTGAGGGCGGTCGCGTCAGGATTGCGCCGCCGCGCGGTTCTCGCTAAGAGCGGCGGCGGATCGATTTCGCTCGCTTCTGGCCCTGCGATACTGCGATGAGTTGCCTACTGTTGCCGGCAATACCCGTTTCATAGGACACCAATGCACCTTTCCCGCTACTTCCTGCCCGTTCTTCGCGACACGCCCAAGGAAGCGGAGATCGTCTCGCACCAGCTGATGCTGCGGGCTGCAATGATTAAACAATCGGCAGCCGGGATTTATTCGTGGCTGCCGCTGGGACTGCGCGTCCTGAAGAAAATCGAGGGCATCGTGCGCGAGGAACAGAACCGCGCCGGGGCCATCGAGATTCTCATGCCGACGATCCAATCGGCCGATCTGTGGCGCGAATCCGGCCGCTATGAAGCCTACGGCAAGGAAATGCTGCGCATCGTCGACCGCCACGAGCGCGACATGCTTTTCGGGCCGACCGCCGAAGAGGTCGTGACGGCGATCTTCCGCGACAGCGTGCGAAGCTACAAGGACCTGCCGAAAAACCTCTACAACATCCAGTGGAAGTTCCGCGATGAGATCCGGCCCCGGTTCGGCGTCATGCGCGGACGCGAATTCCTGATGAAGGATGCCTATTCCTTCGACCTGACGAAGGACGACGCGCGGGCAACCTACCAGCGGATGTTTGCGGCCTACCTTCGGACGTTTGCGCGGATGGGACTGAAATCCGTGCCGATGAAGGCCGATACCGGACCGATTGGCGGCGACCTCAGCCACGAGTTCATCATCCTGGCCGAAACCGGCGAGAGCGAAGTGTTCCTGCACAAGGATCTTCTCCACGAACAGGTGCCGGCGGCCGATACCGATTTCTTCGGCGACCTTTCGGGCATCGTCGAGCGGTGGACATCGCGGTATGCGGCGACGGACGAAATTCACGACGCCGCCCGCTTCGAAAAAGAGGTGCCGGAAGCCGACCGCGTGACGGCCCGTGGCATCGAGGTCGGTCACATCTTCTATTTCGGGACCAAGTACTCGGCTGCCATGGGCGCCAAGGTGCAGGGGCCCGACGGCCAGTTGGTAACGCCTGAGATGGGCTCTTACGGGGTCGGGGTATCGCGGCTCGCTGGCGCGATCATCGAGGCGAGCCACGACGCGAACGGCATCATCTGGCCGGTGCCGGTCGCGCCCTTCGAGGTGGGGCTCGTCAATTTGCGCTCAGGGGATGCGGCTACCGATGCTGCCTGCGCGGACCTCTACCGGAAGCTGGCGGCAGCCGGTATCGAGGTTTTCTATGACGATACCGACGAGCGGGCGGGCGCGAAGTTCTCGACCATGGACCTGATCGGACTGCCTTTCCAGTTGATCGTCGGTCCGAAGGGCGTCAAGAGCGGCGAGGTCGAGATCAAGGCCCGCGCCGGCGGCGAGCGGGAGACGCTGGCAACGGAAGCCGGACTTAATCACGTCATCGCGGCGGTGCAGGCTCAGCGCAGCCTCGTTTAGGCAGATGCTCGAAGCGTTTGCGGGCAATGAAATGGGCTGCAGACGGGGCGAAGGGCGTTTCGCCCGGGGTAACGCTAAGGGGAAGACATGGCAGCCGGTCACAGCGCGGACGCACTGGACAAGCCGAGCAAGGAAACGGGGCCGTTCGCGCCGTTCGAATGGATGCTGGCGTTGCGCTATCTGCGCGCGCGGCGCAAGGAAGGCTTCATCTCCGTCATCGCGGGTTTTTCATTCATCGGCATCATGCTCGGCGTGGCGACGCTGATCATCGTCATGGCGGTGATGAACGGCTTTCGCGCCGACCTCTTTGCAAAGATCCTCGGTCTCAACGGCCATGTCGTGGTCCTGAAGATCGGCGAACCGTTCAAGGATTTCGACGCAGTCGCCAAGAGCATCGAAAAGGTCAAGGGCGTGCAACACGCATTGCCGCTGATCGAAGGCCAGGTGATGGTGTCGTCGCGGGTGCAGGCGACGGGGGGGCTGGTGCGCGGCATGTCCGAAGATGGTGTCAAATCGCTGTCGCTGGTTTCGGGCAACGTCAGGTTCGGGACGCTCGATGGCTTCGATACCTCGCCTGGAATAGCGATCGGTACAAGGCTCGCCAACGCGCTGGGCGCCGGTCTCGACGATACCATCACACTGGTGTCGCCGCGCGGAGCGACGACGCCGTTCGGCACCGCACCGCGCACAAAGGCCTACCAGATCAAGGCCATCTTCGAGATGGGCATGAGCGAGTACGACCGCACGGTGATTTTTATGCCGCTCGGCGAAGCGCAGAAATTCTTCTCGAAGCGCGATGCGGTCGACTTCATCGAAGTCATGGTCGACAATCCCGAGCGCGTGGCGGCCTATCAAGCGGAAATCAAGGGCGAGATCGGGCGCACGTTCCAGACGACCGACTGGAAGCAGCGCAACGAGACGTTTTTCAAGGTGCTCGAGATCGAGCGCCTGGTGATGTTCATCATCCTGTCGCTCATCATTCTGGTGGCGGCGCTCAACATCATTTCAGGCATGATGATGCTGGTGAAGGACAAGAGCCGCGACATCGCCATCCTGCGCACCATGGGAGCCTCGCGCGGGGCGGTGATGCGGGTGTTCCTGATCACGGGGGCCGCGATCGGCGTGGTCGGGACGCTGGCCGGCTTCGCGCTGGGCGTCGTGTTCTGCTGGAATATCGATGCCATCAAGGGGTTCGTGGCGTGGCTGACCAGCACGGAATTGTTCGACCCGTCGATCTACTATCTGACGAAGCTGCCGGCCCAGATCGATCCCAACGAGACGGCGATGATCGTTGCCATGGGACTCGGGCTGTCGATCCTGGCGACGATCTATCCCTCTTGGCGGGCTTCGACGCTCGATCCTGTCGAAGCGCTGAGGTATGAGTAGAACCATGATGGATGCTTCGCACAGGCCAACCCCGATCCTGCGGCTTGCCGGTCTGCGCCGCTCGTTCCATCAGGGGCCGCGCGAGATCAAGGTGCTCGACGGGGCGTCGATAGAGATCTTCCCCGGCCAGGCAGTGGCGCTTGTCGGGCCTTCAGGGGCGGGCAAGTCGACGCTGTTGCATATCGCGGGGCTTCTCGAGAGCGCGGACGGGGGCAGTGTCGCCATCGACGGGCGCGAATGCATGGGGCTGTCGGATGGCGAGCGCACCCGGGTCCGTCGCAGCGAAATGGGCTTCGTCTATCAGTTCCACCAGTTGCTGCCGGAATTCTCCGCACTCGAAAACGTGATCATCCCGCAGATGATCCTGGGCCGCAGCAAGCGTCGGGCGAGCGAGCGGGCGGCGTCGCTGTTGTCGTCGGTGGGGCTTGCCGAGCGGCTGCATCACCGGCCGGCGGAACTGTCGGGGGGCGAGCAGCAGCGCACCGCGATCTGCAGGGCGCTGGCCAATCAGCCGCGGCTGCTGCTGGCGGACGAACCGACCGGCAATCTAGATCCGAGGACCTCCGAGCGGGTGTTCGAGTCACTCGTCGAACTCATTCACCGGACCGGTGTCGCGGCTCTTATCGCCACCCACAACCATGACCTTGCCGCGCGTATGGACCGGATCATCCGGCTGGCCGACGGGCACCTCGTCGAGGTGACGCCGGGGCAGGCGGCTTGAAGCCTTCGATCTTTCCGCGTCAATTGCGCGCGAGGCGATGGGCGGTCTGGCCGGTCGTTCCTGCGCGGCGGTAAACGTGGTTCTAAAGGCCTGCGGGTTCGCCTTCTATCAATCGGGATGCGCCCGTTATTTCCAAGGCGGTGAAAGCCGTCGTGTGTTCTGGACCGAAATGCAGATCTATCTTCCCATTGCCGGCATGCCGCTGCCGTTGCTGCCGCTGCTGGGCCTCGGGCTGGCGGTCGGTTTCTTGTCGGGCATGTTCGGAGTGGGCGGCGGATTCATCCTCACGCCGATTTTGATGGTCATGGGGGTTCCGCCGATCGTGGCCGTCGGTACGGGGGCTGCCATCGTGATCGCTTCGTCGGTCTCGGGAGCGATTGCCCATTGGGGGCGCGGTAATGTCGATGTCCGTATGGGCGTTGTGCTGACGGCGGCGGGCCTGGTCGGTTCGACATTGGGCTCCCAGCTGCAGTCGATCCTGGAACAACTGGGCCAACTCGAACTCTTCACTTCGCTGACTTATGCCGCGATTCTGACCGTGATCGGCAGCGTGATGGTCGCGGAGGGCTTTTGGGCGTGGCACCGGCTGGCGCATCCGGCCGTGCTGGCACCGGGGACGTTGAGACGGCGCTCACGCAGCTTCAACCAGAAACTGCCGCTGAGGATGCGCTTTCGCCGCGCGAAAATGTATATCAGCGTGCTGCCGCCTCTGGTAGTCGGAGCGTTTGTCGGGTTTCTCACGGCCATCATGGGCGCCGGCGGAGGCTTCATTTTGATCCCGCTGCTCGTTTACGTGCTCGGTGTGAATACGCGAGTGGCTGTGGGAACCTCGTCGCTTCAAGTGCTGTGCGTGGCAAGTTTCACAACCGTGGTTCAAGCGCAATTCAACCAGAACGTCGATCTGCTGCTCGGGCTGCCGTTGATGCTGGGGAGCGTGGTCGCGGCGCAGTTGGGGGTTAAGTTCGGCGGTCAGCTGAAGCCGGAAACGCTGCGTATTTTGCTGGGTGGGCTGGTGCTGCTGGTCGGATTGCGCATGGTTTCGGACCTGGTGATGACGCCGGACGACGTTTACAGCCTGTCGAGCGAGCGGTTGCATCGCTGATGATTGGTTCAATCTATTGTGGGTAGGCGCATTCGCGGGCGATGCGCTTGGCGGAACGCCAGGATAGGTTGGGGAGATGAACGCTCCGATTCGACCATCCGAAGCTGTATCGGCCCTGCATGCCGACCAGCAAACCGCCGCGAACCGCTTGCGGTTCGTGCATCTGCGCGTGCACTCGGCGTATTCACTGCTTGAAGGCGCGCTGCCGATCCCGGCTCTGGCCAAGATTGCCGAGACGCAGGGCGCACCGGCGCTGGCGCTCACCGATACCAACAATCTGTTCGGGGCGCTCGAGTTCTCCGAGAAGCTTGCCAAGTCCGGCGTGCAGCCGATCGTCGGGGTTACGCTTGCCGTCGATTTCGAGGGGGACGGGCAGGACGATCCGTTGTCAAACGGCCGCCAGCCGCGCTCGGGGGAAAGCGAGCATCAGCGTCTGGCGCGGGATGGGTACGTCGCGTTGCTGGCGGCCTGCGAGGCCGGCTATCGGAACCTGATGAAGATTGTCAGCGCGGCGCATCTCACGGTTGAGGACGGCGCTTCCCCGCATGTCTCTGTTTCGCGGCTGGAAGCGCATGCCGAGGGGCTGATTGCGCTGACCGGAGGCCCGGACGGGCCGATCGACCGGGCGATCGGCGATCAGCGCGCGGTCGTAGCCGAAGCCAGGTTGCGCCGGTTGCACGCGGCCTACGCCGACCGGCTCTACGTCGAGATCCAGCGCCATGGCGGCGAGCGCGAGCGCCAGGTCGAGCCGCAGCTTATCGATCTGGCCTACGCGCTCGAATTGCCGCTGGTGGCGACCAACGAAGTGTTCTTCCCGGCGGCTTCGGATTACGAAGCCCACGATGCGCTGATCTGCATCGCGGAAGGCCGTTACGTCGTCGAGGACAACCGCCGGCGCTTGACGCGCCAGCACTACTTCAAGTCCGCCGACGAAATGGCGGAGGTGTTTGCCGATCTACCGGAAGCGCTTGCCAATACGGTGGAGATAGCGCGGCGTTGCCATTACCGGCCGCTGACGCGTGAGCCGATCCTGCCGCGCTTTGTGAAAAGCCTCGACGGCAAGAGCGACGGCGACCTCATCGAAGAAGAGGCCGGCGAACTGAAGAGGCAGGCGGAGGAGGGGCTGGCGCAGCGTCTCGAAGTACACGGCCCGGCGCAAGGCTTTACGACAGAAGATTACGAAAAGCGGCTTGCCTACGAAGTCGATGTCATTACCAACATGAAGTTTCCAGGCTACTTCCTGATCGTTGCCGATTTCATCAAGTGGTCGAAGGCGCAGGGTATCCCGGTCGGGCCGGGGCGCGGTTCGGGGGCCGGCTCGCTCGTCGCCTACGCGCTGACGATTACCGATCTCGACCCGTTGCGGTTCGGCCTGCTGTTCGAACGCTTCCTCAATCCCGAGCGCGTGTCGATGCCCGACTTCGACATCGACTTCTGCCAGGACAGGCGCGAGGAAACGATCCGCTACGTGCAGCAGAAGTACGGGCACGACCGGGTGGCGCAGATCATCACGCACGGCAAGCTGCAGGCCCGAGCCGTGCTGCGCGACGTCGGCCGGGTTCTGCAGATGCCGTACGGGCAGGTCGACAAGCTGTGCAAGATGGTGCCGAACAATCCGGCAAGCCCGGTGACGCTGCCGGAGGCGATCGAATCCGAACCGAAGCTGCAGGAAGCGCAGAAGGCTGATCCGCTGGTCGCCAAGCTCCTCGAAATTTCGATCAAGCTCGAGGGGCTCTACCGGCACGCCTCGACGCACGCCGCCGGCATGGTGATCGGCGACAGGCCGCTCGAAGACCTGGTGCCGCTCTACCGCGATCCGAAGTCGGATATGCCGGTGACGCAGTTCAACTGGAAGCTCGTCGAGGCCGCCGGCCTGGTGAAATTCGACTTTCTCGGCCTGAAGACACTGACGGTCCTGAAGAAGGCGGTCGATCTCGTGAAGCGGGTGCGGGGCATCGACGTCGAACTCGAAAAGCTCGATGTGTTCGACAAGAAATCCTACGAACTCTTGGCGCGCGCCGACACGGTCGGGGTGTTCCAGCTGGAATCGACAGGCATGCGGGAAAGCCTCAAGCGGCTGCGTCCGGACCGCTTCGAAGACATCATCGCCATGGTGGCGCTTTACCGCCCCGGCCCAATGGACAACATCCCGACCTACATCAACCGCAAGCACGGCGAGGAACCGGTCGACTGCCTGCATCCGATGCTTGAAGGCATCCTGTCGGAGACCTACGGCGTCATCATCTACCAGGAGCAGGTCATTCAGATCGCGCAGGTGATGGGCGGCTATACGCTGGGTCAGGCCGACATGCTGCGGCGCGCGATGGGCAAGAAGGACAAGGCCGAGATGGCGCGGCACGAGGCGCGCTTCATCGAGGGGGCCGTCGCGCGCGGCGTCAAGAAGAAAGACGCAGCCTTCATCTTCGAACTGGTCAACAAGTTCGCCGGCTATGGGTTCAACAAATCGCACGCTGCAGCGTACGCGCTGGTGAGCTACCACACCGCCTACATGAAGGCGAACTACCTGGAGGAGTTCATCGCGGCGTCGATGAGCCTCGACATGGCGAACACCGACAAGCTCGCGGGTTTTGTGGCGGAAGCAAAGAAGTTCGGCGTGCCGGTGCTGCCGCCGTGCGTCAATGCATCCGAAGTGGACTTCACTGTCGAGCGGCAGTCCCCCTCTCCCCGCAAGTCGCGAGACGGGCAGACATTAGAACCGCCGGCCAACGCTAAGGCTGCCGCTCACCCTCCAATTTCTGCCCCTCACCCTGACCCTCTCCCCATGAAGGATGGGCAGAAGGGACCGGTCAAAGGCGCGATCCGCTATTCGCTCGCAGCCTTGAAGAATGTCGGCACGGGGGCGGTGCAGACGATCGTCGATGCCCGCGCGGAAGGCGGTGAGTTCAAGACGCTGGGGGATTTCGCCTCGCGGTTGAACGCCAAAGCGCTGAACAAACGGGCGATCGAGACGCTGGCGCAGTCGGGGGCGTTCGACGCACTGGAACCAAGCCGAGCCACCGCGAAGGCCAACGCCGAACAAATCATCGCGTTGGCGCAGCGCGTCAGTGCGGATGCGGCGGATGGAACGTCCGATCTGTTCGCGGCGCCTGGATCGGCGCCGAGCCTGATATTGAAGAAGGCAAAGACATGGACGCCGCTGGAGCAGCTCGAAGCCGAGTTCGGCGCGGTCGGTTTCTACCTCTCGGGCCACCCGCTCGACAGCTACGGGAAGGTTCTCGGCAAGGTCGGCGGCACGACGTACGCGAAAATGGAATCCTACACCGCAAGGGCGGGCGCGGCGGCGGGCAAAATCGGAGCTATCGTCGTTTCGGTGCGTGAGCGGCGGTCGGCCAAGGGCAACAAGTTTGCCTTTGCGATGTTCTCGGATGCGACAGGCCAGTTCGAGGCGGTGCTGTTCTCGGATACACTTTCGGCGGCCGGCGATTTGCTGACTGCTGGAACGCCGGTGGTGCTGACGGTTTCGGCTGAGCGCGATGAAGAGGGCTCGATCAAAATGCGCGTTCAGTCGGTCGAGTCGCTCGACAAGGTGGCGGCGAACGTCGAACGCGGGCTCCGGCTGGTTTGCGATCCTGACGCCATGTCGGCGCGCGAAAAGCTGTTTGCAGCGATGAAGGAATACCTGGTGGCGCCGATTGCGGGGACGCGCGGCGGCGACGTTCACCTGGTGCTGCCCTTAAAAACACGCGGTCGCGAACTAGAGCTGAAATTGCCGGGACGCTATGACGTTTCTCCGAACATGGCGGGGCGGCTGGCGACTGTGCCGGGGATCGTCGAGGTCGAGGAGATCTAGGGTTTGCGTTGGGTTCGCATTGCCGGCTTGGTGGTGATTGTTGGCTTGCTTGCAAGCTACTACGCATTGCGGTCGCATAAGCCGACGCCAGGTGCGCCAGAAAACTTCGGAAAATCCACACACCTGTTGCTGGTCGAGACGGAAACCTTCGATAGCAGCGGGGCGACGATCAGGCTCTACCAACGGGGTTCAGGTTCGGACCAGTGGAAAAGCAACGCAGAGCCCATGCCGGCAACCGTCGGGCGCAATGGGCTCGGGTGGGGGCATACTTTTCGCGATCACGCCGCTGCCGGCGAACCGATCAAGATGGAGGGCGACAAGCGCGCTCCAGCCGGTGTTTTCCCATTGGGCCGACCGTTCGGTCTGAGCCCTGACGGCCTTCCGCATTATATGCAACTCAAAGATGGGGGGCACTTCTGCGTCGATGATGCGGGATCGGAAAAGTACAGCCAGATCGTGCCGGCTGATGCCATTCCGGAGGGGACGAGCGGTGAGCGGATGTGGGAGATCTCGCTCTACAAGCGCGGGGTCGTCGTCGACTATCCGACCGACAGGGCGGCCAAATCCGGCTCCTGCATTTTTCTGCATGTCTGGAAAAATCCACAGACCGCGACTGTCGGTTGCGTCGCGACATCAGAAGATACGGTGGCGCGGCTGCAGAAGTGGGTCAGCCAAGCGCCGAACGGCGCGTGGATCGCGATCGTTCCAAGGGCGGCACGCGGCCGGCTGGGATTGAATCTACCGGATTGAAACGACAATCTGTCTAAAAAGGTCCGTCACCCTCGCGAAGGCGGGGGCCTAAGCAAGCTCTGTAATAGATAGGTTTTGTCAAGGTCGTGGCGTTGATGGTCAAGCCGGATGACGGGACATCAAGGAGTGTTTACGCTCGTCTCCTTGAGACGTGACTTGGGTCCCGCCCTCCGGCGGGATGACGTTGGTGGGTGTAGCTCATACAGCGGACCAAGTCCGGCTTTCTTTAACCCGACATTGGGGGGCAAGCCCCGGGATGACATTGAGGGCTTGCTGAATGCCATGAATGTGGAATGGCTGCCGAAGCCTTGCCACCCGTGCCAAACGGCTGTATAGGGGCGGTTCATCCCACACGCGGATCGTTTCGGCGGAAACGGATTAAAAGCCCCGTTTCATGCCCCCGGTGAGTTCGGCCCTGCTTCAAGGGCCAGATTTTCATTGGTCCGCGGAGGTTCAACCGGAAATCAAGGACGACTTCAAGATGGCTCTTCCCGTCTTCAATATGCGTCAGCTGCTCGAAGCTGGCGTTCATTTCGGCCACCAGTCGCACCGCTGGAATCCCAAGATGGCTCCGTTCATCTTCGGTGCGCGCAACAACATCCACATCATCGACTTGACGCAGACCGTGCCGCTGCTTCACCAGGCGCTCGTGAAGGTGTCGGATACCGTTGCCGGCGGCGGGCGCGTGCTCTACGTCGCGACCAAGCGGCAGGCTCAGGAAGGCGTTGCCGAAGCCGCCGGCCGCTCGGCGCAGTACTTCATGAACCACCGCTGGCTCGGCGGCACGCTGACCAACTGGAAGACGGTGTCGCAGTCGATCCGCCGCCTGCGCCAGCTCGACGACATTCTCGAGAACCCGCATGGGCGCACCAAGAAGGAAATCCTCACCCTCCAGCGCGAACGCGACAAGCTGCAGATGTCGCTTGGCGGGATCCGCGAAATGGGCGGCACGCCCGACCTTCTCGTCGTGATCGATACGAACAAGGAGCAGATCGCCATCAAGGAGGCCCGCAAGCTCGGCATCCCGATCATCGCGATCGTCGATACGAACTGCGATCCCGACGGCATCGACTTCCCGATCCCCGGTAACGACGACGCCGGCCGTGCGATCACTCTCTATTGCGATCTGCTGGCGCGTGCGGCGATCGACGGCATCGAGCGGTCGAGTGCTGCCTCCGGGGTCGATCTCGGCGCCATGGAAACACCGACTGCAGAAGTGCTGCCGGACGTGACGGCGAGCTTCACGGGCATCGAAGCACCGCGTGGCGAGCCTGACGATCTCAAGAGTATCCGCGGCGTCGATGCCAAAACGGAACTGGTGCTCAACGATCTCGGCGTCTTCCACTTTTGGCAGATCGCCGATCTCAAGCCGGACGATGTGACGGCCCTCGAAGTGGCGATGAAAGCGCCCGGCCGCCTTGCTGCGGAAACCTGGCTCGAACAGGCCAAGAAGCTTGTCGCGCAATCTGCCGCATGAGGTGAAAGGCTGGTCGCGGGAGCGGCCGGCTTTCTACCGGCGGACCGAGTGTCGAATCGCGATACGGCGAAGCGTGTCACATTAACTTCAAGCTGCGGGCCTAGGCACGTCCCGACGGCCTTGCAAAAAAGAGAGAATGATTATGACTGCGATTTCCGCTTCGCTCGTGAAAGAGCTGCGCGAGAAGACCGGCGCCGGCATGATGGATTGCAAAAAGGCGCTGACCGAGAACGACGGCGACATGGAAGCCGCCATCGACTGGTTGCGCACGAAGGGTCTTTCCAAGGCTGCCAAGAAGGCGGACCGCGTCGCCGCCGAAGGGCTGGTCGGCGCCAAGTCGGACGGCAATTCGGGCGCCGTGGTCGAGATCAATTCGGAGACCGATTTCGTTGCCCGCAATGAGCAGTTCCAGAAAATGGTCGGCGAAATCACCTCGCTCGCGCTCGAAACCGGGGGCGACCTTGCCAAGCTGCTCGCGGCCAAGATGTCTTCGAAATCCATCAACGTCGAAGACTATGTGAAGGAAATGGTCGCCACCATTGGCGAAAACATGAACGTTCGCCGGACATCGGCGCTTTCGGTCGGCAGCGGTGTCGTATCGGCCTACGTGCACAACAAGGCCGCCGACGACATGGGCAAGATCGGCGTGCTGGTGGCGCTGGAAAGCACCGGCGACCGGGACAAGCTTGCCGAGTTCGGCCGTCAACTGGCGATGCATGTGGCCGCCGCCAACCCGCTGGCGCTGACGCCTGAGGAACTCGACCAGGACGTGATCGAACGCGAGCGGGCGATCTACACCGAGCAGGCCATTGCATCGGGCAAGCCGCCGGAAATCGCCGCGAAAATGGTGGAAGGCAAGCTGCGCAAGGAATTCTTCCAGCAGGTCGTTCTCCTGCAGCAAACCTTCGTCATCGACGGCAAGGCGACCGTTCAGCAGGCTGTCGAAACTGCTGCCAAATCGGTCGGGGCGCCGATCAAGGTGACCGGATTTGTCCGCTATGCGCTGGGTGAAGGCGTCGATAAGGGCGAAGACGGCGATTTCGCCGCCGAAGTCGCTGCGGCCGCCGGCAAGAAGTAAATCCGCCGATCGACTTCAGATCGAGACGGCCGGCTGTTTGCAGTCGGCCGTTTTGCTATGGATGCTCATGGTTGAATAGGGGTCTTGAGCCTTAGGGCTTGTCTCCTGGCGCCAAGGGGCTACACCAGTGCCGAATTCTCAAATGCCATTCGATGCAGATGGAAGAGCCGAGAACGCGCGATGACCGAGAACCTGCCTGACCTCAAATACAAGCGGCTTTTACTGAAGCTTTCCGGAGAAGCCCTGATGGGCAAAAACGGCTATGGGATCGATACTTCGGTGGTGGCGCGCCTGGCGGGGGATATCAAGGATGCATCGGCTGCCGGTGCCGAGATCGGAGTGGTCGTGGGCGGGGGCAATATCTTCCGCGGGCTGCAAGGGGCGGCGGCGGGAATGGACCGGGCCAACGCCGACTACATGGGCATGCTGGCGACGGTGATGAATGCGCTTGCGTTGCAGGGAGGGTTGCAACAAATCGGAGTCGATGGGCGAGTTCTGTCAGCGATTCCGATGCCGACGGTGTGTGAACCCTACATCCGCGCGCGCGCACTGCGGCACATGGAAGAGCATCGCATCGTTATCTTCGCCGCCGGGACGGGAAATCCCTTCTTCACGACCGATACCGCGGCAACGTTGCGGGCCGTGGAGATGAATTGCGATGCAGTCGTAAAAGCAACCCAGGTCGATGGCGTCTATTCGGGCGATCCCAAGAAAATCGCCGATGCCGTGCGCTATGACGCTTTGACCTACGAAGAGGTTCTTTCGCGAGATCTCAGGGTGATGGACGGTGCAGCGATCGCTCTTGCCCGAGATAACGCACTTCCGGTAATTGTCTGTTCGATCGAAGAGCCGGGCAATCTGCTCAAGTTGTTGAAGGGCGAAGCCCGTGCGACCGTGATCGGCGCGTAGCGAGCGGTCGCCGAGGCCGATTGGCCGAGCGGCGGGGCGGAGGCCCGGGCCGTATCGGATTTACACGACGGACAGCTCAATCGCTTTGAGGCTCCGTTTGAAAAGGGAAACATTAGTCATGGCTGAAGGCTTCGACCTGAAAGATCTCGAAAGCGAGATGCGTGCGTCACTCGACGCATTGAAACGCGAGTTGAGCGGGCTCAGAACGGGCCGGGCAAGCACCCATCTGCTTGATCCGATCCAGGTGACGGTTTACGGCTCAAGGATGCCACTGTCGCAGGTCGCGACGGTGTCGGTACCCGAACCGCGCATGATTTCGGTGCAGGTCTGGGACCGGTCGAATGTATCGGCGGTCGAAAAGGCCATCCGCGAATCGAATCTGGGGCTCAATCCGGTCATGGATGGCCAGTTGCTGCGTCTGCCGATCCCGACACTGACGGCGGACAGGCGCAAGGAACTTGTAAAAGTAGCGCATGAATACGCAGAAAAATCGAAAGTATCGGTGCGAAACGTGCGTCGCGATGGCATGGATAGCTTGAAGAAATTGGAAAAAGCCGGCGAGATCAGCGAAGATGAGCACCGCAAAAATTCCGCGAGTGTCCAGGAGTTGACCGACAAGTACGTAAAAATGGTCGATGATGTGCTGGCCACCAAGGAACAGGAAATACAGACTGTTTGAGGTCCGGTTCCCCGGTTTGAAGCATAACGTCCCGCGTCGTCTCGCTCGTTCCTTGCAACCCTCCTGAAAAAGCGCGTCCGCTCCCTTGGCCAACCTTTCGCCCAGTCAACCGATTCGCGGCACTCAAATCGCTAGCCTGCAGCATGTCGCTATCATCATGGACGGCAACGGGCGCTGGGCCAGTCAACGCGGCCTGCCGCGGACCATGGGGCATCGCGAAGGCGTGGAGGCGGTCCGTCGCACCGTCAAGGCGGCGATCGAACTTAATCTTTCCTACCTGACGATTTACAGCTTTTCGTCCGAGAACTGGTCGCGGCCGCGCGACGAAGTCGACTATCTCATGGGGCTGATGAAGCGCTTCATCCGGCGCGATCTGGCGGAGTTGCACGACGCCAACGTGCGCATCCTGACGATCGGCGAGCGCGACAGAGTCGATGCCGAACTGTTGGCCTTGATCGACGAAGCCAGGGAACTGACGGCGAAAAACTCGCGGCTGACACTGACCATTGCCTTCAACTACGGCGGTCGCAACGAGATCGCACGGGCTGCCCGCCGGCTTGCGGACGAAGTGGCGGCCGGGCATCTTGATCCGGCGCGGATCGATGCCGATTTGTTCGATACGGTCCTCGATACCGCCGGGGTGCCCGATCCCGATCTACTCATCCGAACAAGCGGAGAGAAGCGTTTGTCGAACTTCCTGCTATGGCAGGCCGCCTATGCGGAGTTCGTCTTTCTCGACGCCTATTGGCCCGATTTCGGACGCGAACACCTGGAGGCAGCGATCGCCCAGTATTTCGAGCGCGAACGTCGTTATGGCGGTCTGGCGCAACGTTCTTCTGCTTGAGAGGCCGCACAAGGTGACACTGGAAGCGGGCGGCAGGGAGGCGAGGACGATCGGTTGGCTCAACGAGCTCAAACTGCGGGTGGTGTCCGCGGTGCTGCTGGCGGGCTGCGCGCTGGGCGCATTGTTCGCGGGGCCCGCACCTTTCGCCGTGCTGGTCGGCCTGGTGGCATTGGCGATGTGCTGGGAGTGGGGCCATCTGGTGCGCCGCGGCGGCGGCAGCGACGTTTCCTTTTTCGTGCATGCCGCGGCGGTTATGGTGGCTGTTCTAACCGCCACAGTTGTCGGTCCGGGGCTGGCGCTGGCCGTTCTTGCCATCGGAGCGGTGACGCTATTGGCGATGAATTTCTGGACCGGGCCGGGTGTCTCGGTTCTGGGGGTGCTATACGTCGGGATTCCCGCGGTTGCACTGATCTGTCTGCGCGGTTCCGAACCGCACGGGCTGACGGCCGTGCTGTTCATCTTTGCGGTGGTTTGGGCGGGCGATATCGGGGCCTTCGCGGGTGGGCGGCTGATCGGGGGCGCCAAGCTTTATCCGAGTATTTCGCCGAACAAGACCTGGGCGGGCCTGTTCAGCGGCGTCATAGCGGCTGTTGGTGTCGCAGTCGTGTTCTGGTCGGTTCTCGATGGGGTGCCGTTCGGTTATCTCATCTCCTGTACGGTCCTGTTGAGCCTTGCTGCGCTGCTCGGCGATCTGGCCGAATCGGCATTGAAGCGGCTGTTCCGGGTGAAAGATGCCAGTGATCTCATTCCCGGGCATGGCGGTTTCATGGACCGGATGGACGGCATGGTGACGGCTGCGACACTGGCCGTTGTAATAGGGTTGGCGATCGATGCCGCGGCGCCGGCACGCGCCCTCGTTTTCGGTGCATAGTCGGGTTGTGTCGCAGACCGTGCGGCAGCGTGATCCGGCGACGGTAAGGAATGCTCGATGGCAGCCGGGGCGGGGCAAGGGGAGACCATGGCACTTGCAGGACCGCACTCGGCCAAAGCCACATCGGCGAATCCGCCGCAACGCCTGACCGTGCTCGGCGCAACCGGCTCGATTGGCGCGAGTACGCTCGATCTGGTGGCGCGAAGCGGCTCCGCGTTCGAGGTCTTTGCGGTGACAGCGCATGCCAATGTCGAAGCCTTGGCCGCCTGTGCGCGGTCTTGCGGCGCAGAGCGGGCGGTGATCGGCGATGCAACGCTCTATAAGGCCCTGAAGGACGCATTGAGCGGCACCAGCATCGCGGCGGCGGCCGGCGAAGAGGCACTGATCGAGGCGGCATCCGTGCCGGTCGATTGCACGATTGCTGCAATCGTCGGTGCGGCCGGGCTGAAGCCGGCGCTGGCGGCGGTGCGGACAGGCCGGCGGCTGGGGCTCGCCAACAAGGAATGCCTTGTTTCGGCCGGCGATGTCTTCATGCGGGAAGTTGCCAGGGCGGGGTGCGAGCTGATCCCCGTCGACAGCGAACATTCGGCGGCGTTCCAGGTGTTGAAGGATGCCGCGCCGGAATCGATCGAGAGGATCGTGCTGACGGCGTCGGGCGGTCCTTTCCGGGACTGGCCGATCGAGCGCATCGCGATCGCCAGCCGGGCGGATGCGCTCAATCATCCGAATTGGTCGATGGGGTCCAAGATCTCGGTCGATTCGGCGACGATGATGAACAAAGGACTGGAACTGATCGAGGCGCTGCACCTGTTTCCGGTGGCAACCCACCAGTTGGGCATGCTCGTGCATCCGCAGTCGATCGTGCACTGCCTCGTCTCTTTCGTCGACGGTTCGGTGCTGGCGCAGATGGCGGAACCGGACATGCGCACACCCATCGCGCTGGCGCTATCGTGGCCGCAGCGGATGGCGGCGCCGACAAAGCGGCTCGACCTGGCGGAGATCGCGCAATTGACGTTCCAAGCCGCCGATGAAGTCCGCTTCCCGGCAATCCGCATCGCGCGGGCGGCGATGGAACGCGGGGGGACGGCGCCGGCGGTTCTGAATGCGGCTAATGAGATTGCGGTCGCCGCTTTCCTTGACGGACGCCTGCGGGTGCCCGATATCGCCGTAATGGTGGAGGAAACTCTCGGCATGGCCGACCGGGAGGGACTGCTTGCGGAGGCGGTCGGGTTGGAGGCGATCATCTCTTGCGATCAGGAGGCCCGCCGGTTGTGCCGGGAGATCGTTGCGGGCCGGACGTAATGACGGTGCTTATCCCGGCTGGGACCGGGCGCTGTCGCGCCGGTGCAGGTCAGATGAGCCGAAAGCCTCGTTGCGTGGGCCGGGGCAGCAAGCCGAAGGTTGCCCATTCGCCCGCAGTTGGCGATTGTTTGTCGAAATCGAATCGCGAGGGGCGAGTTGGTCGTCGCCGCAGCGCGCATTGAAGCTGACCGCCGAGCTCTGATCTCGGTCAGGAAGGACACGTGTCTATGGAATTCCTCTCGCTTATTGCCAACAACTTCTCGTCGGCGGCGATCACATTTCTCGGCTTCGTTTTCGCACTGACCGTGGTGGTGTTCATCCACGAGATGGGTCACTTCCTGGTGGCGCGGTGGTGCGGCGTGACGGTAACGACGTTCTCGATCGGATTTGGCAAGGAAATCTGGGCTTTCGTGGACAAGCACGGGACCCGGTGGCGGGTCGCCTGGATTCCGGCTGGGGGTTACGTCAAGTTTCTCGACGATGAAAATGCGGCAAGCATGCCCGATCGGGATGCACTCAATACGATGAGCGAAGAGCAGCGCAAGGGCTCGTTCCAGCTGAAACCCGTTTGGCAGCGTGCGGCCGTCGTGGTGGCAGGGCCGCTGGCGAACTTCATTCTGGCGATCGCGATCTTTGCGGGCTTCTACCTGGCGATGGGCGACAACCGCATCGAGCCGCGCGCAGACTATATCGTGCCTGGAAGTCCGGCTGCGGTTGCCGGCCTGAAACCGGGCGACAAGATTCTCTCGATCGGCGGCCGGCAAGTTCGCGATTTTTCGCAGGTCAACGAGATCGTATGGACCAGCCCGGGGCGGACGCTCGAGTTCCTGGTCGACAGGGCGGGCCAGGAAGTCGCGGTGTCGCTCGAGCCTGAGATGCAGGAACGCAACGACTATATAGCCGGCAAGCATAAGCGGCCGACAATCGGGATCCGGTATGCCGTCGAGCCGATCGTGGCCGGTGTCGTTGCAGGCGATCCCGCCGATAAGGCGGGCTTCCAGCCAGGCGATCGCGTGGTTCGCATGAATGGCCAGGACATCAACGATTTCAACCAATTGCAGGAAATCGTCGGGAACAGTAACGGGCGGGAAATCAGCGTCGTCGTCGAGCGGGAGGGGCGTGAGATCCCGCTGAGCGTCACGCCGAAGTTGACGTCGCCGGGACCGAAGGCGGCCGATCCCTCTCCGCGCCCGCTGATCGGCATCCAGAGCTCGATGACGCCTGTCTATTCGCGCCACGTCGACGTCGGGCCGATCGAGGCGATCGGGCTGGGCAGCGAGCGGACCTGGAGCATCATCACGGGAACGCTGTCCTATATCGGAGACATCTTTACCGGCCGCAGTGATTCGGATCAGATCGGCGGCGTGGTGCGCATCGCCGATGCGGCGGGCAAATTCGCGGCCCTGGGTTTCACCCAGCTGGTCCTGTTCACGGCGTTCATCTCCGTCAGCATCGGACTTATCAATTTGTTTCCAATACCGATTCTCGATGGCGGACACCTTATGTTCTACGCCTACGAGGCGGTCATGGGACGCCCGGTCAACGAGGACGTCCAGGAGTTCGGGTTCCGGGTCGGTCTGGCGCTGATCTTGATGTTGATGATCTTCGGTTTCTACAACGACCGCGGGATCCTCGCAGGGTGGTTTTCCTAGCTGCCGCAGAGACCGAAAATGAGCCGCTGCGGCATTCCGACTCGGGCTTTTTTTCGGTTGCCGTCTTGACTACTTAAAATACTGAAAACACACGTGTAATCTTGATTTTCAGTGGTCCGAGGGGCAGCGCCGGCGCGAATCCGATGGCTAGCTGAGCCGTCAAGGGTCGAATCGGGCCGGGTGACGCATTCTTGCCACTTCCACAGAGCTTGCTGAATCGTTAATAACCTGATGGGTTGGAGGGGTTGCTGCTGGAGGGGTAGAGTGCTTCGGTGCGCTACATGCGGGCAGACTTCGACGACCGGGCTTTCGGGACAAGCCTGAACACGACGCAGATCAGCTGACTGCCGAATGCTGAGATGTGAATTCTGGGGGATCGGCAGAACGAGGGCAGATCCGCGAATGTCAAAGCTTCGGATCAGTTTCCTGGGAGGCCTGAAGGCAGCCCTGATGCTCGTTGTGGCAACTTTTGCCACCGTGGCATTCGATGCCGCCGTGGTATCGGGACCTGCATACGCGCAGACCGTCAGCGATATCCGCGTGTCGGGCAACCGGCGCGTCGAGCCGGAAACCGTTCGCACCTATCTGCAATTCAAGGTCGGTGACGTCTACGACGCAGGATTGGCGGACGCTTCGCTGCGGACGCTGTTCTCGACAGGGTTGTTCGCGGACGTTCGTATCGAGATCCAGGGATCCGTCGTCACCGTCTACGTCGAAGAAAACCCGGTCATCAACCAGATCGCCTTCGAAGGAAATTACGAAGTCGACACCGATACGCTGGCCAGCGAAGTTCAGTTGAAGCCGCGGTCGGTTTTCACCCGTGCGCGGGTGCAGGCCGACGTTCAGCGCATTCTCGACGTCTATCAGCGCCAGGGGCGCTATGCCGCGCTCGTCGAGCCGAAGATCATCGAGCTTGAGCAAAACCGCGTGAATCTCGTTTTCGAGATCACCGAGGGCTCGGCGACGAAGGTCAAGGGCATCAGCTTCATCGGCAACCGCGCCTTTACCGATGCGCAGCTGCGCGACATCATCACGACGACGCAGGCCGGCTGGTTCGACTTCCTCAAGGGGACGAGCGTCTATGACCCCGACCGGCTCAATCTCGACCGGGAACTGCTGCGTCAGTACTACCTGAAGAACGGCTATGCCGACGCGCGGGTCATCAACGCCAATGCGGAACTCGATCGCGATGGGTCCGGGTTCTTCATTACCTTCACGATGGAGGAAGGCGAACTTTATAGTTTCGGCAACATGGGTATCGAGAGTTCGCTGGCCGAGCTTGATGGCGAATCGGTTCGCGGCGAACTGCTGACCTATGCCGGATCGACCTACGACGCTTCGCTGATCGACAAGACCGTCGAGCGCTTGACGCTGTCGGTGGCCGAACGCGGTTTTGCTTTCGCCCGGGTGCGCCCGCGGACGACGCCGGACTTCTATTCGCGCACGATCGGCATCAACTACGTCATCGACGAAGGTCCGCGGATCTATATCGAGCGGATCAACATTTACGGCAACGACCGCACCAAGGATTATGTCATCCGCCGCGAGTTCCGTCTGGCCGAAGGCGATGCCTTCAATCCGCTGCTGGTTGACCGCGCCGAGAAGCGGCTCAAGGGGCTTGGCTTCTTCAAGTCGGTGGAAATCAAGAAGCGTCCGGGCTCCGCCCAGGACCGCGTCATCCTCGACGTCGAGCTTGTCGAGCAGTCGACAGGGGAATTGTCCTTCGGTGCCGGTTATTCGACGAGCGAAGGCGTCATCGGCGACGTTTCGATCTCGGAGCGCAACCTACTCGGCAACGGCCAGTTCCTGCGCCTCAGCGTGGGTGGTTCGTTCGAGCGTGCCCAGATCGATCTCAGCTTTACCGAGCCCCGCTTCCTCGACCGCAACCTGGCGGCAGGATTCGACCTGTTCCACAAGGAGCTCGATCAGCGCGATACATCCGGTTTCCGCAGCCGCAAATCCGGCGGTACCGTGCGGCTCGGGTTCCCGCTTTCGGAAGACCTCTGGGGGCAGACAAGCTATACGCTGGCCCGCGACGAATTGTTCGATGTCGACAACAACGCATCGCTGGCGATCCGCGACGCCTGCGGCGACGTCAACATCAACCCGCGCGGTCCTAATGGGCGCCCGATCAACGATCCGGATTGCGACGATACCGCGTACTTCACGTCGTCCGTGGGTGGAAGCCTGATCTACGACAAGCGCAACCATCCGACAACGCCGTCAAGCGGTTATTACCTGCAACTGTCGTCGGACTTTGCCGGTGTCGGGGGCGACGTGCAATACGTCCGCGTCCAGGGCGAGGCGCGGGCCTACTATCCCGTCGCCGAGAAAATCACGCTGGTCGGCCGTGTCGTCGGCGGCCACATCGAGGGCTGGGGCGGGGATGACGTACGTATCCTCGATCTGTTCTTCCGCGGCGGCGAAACGGTGCGCGGTTTCGACCGGGCCGGTTATGGTCCGCGTGACGGGCGGACCGGCGATGCCCTCGGTGGTCAGAGCTTCTGGGCGGCGACGGCCGAACTCCGCTTCCCGATCCCGTTCATTCCCGACGAACTCGGCATCTCGGGTGCGGTGTTCGCGGATGCCGGCTCGCTGTTCACTGCTTCGGAACGGGCCAAAGCGGTGGTCGATAGCGGGGATCTCCTGGACGACAATACGGTCCGGTCCTCGGTGGGCGGCAGCATCTTGTGGAACTCGCCGGTCGGTCCGCTGCGCGTCGACTTCGCTCATGCCTTGAGCAAGGAAGAGTACGACGAGGAGCAGTTCTTCCGCTTCGGCGCTTCGACCAAGTTCTGAGCTGGATTTGCTTTTGGGCGCCGCGCGGCAGCTGATGTGCGGGGCGCCAGGGTTCGCGCGGTGCACGCCGCTGGGTTTTCCCTCAATGCTGGCATCGTCGCCGCGCAGTGGCTGGTTGCATGCCGCCCTTCAGCCAATTTTAGAAACGCCGCGAGCCGCCGTTATTTGAGCCAAAGTATTGCGGATGCGCTGTCGTTGCGGTTGATTGCATGCTGCAGCCGGAATCGAGCTCATGGCGTTCGCTTGCCGTGGAGTTGATTGATATTCGCAATTTTCCTCGGCGCGGAGCTTGCGGCGCTTGGATCGAGTGTTAGATCTTTTCAAATTAGGTGGAAGCATTCCAAGGCCACGACTGCGGCCCGGCGCGTGCGCCGTCGCCGCGGAGGACCAGGCCGATAGGCCGATTGGCCCGCGAGCGATAAGGCAGGATCCGCCAACCGAAGCGCGAAAAGCGATCGCGTATGGTCGGATGATGCTCTAGACACTTAGGCGACCATCGACAGAATGGGTCTCGGACAAGATGCGCCTTGAAGACGATCGGCCCTGTGCGTGGGTCGAGAGCATGGTCAGCAAATGTGTACGCGGTGTCTTGTTGAAGGAACGCGCCCTAGAAAAACATCCGATCGCGAAAACGGATCGCGTATGGTCTGATGGTGCTCTACGGCAGCATCGGATCTGACGAAATCGCCAAGTTCGATCGGATATGTTCGTATGATGATGATGTTCTAGCGGCGATGTCAGCGCATCTGGGTGCCCTGCGAATTGGGCGCTTTTACGGGTGGCTTCGGGGCGATCGCGGGAGAGGCGAACGAGTATGGACCATCGATCCTTCTACGATTGCGCCGGACCGTTCAGCCTGCAGGATCTTGCTGACGCAACCGGCTCCGCGGTTCCCGGCGCGTTCAAGGATCAAGCGCAATCGCTCAAGTATTCCAATGTTCGTGCGCTGAGCGACGCGGGAATGACGGACGTGTCGTTTTTCGACAACCGGAAATATCTGGCGCAGCTTGAAGCGACGACCGCGGGGGCGTGCCTGGTCCATGGCGCTTTTGCCGATCGTTTGCCGGCGGGTACTGTGCCGCTGGTGACGGGCAAGCCCTACCGGGCGTTTGCGCTGGCGCTTTCGAAATTCTATCCTGACGCGATGTGGCCATCGGTTTGCGATGCCGGCGGGCCTGCCGGCGTGCATCCGAGTGCCGAACTGGAAGAGGGCGTCGTTGTTGAGCCGGGTGCTATCGTGGGCTCGCAGGCTCAGATCGGCGCGGGCAGCAGGATCGCAGCCGGCGCGGTGATCGGGCGGCGCGTCGCGATCGGGCGTAATTGCTACGTGGGAGCGCTCGCGTCACTTCAGCACACGCTGGTCGGCGACAGGGTCATTATCCATGCCGGCGCCCGGCTCGGGCAGGACGGGTTCGGGTTCGCGATGGATCGCAACGGGCACCTCAAAGTGCCGCAGATCGGCCGGGTCATCGTGCAGAACGATGTCGAAATCGGCGCCAATTCGACCATCGACCGAGGAGCGCTTAAGGATACGATCATCGGTGAAGGGACCAAAATTGATAATCTCGTACAGATAGGGCACAACGTAGTCATCGGTCGGCATTGCGTTATCGTTGCCCATACGGGTATTTCCGGCTCCACCCAACTCGGCGATTTTGTCGTGATGGGAGGGCAGTCGGGAACGGTCGGTCATATCAGTATCGGATCGGGTGCGCAGGTCGCCGGGGCATCGCACCCAAAGGAAGATGTGCCGGCTGGTGCCCGCGTTGGTGGAACGCCGGCGCGGCCGTTGCGGCAGTGGGGCCGTGAACTCGCCATTCTCGCTAAACTCGCAAGGGGTAGCGGAGATGGCGGCGCTGACGGGTAGTTCCCTAGGTTGTCGTTTCGCGTGACGGCAGGCCGGCGCGTGGGGCGAGCTGGCGGAGGCTTGGTAGTTGGCGATGGCTATGCAGTGAAGTTGGAGATTGAAAACAAGATGGACGATGTGAGTTCCAAATCCGAACTGGGCACCGCCGACATCGTGCGTGTCATGAAGCTGCTTCCGCACCGCTACCCCTTCCTGCTGGTCGACGGAATCTATGATATGGACGGCGACAACAGCGCGGTCGGGTTGAAGAACGTCACAATCAACGAACCGTTCTTCCAGGGGCATTTTCCGCAGTTTCCGGTGATGCCCGGCGTGCTCATCATCGAGGGGCTGGCGCAGACGGCGGGCGCGTTGTGCGTGCATAGCATCGGCGAAGACTACAAGGCCGAACTCGTCTACTTCATGGGGATCGACAGGGCCAAATTCCGCCGGCCGGTCGTGCCCGGCGATGTGCTGCATTACCACGTCAGGAAAATCCGCAACCGCGGTCGCGTCTGGAAGTTCTACGGTGAGGCCAAGGTCAAGGGCCAGATTGCGGCGGAAGCGGAAATCAGCGCGATGCTGGCCGATACGGCTGAAGCACGGGCATTTGCGAGCGGAAATGGCTGATCATAAGATCCATGCCTCGGCGGTTGTCGAGGACGGGGCGCAGATCGGTGACGGGGTCAGAATCGGACCCTATTGCCATGTCGGTCCCGAGGTTCAACTCGCAGAGGCCGTGGAACTGATTTCCCACGCCGTGATCGCTGGTCGAACAACCATTGGCGCGCGCACCAAAGTATTCCCGTTCGCTTCCATCGGCCATCAGCCTCAGGATCTCAAGTACAAGGGTGAAGCCTCGACGCTGACGATCGGGGCGGATTGCCAAATCCGCGAGGGCGTGACGATGAACCCCGGGACGGCGGGCGGCCGGATGGTCACCAGCGTCGGCGACCATTGCGCGTTCCTGGCCAATTCCCACGTCGGGCACGACTGCCGCGTCGGCAATAATGTGATCTTCTCCAACAACGTCATGCTGGCCGGGCACTGCGATGTCGGCGATTTCGCCATTATCGGCGGAGGCGCGGCCGTCATCCAGTTCGCGCGGGTTGGACCGCATGCCTTTGTCGGCGGCATGTCGGGGCTTGAAAACGATCTCATTCCCTATGGCATGGCGCTCGGCAACCGCGCCTATCTTTCAGGGCTCAATATCGTCGGTCTGCAGCGCCGCGGGTTTTCGCGCGAGGAGATCCACGATCTGCGGCGCGCCTACCGGTTGCTGTTTGCTGCCGAAGGTACGCTGGCGGAGCGGATGGAAGATATCGCGGACGAATTCAAGGATCACGCCACTGTTCAGGAGATCCTGGAGTTTATCCGAAGCGGCGGCAAGCGCTCGCTATGCACGCCGCGTGGCCAGAGCGGCACCTGAGCCGGCGAAGTTAGCGCAGCGCGTGTGCTGACCGGGAAGTCATCCGTCGTTTCCCGTACACTGGGGCGTGAACTGCACGATCTGAAGCAGACCAGCGGTCGGGCGAAAAAGGCGGTTCGGTTCCCTATGCACAGACCTTCACCGAGACGGATCGGAATCCTGGCAGGCGGGCGCAGCCTGCCGATCGAGATCGCTGAAGGCCTCAAGGCGCGTGGGGTGGACGTCCATATCGTGGCGATCGCGGGAGAAGCCGACCCGGCGCTTGAAGCCTTCCATCCGGAAACGTTGAACTGGGGCCAGATCGGCGGGATCGTCGCATCTTTCAAAAAAGCGGGATGCCAGCAGGTTGCAATCGCCGGCAGCGTCAGCCGTCCCGACCTGTCGACGATCAAACCCGACCTCGGCTTTTTTCGCGCCATCCCAACCGTCCTGCAATTGATCCGCGCCGGCGGCGACGACGCCATTTTGCGCGGCGTCATCGGCTTCTTCGAAAAGCGCGGCCTTCAGATCATCGGCGTCAGCCAGGTGGCGCCGGAATTGCTGGTCGGCCTCGGCGCATTTGCCGGTCCGCAACACCAGCGCGTAGATATGGACGACATCGGAATAGGCTTCGAGGTGCTGCGGGTTCTCGCACCCTTCGATGTCGGACAGGCTGTGGTTGTTGCCGATGGCCGGGTCGAGGCGATCGAGGGAGCGGAGGGCACAGACCGAATGCTCGACCGGCTGGGCGGGCAACGTCATGCAAAGATGCGGGTTCGGGCTCCGGTCGGCCGCGGTATCCTGGTCAAGGCGCCGAAGCCGGGCCAGGAACTTCGCGTCGATATGCCGGCGATCGGGCCGGAGACGGTGCGCAAGTCGGCGGCGGCCGATCTCAAGGGAATTGCCGTTGAGGCGGGGCGCGTCCTGGCGATCGACCGGGCGCAATTGCAGGAGACGGCTGGCAGTCACCGGGTGTTCGTTGCCGGCGTGAGGCCCGGCGAATTCGAGAAGAGCGAAGGTCAGCTCGCGGGTGGGCCGGGGGAGGTTTGCGCCGGCGATACCAAGACCGTTCGCCAGCTTGGCCGGCGCAGGCTGCGATCCCGCGACGAGGCGGATGCAAAAAAGGGAGCTCGGCTGATCTCGGCATTGGCGGCTTTCGATACAGCGCGGGCGGTTGTCCTGTCGCGCCGGCATGTGCTGGCGGTGGAGGCCGGCGAAGGCGTCATCGAAACGATCGACAGGGCGGCACAACTCAGGCAATGGGGCGGAGGCGGCCTGTTTGGCCGGCGCTCAGGCGTTGCCGTTCTGGCGATTGCCCGCGATCTCGATGCGGCGGTGATCGCAAGCGCGGCGGATGCCGGGCTGGCGGGCGTCGCGGTCGTCCTGCAGAAATTCACCGCTGGTGTCGGTGACGAGGCGATTGCGGAGGCGGACCGACGGAAACTCTTCATTGCGGCAGTGGCGGGGTAGGCGCGATGGCAGGATCTGACAAGGACGGCAGACTGGCGACGGTTTCGGTCGCCGACGGACTGGCGATGGGAGGTGCGCGGGAGCGCGTGATCGTCGATGCCAACAGCCGCAATTTCCGTATTTTCATCGTCGCAGGCGAGCATTCCGGCGATGCGCTCGGCGGCAAGCTGATGGAGGCCCTCAACCGCCGCCTGCATGGGCGCGTGCGCTATCTTGGCGTCGGCGGCGAGAACATGGCGCGTCAAGGGCTGGTGTCACAGTTCCCGCTCGAAGACGTCGCGGTGATGGGGCCGCTGTCGATCCTGCCGCGGCTGCCGCGGCTCATCCGGCGGGTCTATCAGACTGTCGAGGCGGGCCTGAGCGCGCAACCCGATGCGGTCATTATCATCGACAGCCCGGAATTCACCCATCCGATCGCCAAGCGGATCAAGAAGCGGCTGCCCTACGTGCCTGTCATCGACTACGTGTCGCCGTCGGTCTGGGCATGGCGGCCGGGCCGGGCGAAGAAGATGGCCCGGTATGTCGATCATCTCCTGGCCTTGCTGCCGTTCGAGCCGGAGGCGCATCGCCGTCTCGGCGGACCGCCGACGACGTACGTCGGGCATCCGCTGATCGAGCGGCTGGACTGGCTGAACGGGCTTAGCGAAACGGAACTGGCCGGCCGGCTCGGGCTCGACCCAGAGCGGCCCGTTCTCGTCGTCCTGCCGGGCAGCCGCACGTCGGAAGTCAGCCGGCTGCTGGAGCCGTTCGGCAAGGCGGTTGGTATGCTCGCCGAACGCGGACTCAAGCCGCAGGTCCTTATTCCTGTGGTGGAAAGCGTGCGCGGACTCGTTGAAGCGGGTATAGCCGGGTGGCCGGTCAGGCCGTATCTCGTTTCAGGTGAAGAGGATAAATTCAAGGCTTTCAAGCTGGCGCATGCGGCACTTGCGGCGTCGGGCACGGTGACGCTCGAACTTGCGGTGGCGGGTACGCCGATGGTTGTCGCCTACCGGGTCGATGGACTTGCCGCGCAGTTGCGCTTCCTCGTCAAGGTTCACTCCGTCGTGCTTGCCAATCTCGTGCTCGCAGAGAACGCGTTCCCCGAGCTTCTGCAGGAAGATTGCGAGCCGGTGCGTCTTGCAGATGCGGTGGAGCTGTTGTTGAAGGCGACGCCGGAAAGGGCATCCCAGATCGAAGCGCTGTCGCGCATCCATGAGAAGATGCTGCTCGCCGGCCAGACCCCAAGCGAAGCGGCCGCCGACGTGGTGGTCGAGGTCCTGGAAGGGTAAGCCGTTGCAGTCGATACCGTAAGCGGCGCCGGAACGCTGCGGCGGCGTTCAATCATCCAAATTCGTAGCAGACTGCTCTCAGCCGCGCTGTCCGCGCGGGACGTAGTCGCGGAGTGGGGCGCCGATGTAAAGCTGGCGTGGGCGGCCGATGCGCTGTTCGGGATCCTCGATCATTTCCTTCCACTGCGCGACCCAGCCGACGGTGCGTGCGACTGCAAACAGCACCGTGAACATTTCCACCGGGAAGCCGATGGCACGCAGCGTGATGCCGGAATAGAAGTCGATGTTTGGGTAGAGCTTCTTCTCGACGAAGTAGTCGTCCTCGAGAGCGATACGTTCGAGTTCCATCGCAACCTGGAGAAGCGGCTCGTTGCGGATGCCGAGGGCGTCGAGCACCTCGTGGCAGGTCTTCTGCATCACCTTGGCGCGCGGATCGTAGTTCTTGTAGACGCGGTGGCCGAAGCCCATCAGGCGGAAGCCCGACGTCTTGTCCTTGGCCTTCTTGATGTACTCGGGGATGCGGTCGACGGTGCCGATCTCGGTCAGCATGTTGAGGGCGGCCTCGTTGGCGCCGCCGTGGGCGGGGCCCCACAGGCACGCGATGCCGGCGGCAATGCATGCGAACGGGTTGGCGCCGGAGGACCCTGCAAGGCGCACCGTCGAGGTCGAGGCGTTCTGCTCGTGATCGGCGTGCAGGATGAAGATGCGGTCGAGTGCGCGCGCGATCACCGGGTCGACGGTGTAGGGCGCGCAAGGCACCGCGAAGCACATCTGCAGGAAGTTGGCCGAGAAATCGAGATCGTTGCGCGGATAGATGAAGGGCTGGCCGACCGAATACTTGTAGGCCATCGCGGCAATCGTCGGCATCTTGGCGATGAGACGGCGGGCGGCAATGGTGCGCTGCTCGGGATCGTTGATGTCGGTCGAGTCGTGGTAGAAGGCGGACAGCGCGCCGACGACGCCGCACATGACGGCCATCGGGTGCGCGTCACGGCGGAAGCCGGTGTAGAAGCGCGTCATCTGCTCGTGCAGCATGGTGTGGCGCGTTATGGCGAGCTGGAATTCCTCGTACTCAGGTTCGTTGGGCAATTCGCCGTTGAGCAGCAGGAAACAGACTTCGAGGAAATTCGACTGTACGGCGAGCTGATCGATCGGATAGCCGCGGTGCAGAAGCATGCCCGCATCGCCATCGATATAGGTGATTTTGGAGGAGCAGTTGGCCGTCGAGGTGAAGCCGGGGTCGTAGTTGAAGCAACCGGTTTCCTTGTACAGCCGGCCGACATCGATCACGTCAGGGCCGACCGTGCCGGAGCGCACCGGCATGTCGATCGTTTTGCCGCCGACGCTGAGAGTGGCCATCGGTGTGTCGATTTTGGGATTGTCAGAACTCATCGGTCGGGTTCCTTCAACAAGGTGAACGTTTAGCGCGGCGAGCTTGCGCGTGGCTCGCGCATCATCCGACCATACGCGATCGTTTTTCGCGCTTCGATGGTCGGATAGAGATGCTCTAGCATTGCGCACGGGGCCAGGCCGATGACGGATTTACCTGCTTGGTATCCCACATTCGCAACTGCGGCAAGATAACCCTTGGAAGGGTGCGGTCAGCGTTGGCCGGAACGTGACCGGATGGGGTTTCAGGGTGATATTGTGCAGCGCGGCATTTCAACAGCGGGATAGTGCGCAGGCGGACTCAGTGCGCCGCATCGCGAAGGCGGTGTACCGTCTCCTCCTCGCCGAGCACCGCCATGACGTCGAAAATCGGTGGGGAAACGGTGGTGCCGGTCAGCGCGGCACGCAAAGGCTGGGCGACCTTGCCGAGCTTGAGCTCTTCGGCTTCGGCGAATTCGCGGACCTTTGCTTCGAGGGCTTCGGCGGACCATTCGGGAAGGTGTTCCAATTTCGGGACCAGTCTGGCGATCATGGCGCGCGTTGCCTCATCGAGGAGATTCTCGGCCTTTTCGTCCAACCCGAGTGGACGTTCGGCCCAGAGGAATTTGCCCCCGTCGATGAAGTCGAGCAGGGTTTTCGAGCGCTCCTTCATCGCCGGGACGAGTGCCCGCAGCTTCGGTCCGGCACCGGCTGCGAGGGCTTTCGCGACGACATCGCCGTGCGCGAGGTGGCGCAGCAGGTGGACGAGGCTGTCGAACAATTCGTCATCGCCGCTGGCGCGGATCCAGTGGCCGTTCAGGGCTTCGAGCTTTTGGATGTCGAAGCGGGCCGGCGCCTTGTTGATGGTGTCGATGTCAAACCACTCGATCAGCTTCTCGGTTGAAAGGATTTCATCGTCGCCATGGCTCCAGCCGAGGCGCACGAGGTAGTTGCGCATGGCAACCGGCAGGTAGCCCATCTCGCGGTAGGTCTCCGCGCCGAGCGCGCCGTGGCGCTTCGACAGCTTGGCGCCGTCGGGGCCGTGGATCAGGGGCACGTGCGCCCACTCCGGCACGCTCCACCCCAGGAGAGAATAGATCTGGGCCTGGCGGGCGGCGTTGGTCAGATGGTCGACGCCGCGTATGACGTGGGTGATGCCCATGTCGTGATCGTCGACGACGACGGCTAAATTGTAGGTCGGGGAGCCATCCGAGCGCAGGATGATAAGATCATCGAGGTCCTTGTTGGCGAAGGTGACTTCGCCCTGGACGTGATCGCGGATGACGGTTTCGCCGTCCTTCGGTGCGCGCAGGCGGATGGCGAAGGCTGCGTCGCCGGGCGCGTCGGCAGGGTCGCGGTCGCGCCAGGGGGAGTCGACCCTGAAGGGGCGCTTCTCGGCTTCGGCGGCTTCGCGCATGGCGGCAAGTTCTACCTGGGTGAGATAGCAGCGGTAGGCGTTGCCGTCGCCAAGGAGCTTTTCGGCGGCCTCGCGGTGCCGGTCGGCACGCTCATGCTGGGAGACCGGTTCGCCGTCCCAGTCGAGTCCGAGCCAGGTGAGGCCGTCGAGGATCGCGGCGACGGCTTCCGGCGAGTTGCGCTCGCGGTCGGTGTCTTCGATGCGCAGCAGGAACTTGCCGCCCTTTGCCTTGGCGTAGAGCCAGTTGAAGAGCGCGGTGCGCGCGCCGCCGATATGCAGATAGCCGGTCGGCGAGGGAGCGAAACGGACGACGACGGGCGCGTTGGTGGGGGCGGCATTCGACATTGAGGACGTTCTCGTTATGGGTTGATGGGTTGGGAGTGCGATTGCACGCAAGCGTTCGGTACTGCTCAGCTTTATTTGGCTTGGAGGCGGTGTAGCATGGCAACCGGTACTGGTTAAGGATTTAGGTCATTCGATGCTGCTGGGGGCAGGCGATTTCGAGACGCAACCGCCGTCGGCCGACGCCTATCGGCAGCCGGTTCGGCGCAGCAGTGCGCAGAGAATCGCCGATGGCCTGGAGGAGGAGCGGGCGCGCTGGTTCTACTGGGTACCCGTGTTTGTTGGGTGTGGCGCGCTCCTCTACTTCTCGCTGCCGGTCGAACCTCGAGGATTTGTCGTCGCCGGGGTGCTCGCCGCCGCGCTCGGCGTGCGGTTCGGCGTTGGTGCGGGGACGTATACGGAGATCGTCGCATCGACCCTGGTGTGCCTCGCCATCGGCATGGCGGCGGCGAAGGTGCGTACCGAAATCGTGCGGGCACCGGTTCTTTCGGGTGACATCGGGCCGGTCGAAGCCACCGGGTTCGTGGAACTGATCGAGGCGCGCGAAGGCGGGGGCGTGCGGCTGACGGTACGGGTCGGGCAGATCGAGTCGATTGGGCCGGACGACCTGCCGGCGCGCATGCGCGTTTCGGTTCGTCCGGCGGTCGAAGGACTGCTGCCGGGCGATCGGATAACGATGAAGGTCAAGTTGTCGCCGCCGCCGCGGCCTTCCGTGCCCGGCGGTTACGATTTCGCGCGTTACGCCTTCTTTCGCGGGATCGGGGCGGTGGGGTACGCGACCGCGCCGCCTGTCAAAACCGAAGTTGCTGCCGGGCATTCGGGCGAAGCGGGGTTCGTGGCAGATTTTGCGCTGGGCGTCGCGCGCCTGCGCAAGGACATCGGCGACCGGGTGAAGGCTGCGCTGCCCGGCCAGACCGGAGCGATTGCCAATGCTCTCATCACCGGGGACCGCAGCGGAATCGCCGAAGACACCAACGAAGCCTACCGCGCGTCGGGCCTATATCACATCCTGTCGATCTCGGGCCTGCACATGGCGATCATGGGGGGGGCGGTATTCATCGCACTGCGTTTCATGCTGGCGCTGGTTCCATCGATCGCGCTCAACTACCCGATCAAGAAGTGGGCGGCGGCGGGCGCCATTCTCGGTTCGTTCGGTTATCTCATGATTTCCGGCGGATCGTTTGCGACGGTGCGATCGTTCCTGATGATCGCGGTGATGTTCGCTTCGATCCTCGCCGACCGTCCGGCGATCGCGATGCGCAACGTGGCGCTGTCGGCGCTGCTGATCCTGTTGCTGTTTCCCGAAAGCGTGGTCGATCCGGGTTTCCAGATGTCGTTTGCCGCGGTGGTGGCCCTGGTGTCTGTCTACGAGGCGCTGGCACGCCGCGCCGAGCCGTGGCTCGATGGTCCGCAATCGTGGCTGTGGAGGGCAGCTGCATTCTTTGCTGCAATCGTCGGGTCGACGCTGGTGGCGAGCGCTGCGGTGGCGCCGCTCGGGGTCTATCACTTTCACCAGACGCAGCACTTTGCCGTGCTCGCCAACCTGATCGCGGTTCCGATCTGCAACCTGATCGTGATGCCGGCTGCACTCGGTGCCCTGGTGTTGATGCCGTTTGGCGGCGAAGCTTTGGCGCTGGCGGTCATGGGGCCGGGGCTTGAAGCGATGGGTGTTGTCGCGGCCTGGGTGGCCGGTCTCAAGGGGGCGGTCAGCCATGTGCCGGCGATCCCGGCCCATGCGCTGGTGGCGATGGCGGCCGGGGGCCTGTGGCTCTGCCTGATCCGTCCGCGCTGGCGGCTTCTGGGGATCGTGGCGATAGCTGCGGGCCTGGCGATGACGCCGCTTCGATCCGCGCCGGATCTGCTGGTCGGTGACGAAGGCCGATTGGTGGTTCTGCGTGATGCAGCGGGTGCGTTCGCGGGACTGACGTCTCGATATTCCGAGTACGAACTGGCGCAATGGCTGTCGCGGGATGGCGACAAGCGGGAGGCAAAGGAAGTCGGCCTCGGCGGAGCCATGAGTTGCGATGAGGCCGGATGTACGGGATATGCGAAGGGCTTGCGGGTTGCTATTGCGCGGCATCCCTCAGCCCTGCGGGACGACTGCCGGCGTGCCGACATTCTCGTCACCGGCCGGGGCGTGGCTGTGCCAGGGGTTTCGGCAACTGAAGCGAAGCCGGCGGATGCAGCGGCTGGCATGGAGGCTGCGAAGCTTCAATGCCCGCGTCCGAAACTCATCATCACGCGGGCGGCGCTGCAGAGGTTTGGAACGCATTCCGTTTCGATTGCAGACGATGGCGCAATCGCCGTCGAAACGGTAGCGGAGGTTCAGGGCGTGAGGCCCTGGTCGAGGATCGCCCCCGGCAAGTGAGGGGCGCTCCGTTAGGCACAGATGTAGACAGTCTCGTCGGCGTGTTCGCTTTGCATGCACTCGCGGCCGCACGCTTCGAGCCATTGCGGGAATTCTTCATGCCTGGAGCGGTTTGGCGGCAATTCCGACGGTGCAACCGGAGTTCTAGAGCATTATCCGATCACACGGAAACGCACCCGCGTTTTAGTGGTCGGATGAAAATGCTCTACAACCATGATTCTAGTGCAACTTTATCCGACCTGTGAATCGCTGAAAGCGATTCCGTCAGGTCGGATGTTGCTCTAGTAGCGGCGGATCAATCCGACGAGGCGGCCCTGGATATCGACTTGTTCGGGACCGAAGATGCGCGTTTCGTAGGCCGGGTTGGCGGCTTCGAGGGCGATGGCCGAACCCTTCTTGCGAAGTCGCTTGAGGGTCGCTTCCTCCTTCTCGACGAGAGCGACGACGATGTCGCCGTTCTGGGCGGTTTGGCAGCGGCGGATGATTACCGTGTCGCCGTCATGGATGCCGGCATCGATCATCGAATCGCCTTTCACTTCCAGCGCGAAGTGTTCTCCACCCGAGATCAGGTCGGGCGGGCAATCAATGTCGTGGGTGTGGTCCTGGATGGCGCTGATCGGCGTGCCGGCCGCGATGCGGCCCATCACGGGGATCGAGACGGACTGCGAGGCGGAGAACGCGGGCGGTGGCGGGGAAGGCGGGCGCTTGGCGCTCATGCCGCCCTCGATGCTGCGCAGTGTCGTTGCCTGCTGCTGATCTCGGGCCGGCGGCTCCATGCCTTCCGGCAGCTTGATGACTTCGATGGCGCGGGCCCGATGGGGCAGGCGACGGATAAACCCGCGCTCGACAAGCGCGGTGATCAGCCGGTGGATACCGGACTTCGATTTCAGATCGAGCGCATCTTTCATCTCGTCGAACGAGGGCGGGACGCCGGCTTCTTGCAGTCGCTCGTGGATGAAGAGCAGCAAATCCTTCTGCTTCTGAGTCAGCATGGCGGTCTCGTGCTCCCTAGGGCGTCGTCAAAGTTGTCGTCTGCGACTAAGCCAACACTTCGCAGGCTCGTGTTGGGCGTACTAAGTGCCAACACTTCCCAAGTTCGTGTTGGGCGTACTAAGTGCCAACACTTCCCAAGTTCGTGTTGGGCTGTACAAACCATGAACGTACCATACCTGTTCGCTCTGCGTTCCGCAAGCCCGTACAACTGATTCAAAAATCAATCGTCCGAACTGTGACTTTATCGCCCTCGGCGAGGGGCGGGGCGTAGGGAGGCCGGACGATCAGCGCGTTGGCCCGGGCGAGGATCGTGAGGAGGGCGCTGTCCTGGCTGGAGGCCGGGGTGACAGTCGGCGTCCCGTCAGCGGCCAATGTCAGTTCGGCGCGCATGTAGTGCTGGCGGGGGCCGTTCTTTTCGAGGGGGGTCGTGAGCCTCGCTTCGGTGTGCGTTGGGGCGGCGGATCGGATTGCGCCGCTCAGCGCCTCGATCAATGGAATGACGAAGATCGCGGTGCAGATGATCGAGGAGACGGGGTTGCCCGGCACGCCGATGGCGCGTTGGCCGGACTTCGCCTGCGCGAACATCAGCGGCTTGCCGGGCCGCATGGCGATCTTCCAGAAGTCGAGTTCGAACCCGTTGGCCTCAAGCGCCTGCGAAACGAGATCATGGTCGCCGACTGATGCACCGCCGATGGTGATCAGGACATCGGCGTCGGCGGCTTGGTCGAGGTGCGACTTCAGACTGTCGAGGGTATCGCGTGCGATGCCGAGCAGCCTTGCTTCGCCGCCGGCGCGGGTGACCATCGCGGCGATGGCGTAGCTGTTGGACGCGACGATCTGGCCCGGTCCGGGCGTGATGCCCGGCGTAACGAGTTCGTCGCCTGTTGCGAGTATTGCAACGACGGGCTTACGGCGGGTGGGGAGTGCTGCGTGGCCCATGGCGGCGGCGAGGGCGATGTGGCGGGGCATGAGCCGGGTGCCGGCTTCAATCGTGGTGGCGCCCGTGACGAAATCGCCGCCGGCGGCGCGGACGTGGCCGGGATCGGGTGTACCGTCGACGACGATAACGGTGCCGTCCGCTTCGCGTTCGGTGTTTTCCTGGATGACGATGGCGTCGGACCCTTGGGGGAGGGGCGCGCCGGTGAAGATGCGCACGGTTTCGCCCGGGCGGAGGGGGAGGCCGCTAAAGGGATGACCGGCGGCGGCTTCTCCGGTCAGCGTCAGGCGGGCGGGCAAGGTCGCGACGTCGGCGGCACGCACCGCGTAGCCGTCCATGGCGGAGGCGTGGAAGGGCGGCTGGGTCAGCTTTGCATTCAGCGGTTCGGCAAGCGTACGGCCGGCAGCCTCGAGCAGTGCGACAGATTCGTTTTGCGTCGGTCGGACGCCGTCCAGGATGCGGGCAAGGGCTTCATCGACGCTGAGGGCGGGATTAGACATCGTTCGACTACTTGCTGGAGGCGTCGGCGCGATAATGGCCGGAGCGGCCACCAACTTTCTCGACGAGGCGGATGCCGTCAAAGCGCATCGCCTTGTCGGCGGCTTTGAGCATGTCGTAGATCGTCAGGCAGGCGACCGAGACGGCGGTCAGCGCCTCCATCTCGACTCCCGTCTTGCCGGTGACCTTGACCTCAGCAGTGACATGAACGCCGGCGGGGTCTTTCGAAATCGCGAAATCGACCGTCGCCTTGGCGATCGGAAGGGGATGGCAGAGCGGGATCAGATCATGCGTGCGCTTGGCCGCCATGATGCCGGCGATGCGCGCGGTGGCGAGAACGTCGCCTTTCTTGGCTGCGCCTTTTTCGATGAGCGCAAGGGTTTCAGGAGCCATGGTCACGAAGCCCTCGGCGATCGCCGTGCGGGATGTGGTGTCCTTGTCGGAGACGTCGACCATGCGGGCCTCGCCGCGCTCGTTGAGGTGGGTGAGTTCGCTCATGCGGCGGCTCCGGTCAGCAGCGCGGTGGTGGCGGCCGTCACGTCGGCCTGGCGCATCAGGCTTTCGCCGACGAGGAAGGCGTTGACGTTACTCTTTTGCAACCGGGCGATGTCGGCGTTCGTGAATATCCCGCTTTCGGAAACGCTAATGCGGTCGGCGGGAACGACGGCTGCAAGCCGCTCGGTGGTCTCGAGGTGGACGTCGAAGGTGCGCAGGTCGCGGTTGTTGATGCCGATAAGCAAGCTATCGAGTAAGAGGGCGCGGTCGAGTTCGGCTTCGTCGTGGACTTCGACGAGAGCATCCATGCCCCAGTCGCGCGCGGCGCTGACGAGCTTTGCGGCGATAGCGTCGTCGACCTGGGCCATGATGACGAGAATGCAGTCGGCGCCCCAGGCGCGCGCTTCGACGACCTGGTAGGTGTCGAGCATGAAGTCCTTGCGCAATACGGGTAAGGAACAGGCCGCGCGGGCGGCTTTGAGAAACTCGGGCGCACCCTGGAAGGACGGCGTGTCGGTGAGGACCGACAAGCAGGCGGCGCCTCCAGCCGCGTAGGCCCTGGCGAGTGCGGGCGGATCGAAGTCGGCGCGGATCAGGCCCTTCGAGGGGCTCGCCTTCTTGATCTCGGCGATGAGGCCGGGTTTGCCGTCGGCGTGCTTTTTCATCAGCGCGCCAAGAAAGGGCCGCACGCGCGGTGCGCTGCGGGCGTACTCGGCAACGATCTGGAGGGGTTCGCGGACTTTGGCGGCGGCGATCTCGTCCAGCTTATAGGCGGTGATCTTGTCGAGGATGTCTGGCATGGCTCCGATATAAGCTGAAACGGGGTGGGAGTGGTAGGGAGTTCGGAGGGAGGATTACCGCGGCGCGGAGGTATCAGGCGTTCGATGCGGCGACAAGTTTCTCCAATGCCGCCTTGGCGCGGCCGTCATCGATGGCGGCTTGCGCGAGTTTGACTCCCTCCGAAATGCTGGCGGCGCGTTCGCCGACAACCAGGGCGGCACCTGCATTGAGGCAGACGATGTCGCGATAGGCACTCCTGACCCCGCCGAGAAGATCGCGGATGGCCTGCGCATTGACGGTGGCGTCCCCGCCCTTGAGGTCGTCGAGGCTGGCAAGCGGCAGTCCGGCTTGCTGCGGGGTGATCTCGAAAACCGAAACCGCGCCGGCGTCAACTTCTGCGACCATCGTCGGGCCGGTCGTCGTCAGTTCGTCCATGCCATCGGAGCCATGCACGACCCAGGCGCGCTCGGCGCCGAGACTGGCCAGCGCATCGGCGATCGGCTCGACCCAGCGGGCATCGAAGACGCCGACCACCTGGCGGGTCACACGGCCGGGGTTGGCAATGGGACCAAGCAGGTTGAACAGGGTGCGGACCTTGAGGGCGGCGCGGGCCGGGGCCCAGATCTTCATGGCGGGGTGGTGCATCGGCGCCCACATGAAGGCGAGACCGGCCTTGCCGATGACATCTTCGACCTGGTGCGGAGTCAGGTCAATTTTGACGCCGAGCGCGTGGAGCACATCGGAGGCGCCGGACTTAGAAGACACCGAGCGGTTGCCGTGTTTCGCGACCGTCAGTCCAGCGCCTGCCGCGACGATGGCGGCGCAGGTCGAGACGTTATAGGTGCCGTGGCTGTCGCCGCCGGTGCCGACGATGTCGACGGCGCCGGCTGGAACGTCGACGGCGAGCATGCGATCGCGCAACAGACGCGCCGCCCCGGCGATCTCTGGGAGCGTTTCGCGGCGCAGGCGCAACGCCATCAGGAATGCGGCGCGCTGGCTGTCGTTGGCGGTATCGCTCATCAGTGCGTCGAGTGCCGCCGCGATCGCCTCCTCGTCGAACGTCCCGCCGTTCGCGGCATATTCAAGGATCGATTTGATGTCGGCTTCTGTGGTCATTCTGGGTGCATGGTCTTGATGGTATCGGGTCAGGGATCAGGCGGCTTTGGGCGGCGAGCGAGGCATTTTCTTGAGGCTCTTGAAACCGCTGAGGCGGAGGAAGTTCGCGAGGATGTCGTGACCGTGTTCGGACGCGATGCTTTCGGGGTGGAACTGGACGCCATGGACCGGATGCTGCCTGTGTTGCAGCCCCATGATGACATGATCGCCGGTTTCGGCGGTGACTTCCAGGCAGGGGGGGAGGTTTTCGCGTTCGACGACCAGCGAATGATAGCGCGTCACTTCGAAGGTTTCGGGCAGCCCGGCGAAAATGCCCGTGCCGTTGTGGCGGACCTTGGAGAGCTTGCCGTGCATCGGCACTGGCGCGCGGATCACCTTGCCGCCGTAGGCCTGGCCGATCGACTGGTGACCGAGGCAGACGCCGAGGATCGGAATGCGCCCGTCGACCTGGCGGATGAGTTCGAGGCAGATGCCGGCTTCATTGGGCGTGCAGGGGCCGGGCGAAAGGACAATTGATTTCGGTTTCAGTGCGATCGCCTCGGCCACCGTGAGTTGGTCGTTGCGGTGAACGACCGAGGCCGCGCCAAGCTCGCCGATGTAATGGACGAGATTGTAGGTGAAGCTGTCATAGTTATCGATGAGGAGCAGCATCGAGATTTCCGTTGTTAGGTCGCTTGGGGCGGGACCATAGACCGCCGGCGAGGCCTGTGGCCAGCGCCTTGGCGCGCTTCAATCGAGGTCGCGGGGGACGAGGAATGATTCGAGTGTGCCGCCAGCCGGGCCGATGTTAGCCCAGGCATTCGTTTCGAAGGTGATGACGGCAAGGGCTGCGGTCGGGAACTTCATCGCCATGGCGCCGATCGCCTTCTTGTCGCCGTTGCCGACAAGGGTGAGGGCGAGGGCGTGCAGTCCGGGGTTGTGGCCGATGACCATGAGGCGCTTGTCGGTCTTGCCGGCACGCTCCCGGAGGACGTCGAGGATCGTTTCGGCGGCGGCCAGATAAAGCCGCTCGTCGATGTCGACAGCAGGCGGCGGGTTCGGCAACTCGGTGAGAACGAGCGACAAGGTCGCCCTCGTGCGAACCGCGTCCGAACACAGGATGCGGTCGGGGCTCTGGCCCGAACTGGCGATATGGCGGGCGACCAGGGGGGCGGCCTTGACGCCGCGCTTGTTGAGTGGGCGCTCGTGATCGGCGAGATCGGCGCTCCAGTCGGATTTGGCGTGGCGAAAGAGCAGAAGTGTCAGCATTCGTTTCTAACCCGCTCCATGCGCGATCAGGTTGATATCAGCGTTCCGTTGCGTGGCTCGAATGCGACAGAACGATCAGGATTCCGGTTCAGTCGAAGCCGCCGCCGTTATCGGCACGGCCGGTCCCGGGGGATCGCGTCTTGCCACCGGCAAAGCGAACCGCCGCCTCGGCGGCGCGGACGACGGCCTTGGCCTTGTTGATGCATTCCTGCTGTTCGCTTTCTGGTACCGAGTCGTGGACGATTCCGGCGCCCGCCTGAACGTGGACCTTGCCGTCCTTGACGAGGGCGGTGCGCAGGACGATGCAGGTGTCCATGTTGCCGTCGGCTGAGAAATAGCCGACGCAGCCGGCATAGGGGCCGCGTTTCGATTTCTCCAACTCGTCGATGACCTCCATGGCGCGCACTTTCGGCGCTCCGGAAACGGTGCCCGCGGGAAAGCCTGCCATCAAGGCATCGACGGCATCGTGCCGGGCCTCGTCAAGCTTGCCGACGACGTTCGAAACGATGTGCATGACGTGGCTGTAGCGCTCGATGATGAACTGCGACGTCACATTGACGCTGCCGACCTCGGCAACCCGGCCGACGTCGTTGCGGCCGAGATCGAGCAACATCAGGTGCTCGGCGCGTTCCTTCGGATCGGCGAGCAGATCGTCTTCGAGCGCACGGTCGATGGCTTCGTCGTCATCGCGGCGCCGGGTGCCGGCGATCGGGCGGATGGTGACTTCGCCGTCGCGCACGCGGACCAGGATCTCGGGCGAGGAGCCGACAAGGGCGAAGTCGCCGAAATCGAGGTGGAACAGGAATGGTGAAGGATTGACGCGGCGCAGTGCGCGGTAGAGCGCGAAGGCCGGCAATTCGAATGGCGCCGAGAAGCGCTGCGAGAGGACGACCTGGAAGATGTCGCCGGCGACGATGTAGTCCTTCGCCTTCTCCACCATCGCCAAATATTCGGCGTGTGACGTGTTGGAGACCGGTTCGGGGACCGGAAGCGCGCGCCGGGTGGTGGCGCCGCGATGCGACAACGGCCCTTCAAGTGCGCCGACGACGGAGCGAAGGCGCTTCAGGGCGGCCTTGTAGGCGGCCTCGGCTGTCTGGCGGCCGCCGCGCCGGGGTCGAACGGGCGTGACGATGGTCATCTCGTCCTTGATGCCGTCGAAGATCACCATGACGGTCGGACGGATGAGGACCGCATCGGGGACTTCGAGATCGTCGGGCGGGACGTTGGGCAGATTCTCGATGAGGCGGACGGTGTCGTAGCCCATGTAGCCGAAGACGCCGGCAGCCATCGGCGGAAGCCCGGGCGGAACTTCGATGCGGCTTTCGGCGAGGAGCGCGCGAAGGGCGTCGAGGGTCGGCGCCTTTTCAGGCTTGAACCCGGCTTCACCGCGATCCGGATTGCGGTTGATCTCGGCCCGCATGCCGCGTGCCCGCCACACGATATCGGGTTCGAGGCCGATGATCGAATAGCGCCCTCGCTGGGCACCGCCTTCGACCGATTCGAGCAACAGTCCCATGCCGCCTTCGCCGGCAAGTTTGAGATAGGCGGAGACGGGCGTTTCCAGGTCGGCAACGAGGCGCGTGTGGACGAGCTGGGCGACGCCGTCCTCGAAGCCTTTGGCGAAGCTTTCGTAGGAGGGCGAGGCCTCGATCAGTTCGCGGCGCCTGTCGTGAGTACTCAATGTGGTCTCTTAATCACGGATTGGTTTGGTCGGCACCGGTGACCCGGCGGAGCAGCGCCTGGTTGATGTCGACGCCGTAACGCTTCTGCAGGGCGGCGACGTAGGCTGCAATTGAGTCGGTGCGCAGCTGCTGAAGCAACTCATCGTGCAGCTGCTGTTTCATTTCAACGCTGAGTTCGGGCGCCTTCTTGATCTCGTCGACGCGGAAGATCGTGCGCGATTTCCCGTCCGCCGTTTCGGCGTTGCCGTATTCGCCGGTCTTGAGAGTAAAGGCCTGGGCCATGGCATTCTGGCTCAATCCGTCGGGGATCGTCGTGCGGCCGACCGCAGCTGTCGTTTGAACCGTGCCGCCGGCTTCCTCGGCGACCTTTGCGAAATCGGTGCCTGATTTCAGCGAAGCGATGAACTTGTTCGTCTCGTCGATCACCTTGGTGCGTGTCTTCTCATCCGTCCAGAAGCGCTTGACGTCGTCCTTCACCTCTTCGAAGGCCCGCTGGGCGGATTCGGTGATGGTCTTGACATCGACCCAAGCATAGCCGCCGGCGGCCAACTCGACGGGTTCACCTTCGAGGCCGATTTGCCCGCGGAAACCCTGCGCGATGATCGCAGAGGCGTCGGGGACGGTGAGGCCAGGCTGCTCGTTGAGATCGACATTGCCGCGGGTAACGCCGTTGACCTCGAAAAACGGAATGTCGATGTCGGCAGCAATGGCCTTCAGCGGCTTGCCCTCGGCGCGGCCGTCCTCGACCTTGCCGTAGAAGTCTTGAAGCTGGGAGTTGGCCCATTCGGTTTCGAGCTGGTCGCGGACCTTGTCCTTGACCTCCTCGAATGCGGGAACCTTGCCGGGTTCGATGCTGGTGACGCGCAAGAGAACCGTGGTGAAGGCGCCATCGACGACACCGGAGACTTCATCCTTGGCAAGCTTGAAGGCGGCGTCGGCGATCTTTTTGTCGATGAAGCCGCTTTTTTGCATGAGGCCGAGCCGGGCGTCGCTTTCCTGCACGCCGTTCGCCTTGGCAACTGCCATGAAGTCTTCGCCGCCCTTGATGGCTGCAAGGGCCTTTTCGGCGGCAGCCTTGTCCTTGAAGGGGATCTGCTCGATCTGGCGCTTTTCGGCGACCTCGTAGGATTCCTTGGTCTGCTCGTAGGCCTTGCGCACTTCTTCGTCGGTGATGGGGGCCTTCTTCTTCAGATCGGTGACGGACAGATGCAGCACTGCGAGGTCGCGGCGCGGCTCCGTCATGAACCGGCTCTTGTTGTCCTCGTAGGTTTTCTTGAGTTCCTCGTCCGTCGGTTCGGGAAGTGCTGCGAGCTTGTCCGGGGCAATCGTGAAATGGGAAATGACGCGCGTTTCCCCGCGCCATTGCGACAGCGCTTCGACCATGGAATCGGGAACGACGGTGGAGCGCAGGAGTGCAGTCGTGATCTGGTTGCGAAGCTCGTCCTTGCGGCGCAACTCGAAGAGGCCGCGCTCGCTCAGCCCGAGTTCCTGCTGCAGGCGCGCGACGAGGCTGCGGTCGAATTTGCCGCCGCTCTGGAAGTTGGGGTCGGAGGCCAGTCCGGCGGCGATGGTGGCGTCGGAAAGCGCGAGGTCGAGATCGTCGGCATGGGCTTCGACGGCGGTCGAGCCGATCATCTGCGACAGGACCCGTGAATCGAGCCCGACGGCGCGGGCCTGTTCGTAGGTGATGCGCTGGCCGGCCTGGCGCGACAGCTGGTTGAGTTCGTTGCCGAATTCGCGCTGGAATTCCTGCGAGGTGATTTCCTTGCCGCCAACGGTCGCAAGCGCGTTTCCACCACCGCCACCAGTGATGTAGTCGGCAATGCCCCAGATGGCGAAGCTCAAGATGAGCAGCGCGATCATGAAGAAGGCAACCCAGCCGGAGGCCCACTTTTTCAAAGATTCGAGCATCGTTTTCCTTCAAGCGTTCTGGAAGTCCGCAGACGTGCCGATGAACGCGCCCGGTGCGCGATCATTCGACGGTCAAGGCGGAAGGCGTGGACTTATTTCGCCCTTGGCGCAATCATTTCGCGTGATATGAAGCGCAGGCACGCAGCGAAAGCAAGGCCGTGTCGCGGCGCGGTCCGGATTCCTCTTGTGCTTACACTCATTCTCCCAGACCCGCCAGCAACGCGGACCGCCAGGAAGAGGACGACATGACCGAGGCTGATGCAGGCGCAACTCCTATCCGTCCGCTGGTGGCTGGAAACTGGAAGATGAACGGCCTCAAGGCGGCGCTGAGCGAGGCTTTGGCGGTCGATGAGGCGCTTGCAGAGGCAGGAGCCGGGGTTGCCGCCGACGTCATGATCTGCCCGCCGGCAACGATGGTGATGGTGCTGGCCGAGCTGTCGGGGATGGGCGGGCTCAAAGTCGGCGGGCAGGATTGCCACATCAACGCTGCGGGGGCGCATACGGGCGATGTTGCGGCCGAGATGCTGGCAGATGCCGGCGCCAGTGCTGTTATCGTGGGACATTCGGAGCGGCGCGCCGATCACGGCGAGACCGACCGTATCGTGCACCAGAAGGTTCTGGCGGCGCATCGCGCCGGGCTTACCGCCATCGTCTGCGTCGGGGAGACCATCGGACAGCGTCAGGCCGGATTGACACTCGACGTCGTCGCGCGCCAGCTAGCAGGCTCGATTCCAGATAATGTCACCGCTGAAACGGTTGTGGTCGCCTATGAGCCGGTCTGGGCCATCGGCACCGGGCTGACGCCGCGGCCGGAGGATGTCGCCGAGGTGCATCTTATGATCCGCGAACGGCTATGCGCGCGGTTCGGGGCGGAGGGTGCCGGCATGCGCATCCTTTATGGCGGGTCGGTGAAGCCGTCGAATGCGGTGGAGTTGATGGGGATTGCCAACGTCAACGGGGCGCTGGTCGGCGGTGCCAGCCTCTCGGCGAAGGATTTTCTCGGTATCATCGAGGCTTATCGCGATTAGACGTCAGGCTGACGAACCGGCTGACCGACGGCAGACCGGTTGCAAAAGTGGCGGGCGAAGCGGGTTCTACGGGTCACAGGGTTGCATCACAATAACCTGGAGTGTTGTATTTGTTGAGGTTTTGGCGAGACACTCCGTTCATCGAGCGGCTTCGCGGCGGGTTCTGGCGGATTCATTGGGGCGTGACATGTTGAGAACGAGGCTTGCCCTGACCGGGATCGCCATGGCCACGAGCGCAGGCTTGGCGCTGGCGGATGGCACCGCGCGGGTCGACGAAGTGGCTTGTGTTGCCTTTGGCGCGGAAAAGGCCGAACTCGACAAAACCAAAATCGCTGAAGATATCGAGCGCGGCGCGGAGTGGGGCAAGGCCAATCTCTCGCCCGAGCGCCTCAAACAGATCAGCCGCTATATCGTCCTCGACGAAAAGCTGACGTTCCGTTGCCCCAACGTGCTAGCGGCGGCCGCGGTGCGGCAAATGGAGGAGCAGGCCCGGCTGAAGGCGATTACCGCGTTGGAGCGGGAACGATTGTGGCTCGAGCGCCTCGCGAAGATCACGCCGCCAGAGCGCAAGCCGGAAACGAAGGTGGCGAAGGCTGGACCGGTGCCAGGCGAGGGTGTTCCGCCGTTGCCGGAGCGCAAGTCGCGGTGAAGTGCGATTGCGCGAATTCGGCTGCAGATGCCCCGAATGCGGCGTCAGGGGAATCGCATGAACGACTATCCCATCCCTGAGATGAGGGTTGCGAGATAGGTGTCGTCCCAGGCTGCGAGGCGGCGTTTGGCGCGCATCGAGTGCTTGTCGGCCTTGGTCCGCATCAGATTGCTGGCGATGTGCTTGACGGTTGCGAAGTTGGCGGGC
>JAHJQI010000122.1 GCA_018819265.1 Alphaproteobacteria bacterium
AAAAAGGCCGTTCGGGGTACGAACGGCCCAAGTCTAGGGAGGAAACGCCCAAGGAGGGCTGCGGCGGACGAGCAGGGCTCGTTGATGCCGCAATGCAAAATTGACGTTGCAGCGCACAAATTGCAACTGCATTTTTTGCAGAGCTGGTCTGCAATGAGCGGGAAGCTGACGGAGTTTGGCGTTATACTTGCCTTTGCGCCGGCGTTCACGAGGCTGCAGATTTCGACGGGAGCTGCAGCAAAATCAGCAGGTTGAGGCAAGCAGTAAGCCTCTCTACGCATCACCGGGCGTCCACACTTACCGCCCGGGCATAGACAGTTTGACCCAGGGGCCCGTGGTGTCGCAAAACGGCACAAAAAAAGGGCCGTTCACGAAGAACAGCCCAAGTCCAGGGAGGAAACGCCCGATCTATCAGGCCATGACGGTCGAGAGCGTTCTCGCCCGCCACGACACTGAAGGTGGTGCTATTCGCGGAATTCTGCAATTGCAGAAATGTACTGTACGACGTCGGAAATCATCAGAAACAACTGCACGAGCGAGCCTACTTTTGTCGGTGTTTCGGCCTCTGGCCTGGATTTGACACAGGCTTCAGCCAGCCGCCGATCTCAGCTGACGCCTGCGATGAGCAAGATTTTCACCTGCAAAAAGTGATCAACTGGGTAAATATGTCACAGATCAGACCCTCAGATTTCCACAGCTACAGCCAGTTTCTCACCTGCGCGCACGCTCTGGCGGACGTTGCCGCCCTCGAAACGATTCGCCATTTCCGCTCATCGACGGCCATCGAGGACAAATCCGCCGCCCATGACTACACCGGAAACCAGGACGGTTTCGACCCGGTGACAGCCGCAGACCGGGGCGCCGAGCAGGCCATCCGCCGCGAACTGGCCAGCCGTTTTCCCGAGCACGGCATTCATGGCGAGGAATTCGGGCTCCATAACCTGCAATCGCGGTACCGTTGGATTGTCGATCCGATCGACGGCACCGCAGCATTTCTCATGGGTTGGCCGATGTGGGGCACCCTGATTGCGCTGGCCGATGGCGACACGCCCATTCTCGGCCTGTTGGATCAGCCCTTCACCCGCGAGCGCTTCTGGTCGGATGAGGCTGCGGCCGTGGCCCGCGGCCCCGACGGCACCGAGCATCGGCTCATGACCCGCCCCTGCGCCAGGCTGGAAGACGCGGTGCTCTCCACCACCCACCCCGACTTCTTTCGCGATGCAGGCGACTTGGAGGGCTTTCAGAGGGTCAAGGCTGCCGCCCGCAACACCCGCTACGGCGGCGACTGCTACGCCTATGCGATGCTCGCCGCCGGTTTCAGCGATCTCGTCATCGAGACCGGCCTCAAGTCCTACGACGTCGCAGCCCTCATCCCGATCGTGGAAAGGGCCGGCGGCGTCATGACAACCTGGCGCGGCGAGCCGGCCCTCGAAGGCGGCAACATCATCGCCGCCGGCGACCCGCGCGCGCATGCAGCAGCCCTTGCACTTCTCGTCCGTTGACGGGTCGCCTAACCCGGCAGTCGTGATAAGCTGATCCGGCTACCCCGAACGGTCCGCCAATGGACCGCCGATCAGCCCCCGAGCGGAACGTCCATGGAACTGATATCGCTTGCCAAGAACCCGGTTCCCAGCGGTCCCGTCGTCGGCGCCTTCAAGGGCTACGATGGCAAGCCCCTGCGCTTTGCCCAATGGCCGGCGACGCGCGGTCCGCGCCGCGGCACGATCTGCCTGTTCCATGGGCGCGCCGAATTCATCGAGAAGTATTTCGAGACCATTGCCGACCTGCGCGGACGCGGCTTTGCGGTGGCGACATTCGACTGGCGCGGGCAAGGCGGCTCGTTTCGTGAACTCCCCAATACCCGCAAAGGCCACATCCGCGATTTCGCCGAGTACGAAAAGGACATCTTCCGCTTCATGAAGGACATCGTCCTTCCCGATTGCCCGCCGCCCTACTACGCGCTCGCCCATTCCATGGGCGGCAACATCCTGCTGCGCCATGCCGTCAAGCAAGGCTCGTGGTTCGACCGCATCATTCTCACAGCCCCCATGCTCGCCTTCGCCGACGAACGGGTCGGCATGCCGCAAAGCTTGGCGCGGCTTTATGCGGTCGCTGGAACCTACACCGGCATGTCCAAATCCTACGTCTATGGCGGCAACGACCGTCCCGAAGGCGGCGAAAAATTCGAAACCAACACGCTCACCACCGACCGCGAACGCTGGTCGCGCAATCGCGCCGTGCTCGAAGTCGCACCCGAACTGGGGCTCGGCGCACCCACCGTCGGCTGGCTGCGCGCCGCCTACAAGTCGAACGCCATCATCACCCATCCCGAATTCGCCAAGGACGTGAAGGTGCCGGTGATGCTGTTTGCCGCCGGCAAGGACGAGATCGTCTCGACCAGGGCCGTCGAGGAATTCGGCGTCCGCCTGAAGGTCGGAAACTTCGTCCTCATCACCGGCTGCAAGCACGAGATCCTGCAGGAACGCGACGTCTTCCGCCAACGCTTCTGGGCCGCCTTCGACGCCTATCTGGGTGTGAGGAAACTTGCGGCTTAGCCCCGTTCAAGCCACACACCTACTGTCATCCCGGGGCTTGTCCCCCGGGACCCACAGTGCGGCAGGAGCAAAGTCGATCGGGCTTACATAGCCCGCACCCGTTCACACTGATACCGCCACTCCCGTTGAGAGATGGGTCCCGGGCATAAAGCCACGGGATGACATTGGTCGGGTGCCGGCACCGCTGCGCACTTCTCCCTACTCCCCAGTCACTTCCCCGGCAACACCGGAGTTCTGCAGCCTTCGTCGCGAGGAGCCATGCCTGCCAGTCGTCGGTGTGCTACGGCCAACGCTTCCGCTCGACGCACCTCAACGACAGCGCGCGCGGCAGTCACTCTTCTCACCTACCCCGCCCGGGGACCGCGCTGATTCAGCTAACGGTCAAAGCCCCCGCACACCCCTTGAACTCCCCCCGCCGGCTCCTAAATCAATCATGCGTTCGCCACTCAATCGGGGACGCAAAACCAGCGTCTGGCTTTTTGAGCAGATGGCACTCCAGGTCGTTCGGCAACATCGAAGCCGAACACGGCCGTATCCTGTTCCGCAGTCTCCTCCCAAACGGAGGATTGTACGGTGCCGGATGCGCAGTGGGCATCCGGAGGCACAAACAGAAAGCCAGGCAAGATCGCTTCAACAGAAGGATAGTGTCATGCGCCACATGGACTTTGCACCGCTTTACCGCTCGACCGTCGGCTTCGACCGCCTGGTTAACATGCTCGACCACATCGCCGGCGACGAGAACGGCTTTCCCCCCTACAACATCGAACGGGTCAGCGACAACGAGTACCGCATTTCGATGGCGGTCGCCGGCTTCTCGCAGGACGAACTCAACGTCGAGGTCAAGGAGCAGACCCTCGCCGTCAAGGGCCAGAAGTCGCCTGACGACAAGGACCGCGCCTACCTCCACCGCGGCATCGCCACCCGTTCGTTCGAGCGCCGCTTCCAGCTCGCCGACCACGTCGAGGTAACGGACGCTGACCTCACCGATGGCCTTCTCAATATCGGCCTCGTGCGCAACGTGCCAGAGCGGATGAAACCGCGCTCGATTGAAATCGGTGGTTCGAAGAGCTCTCCGAGGCAGATCGAGGCAACGACGAACCTGGGCTGATCCTGGGTTCGCGTTGATCGATGCCGAGCAGTCGCCGCCCCCCCCCCCGCGGCGGCTGCTTTTTTCATGCCCTCATCATTGAGCTAGTGCCAGCAACTGCGGCCCGCCTGCGGTCTTGCCCGCAGCAGCGTCGGACGCCGATTGAATTCGCGCCCCCCTTGTAGAAAACCGCGAAATCTGCAACATTCGGCAGAAAGGTCAGCAACTCTGTCCTTTCTTTCGTTCACCCACGCCGTTACGCTTGACGACCGGGCGCAGCGGCCTTCCCGTATGCGCGGGCCAGACTGACGGACAGAACCCGTCGGCCAGGCGCCGCATCCGGTGATTTGGCACGCGGGCTGATCGAAAGCATCGGACCGGCAAGCCGTGACGCAACTGAAATCGAAAAACCTTAAGGTCTGCATATGACGAGGAACGCCAAGTCGAACGGTTCCAGCATCGTAGAGAGCTGCATCAAGCGCCCGCGTGCTGAGGGTCTGTTCGAGCCCGATCGGGAATTCGATGCCTGCGGCGTCGGCTTCATTGCCGATATGAAAGGCCGCAAGTCCCACAAAATCGTGCAGAGCGCGCTCCATATACTCGAAAACCTCGAACACCGCGGCGCCGTCGGCGCTGACCCGCTGACCGGCGACGGCGCCGGCATGCTCGTGCAGGTCCCGCATGCCTTCCTGGCGCAGGAATGCCAGGTGGCAGGCTTCTCGCTGCCGCAGCCTGGCAACTACGCCGTCGGCTTTGTCTTCATGCCGCGCGAAGCCCGCGTCCGCGACAACTGCGAAAAGATCTGGAGCCGCATCATCGCCGAAGAAGGCCTTCGCCTGATCGGCTGGCGCACGGTTCCCGTCGACAACTCGTCGCTCTCGAAGCTGGTCATCGAAACCGAGCCGTGCCACCGCCAGGTGTTCATCGGCCGCGGCGATTTCGATGGCGACCAGGACGCCCTCGAGCGCAAGCTGTACCTCGTGCGCAAGCGCGTCTCCAACGCCGTGCTGAGCGAATACAAGGGCCGCAATGTCGGCCACTACACGGTCTCGCTTTCGACCCGCACGATCGTCTACAAGGGCATGTTCCTGTCGTTCCAGGTCAAGGCCTACTACAAGGACCTCACCGACCCGCGCTTCAGCTCCGCGCTGGCCCTCGTCCACCAGCGTTTTTCCACCAACACCTTCCCCTCGTGGCCGCTCGCCCACCCCTACCGGATGGTCGCCCACAACGGCGAGATCAATACGCTGCGCGGCAACGTCAACTGGATGGCGGCCCGCCAGGCGTCCGTCTCTTCGCCGCTCTTCGGCGACGACATCTCCAAGCTCTGGCCGATTTCCTATGAAGGCCAGTCCGACACCACCTGCTTCGACAACGCGCTCGAATTCCTCACCATGGGCGGCTACCCGCTGTCGCACGCAGCCATGATGCTTGTCCCGGAAGCCTGGGCCGGCAATCCACTGATGGATAGCGAGCGCCGCGCCTTCTACGAGTATCACGCCGCCCTGATGGAGCCGTGGGACGGCCCCGCCGCCGTCGCCTTCACGGACGGCCGCCAGATCGGCGTGACCCTCGACCGCAACGGCCTGCGTCCTGCCCGCTATCTCGTCACCAAGGACGATACGGTCATCATGTCCTCCGAGGCGGGCGTCCTTCCGGTCAGGGAAGAGGACATCGTCCGCAAGTGGCGCCTGCAGCCCGGCAAGATGCTGCTCATCGATCTCGAGAAGGGCTGCATCGTTTCCGATGAGGAACTGAAGGCCGAGATCGCCGCGAGCCACCCCTACGAGCGCTGGCTGCAGAGTTCTCAGATCCACGTTGCCGACCTGCCGCTACCGGCGAGGCCCGTGGAGACGTCGCGTGCCCGCGTCGCCCTGCTCGATCTCCAGCAGGCGTTCGGATACACCCAGGAAAGCTTGAAGTTCCTGATGACCCCGATGGCCGAAACCGGGCAGGAAGCCGTCGGCTCGATGGGCACCGATACGCCGATCTCGGCGCTGTCGTCGCGCTCCAAGCTCCTGCACACCTACTTCAAGCAGAATTTCGCACAGGTGACGAACCCGCCGATCGACTCGATCCGCGAGGAACTCGTCATGAGCCTCGTTTCCTTCATCGGGCCGCGGCCCAACATCCTCGACCTCGAAGGCACCTCGAAGCAAAAGCGCCTCGAAGTCGACCAGCCCATTCTGACGAACGAGGATCTGGAGCGCATCCGCTCGATCGGCGAAGTGAAGGACAACTCGTTCTCCTCGATCACCATTGACATCACCTATCCCGTCGAAGCCGGCGCCGCCGGCATGGAAGACGCCCTCGACAGCGCCTGCGCCGAAGCCGAGGAGGCTGTCCGCTCCGGTGAATACAACATCATCATCCTGTCCGACCGCGCCACCGGCCCGGATCGGATCCCCGTGCCTTCCCTGCTGGCGACTTCGGCTGTCCACCACCACTTGATCCGTCAGGGCCTGCGCACCCGCGTCGGCCTCGTCGTCGAGACCGGCGAAGCCCACGAGGTCAACCAGTTCTGCACGCTCGCAGGCTATGGCGCCGAGGCGATCAACCCTTACCTCGCCTTCGAGACGCTCGAAGCCATGCTACCGGATCTGTCGGAAGGCCTGACTGCCGACAAGGTCAAGGCGAGCTTCGTCAAGGCACTTGGCAAGGCCATACTCAAGGTCATGGCCAAGATGGGAATCTCGACCTACCAGTCCTACTGTGGCGCGCAGATCTTCGATGCCGTCGGGCTCAAGACGTCGTTCGTCGAGAAGTATTTCACCGGCACCCACACCCAGATCGAAGGCATCGCCCTTCCCGAGATCGCCCGCGAAACCGTGGAGCGGCATTTGGCGGCTTTCGGCGATTCTCCGGTTCTGAAAAAGATGCTCGACGTCGGCGGCGAGTACGCCTTCCGCCTGCGCGGCGAAGCCCACACCTGGCGCCCGCAGACGGTCGCCGACCTGCAGCATGCGGTGCGCGGCAACCTGCCCGAGAAGTATCGCGAGTTCGCCAAGGCGATCAACGACCAGTCCGAGCAGTTGATGACCATGCGCGGCCTGTTTCGCCTGAAGCCGGCCGAAGAGATGGGCCGCGCGCCGGTACCTCTCGGCGAGGTCGAGCCCGCAACCGCGATCGTCAGGCGCTTTGCAACCGGCGCCATGAGCTTCGGTTCCATCAGCCGCGAGGCGCACACCACGCTGGCAATCGCCATGAACAGAATCGGCGGCAAGTCGAACACCGGCGAGGGCGGCGAAGAAGCCGACCGCTTCGTGCCGCTGCCCGACGGCTCTTCAATGCGATCCGCAATCAAGCAGGTCGCATCCGGCCGCTTCGGCGTGACGACCGAGTACCTCGTCAACTCGGACATGATCCAGATCAAGATGGCGCAGGGCGCGAAACCCGGCGAAGGCGGACAGTTGCCCGGCCACAAGGTCGATGCCGTCATCGCCAAGGTACGCCACTCGACACCCGGCGTCGGCCTCATCTCGCCACCGCCCCATCACGACATCTATTCGATCGAGGATCTTGCCCAGTTGATCTTCGACCTGAAAAACACCAATCCGGCCGCTGACATCTCCGTGAAGCTCGTTTCCGAAGTCGGCGTCGGCACTGTTGCCGCCGGTGTTGCCAAGGCCCGCGCCGACCACGTCACCATCTCCGGCTTCGAAGGCGGCACGGGCGCCTCCCCGCTCACCTCCATCAAGCACGCCGGCAGTCCGTGGGAGATCGGCCTCGCCGAAACCCACCAGACGCTGGTCGGCAACCGCCTGCGCGGGCGCATCGCGGTGCAGGTCGACGGCGGCCTTCGCACCGGCCGCGACGTCGTCGTCGGCGCGCTTCTCGGCGCCGATCAGTTTGGCTTCTCGACCGCTCCCTTGATCGCGGCGGGCTGCATCATGATGCGCAAGTGCCACCTCAACACCTGCCCGGTCGGCGTCGCCACCCAGGACCCGCGCCTGCGCGCCAAGTTCACCGGCCAGCCCGAGCACGTTATCAACTACTTCTTCTTCGTCGCCGAGGAGGTCCGCGAGCTGATGGCGGTGATGGGCTTCCGCACCTTCGACGAGATGATCGGCCAGACGGGCATGCTCGATAGGTCGCATGCCATCCGCCACTGGAAGGCGAAGGGCCTCGACTTCACAAAGCTGTTCCACAAGCCCGACGTCCCCGACGACGTCGCCGTCTACCATTGCGAGCGACAGGATCACGGCCTCGAAAAAGTGCTCGATAACAAGCTGATCGAGCTTGCCGCTCCAGCAATCGAGAACAAGACGCCGGTCCGCCATGAATTGGCGATCAAGAACACCGACCGCACCGCCGGTACCATGTTGTCGGGAATGATAGCCAAGAAGTACGGCCACGCCGGCCTGCCCGAAGACACCATCTGGTTCACCTTCAAGGGCACCGCAGGCCAAAGCTTCGGCGCATGGGTCACGCACGGCGTCACCTTGGATCTCATCGGCGAAGGCAACGATTACGTCGGCAAGGGCCTCTCGGGCGGCAAGCTCATCGTACGCCCCGACCCGAAATCCGGCATCGTGCCGGAAGAAAGCATCATCGTCGGCAACACGCTGCTCTACGGTGCGATTGCAGGCGAGTGCTATTTCCGCGGCATTGCCGGTGAGCGCTTCGCGGTAAGAAACTCAGGCGCCTATGCGGTCATCGAGGGCACCGGCGATCATTGCTGCGAATACATGACCGGCGGCGTCGTCGTCGTGCTCGGCGAGACCGGCCGCAACTTCGCCGCCGGCATGTCGGGTGGCGTTGCCTACGTCCTCGATGAGAAGGGCGACTTCGAATCGAAGTGCAACATGGCGATGGTTCAATTCGAGCCGATCGACGCGGATCCCGGCATCGCCGAAAAACTGAAAGCCAACGGCGGCATGGAAAGCTCGATCCTGTCCGACACGATGCGCGACATGCTCGGCCAGGACGCCGAACGCCTGCACGCCCTCATCGTTCGCCACGCCCACTACACCAACTCGAAGAAGGCGCAGGCGATTCTGGCCGATTGGGATACCTACCTGCCGAAATTCAAGAAGGTCATGCCGACCGAGTACCGCCGCGCCTTGACGGAACTCGCGAAGGCGCAGGTTTCCGAGGCCACTGATACCGCCGTGCGGACGTAATTGAATTGGCATTTGCCGGCTATGACGCCAACCCGAGAGTTCTTTCACGGGTTTAGCTGCAAAACGATGAAATGGTACCTAATTGTGAAATCGCTGCAAAAACATGGCAGAACAGCATGCGAAATGGAAAACCGGAGTCGACCATGACCCATGAACGCATCGTCTGGACACCGGAAATCATGTCCGGAAAGCCGGTGATCAAAGGTACCAGGATACCGGTCGAGTCAATCTTGAGATGGCTCGGCGCAGGAACCACGGTCGAAAAACTCCTTGAGGAATATCCGAGCCTTACTCGAGGGGATATCTGCGCCGCGCAAACATTTGCCGCTGATATCGTGGCCAACGAACGCATCGTAACAGCGGCTGAATAAAGGAATGCGGTTCCTCGTCGATGAATGTTTCCCCAAACGGCTCGTGATCGCACTCCGGAATAACGGACACGATGTCGAGTGGGTGAGCGAAGTCTGCCGGGCAAATAGCGATACGGCAGTTCTCGCCAGAACGACGAGCGAGAAGCGCATCGTCATAACTGAAGACAGGGACTACGGGGACTTGACGATAAGGGATGGAATGGCAGCATTCGGGATCGTTATCGTGGATTCGTACTTCCAGCCCGCAGGGATCGATCGCGCAATGAACGAACTCTGCGATAGAATCGACGCACTGGATGAAAGTCTCATTGGCGCTCTTACGGTAATTTCGCCTTCACGGGTGCGCCAACGCAAGCTGGACTGATTGAAACACGAAAGAACGGACAGTATGGGCAAGCCAACCGGATTTCTGGAATTCGAACGCGCCGAGCGCAAGTATGCGCCGGTCGAAGAACGCACGCAGAACTATAAGGAATTCGTCGTTCCGCCAACTCCGCAGGAAACCAAAGTCCAGGCCGCGCGCTGCATGGATTGCGGAATCCCGTTCTGCCATACCGGCTGCCCGGTCAACAACCAGATCCCCGACTGGAACGACCTCGTCTACCACGACGACTGGCAGGAAGCCTCCATCGACCTGCACTCGACCAACAACTTTCCCGAGGTGACCGGCCGCGTCTGCCCGGCGCCCTGCGAGGCCGCCTGCACGCTCAACATCGACGACAATCCCGTCACCATAAAGTCGATCGAGTGCGCCATCGCCGACCGCGCCTTCGCCGAAGGCTGGATCAAGCCGCAGCCTCCCGAAAAGAAGACCGGCGGCAGGGTCGCGATCGTCGGTTCCGGCCCCGCCGGCATGGCCGCCGCCCAGCAGCTCGCCCGCGCCGGCCACGACGTCCACGTCTACGAGCGCAGTGCCCGACCCGGCGGCCTGATGGTCTACGGCATCCCTGACTTCAAGATGGAAAAGACGATCATCGCCCGCCGCGTCAGGCAGATGGAGGCCGAAGGCGTCACATTTCATTGCAACGTCGATGTCGGCGTCGATATCGAAGCGAGCGAAATTGAGAAGGATTACGACGCCGTCCTCCTCGCGATGGGTTCGGAAAAGCCCTTCGACTTCTTCGCCGGTGCACCCGGCCGCGATCTTGACGGCATCCACTTCGCCATGGATTTCCTGCCCCAGCAGAACCGCCGCGTTGCCGGCGAGCCGATCCCCAATTCGGTGCAACAGATTTCCGCTGCCGACAAGCACGTCATCGTCATCGGCGGCGGCGACACCGGCTCCGACTGCATCGGCACGTCCTTCCGCCAGGGCGCCAAGTCGGTGACGCAGCTCGAAATCATGCCGCGCCCGCCTATCAAGGAAAACAAGGCGATGTCCTGGCCGCATTGGCCGATGAAGCTGCGCATTTCGACAAGCCAGGCCGAGGGCGCCGAAACGCTCTTTTCCGTCTCGACGACTGGGTTTTCAGGTGAAGACGGCAAGGTCAAGAAGCTCAATTACGTGCACGTCGACCACAAGCTGCAACCGATCGATGGCAGCGACGCGTCCCTCGATGCCGACCTCGTGCTTCTCGCCATGGGCTTTTCAGGCCCGATCGAGGAAGGCGTCTTGCAACAGCTCGGTCTCAAGACGGTTCCGCGCGGACGCTTCATGGGCGTTGATTCGAACGAGGACGACTACAAGCTGCCGGGCGACAACAACCTGTTCGCTGCCGGCGACGTCCGTCGCGGCCAGTCGCTCGTCGTCTGGGCCATCCGCGAGGGCCGTCAGGCGGCCCGCGCCATCGACAAGCACCTGATGGGCACGACCGTCCTGCCGCGCTGATCAGGTCTGGTCATCATTGCAGGGTTGTGTCACCATTTCCGATATGGCTCATAGACAAAGGCCTGGAGCGCCATGACCGCCGAATTGACGGCAGATCGCAAGATTGCAATTCCTCTGGAGGAGTTGATAGGCTCGTATCGCACCTTCGGACCGATGGGCCCGGCATACGAAGTTCTTGGCCTGGCCAACTCGGCGGCAAGTGATATTCGCTTTGCAATCCGGGTCATCGAGACTGGCGAAGAACTTGAGTATCCGATTGCGGCAATCCTCGACGATCCTATTGCGCCCTGATGTTCGCAATCGCTTTTGACCTGGTTGTTCAAGAGACGCAACGACTGCACCCAAGAGGTGTTTCCCAAGCCTATACCGACGTTGGTGCAGCACTCCAACGATACGGCTTCCGCAGAATACAAGGCAGCGTCTACGTTTGCGAAAGTGAAGATCTTGCAAACCTGTTTGCCGCCATGCAAGCGCTTCAGACGCTGCAATGGTTCTCCGGCTCCGTGCGAGACATCAGAGCATTCAGAATCGAGCAATGGTCAGATTTTACGTCATTCTTCAAAATGACATCGCATTGATCAAGCCGCCATCTGCTGCGCGCCCGCCTTGGCCGATTCCAGTATCGCAGCGACTCCCATCCCGCCGGCGGTGCAAATCGAAATCAGCCCGCGCCCGCTGCCTTTCTCGTCAATCAGCTTGGCAAGATTGGCGACGATCCTAGCGCCCGTTGCCGCGAACGGATGCCCGACGGCCAGCGACGATCCTTTGATGTTGAGCTTGGCGCGGTCGATCGAGCCCAGCGCGCCGTCGGCACCGAGCGCACGCTTGCAATAGTCCGGATCTTCCCAGGCTTTCAGCGTCGCCAGTACCTGTGCCGCGAAGGCTTCGTGGATCTCGTAGAAATCGAAGTCCTGCAGGCTCAGCCCGTTGCGTTTCAGAAGCTTCGCGACCGCCAACGTCGGCGCCATGAGAAGACCGTCGCCGCCGACGAAATCGTTTGCCACATGCACCGCATCGACAAGATAGGCCTGGACCGGAAGACCATGTTCTTTCGCCCAGTCCTCGGACGCAAGCAGGACGGCCGCCGCGCCATCGGTCAGCGATGTCGAGTTCGCCGCCGTCAGCGTGCCGTCGCCGGATTTGTCGAACGCGGGATTGAGCGTTGCGAGCTTTCCGGTATCCACGTCCTCACGCAGGTTGTTGTCGCGAAACACGCCCGCGCACGGCACGATGAGATCGTCCATGTAGCCCGACGCATAGGCCTCTGTTGCCTTCTTGTGGCTCTCGTAGGCGAGTTGGTCCTGCTCGACCCGCGGCACCTGCCATTCCTTCGCCATCAGCTCGCAATGCTGCCCCATCGACAGTCCCGTGCGCGGCTCGTTGGTCGCCGGAGGCTGCGGCGCCAGCTCGCCGGGCTTCGTCCCCGCCAGCACCTTGACCTTGTCGAGCGTGGTCTTCTTCTTGTTGGTTTCCATCAGCCGCTGCGCGAATTTCTTCGTAAAGACGATCGGCGCATCCGACGTCGTATCCGACCCGACCGCGATGCCGCTTTCGATCTGCCCGGCCGCGATTTTCGCAGCGATCCCCATCGCCGCCTGCAGCGAGGTTCCGCACGCCTGCATCATCGTGATGCCGGGCGTGGAGGTGGCGAGCTTGGTGTTGAGGACGGCTTCACGCGCCAGGTTCCAGTCCTTCGAATGGGTTACGACCGCGCCGCCGACGACCTCGTCGATGTGCTCGCCCGCGAGGTTGTACTTGTCGACGAGACCGTTGAGCGCCGCCGACATCATGTCGAGATTGGAGAGATCGGCATAAAGCGTGCCCGACCGGCAGAACGGCGTGCGCACACCGCCGATCACGGCCACGCGGCGAAGGGATTTCGTCATGTCCTGCTCCCAGATTTCGCCCGCAAAGATTGGGGCGCGGATTGAATGTCCACTGCCGTCATCGCCACTTGCCCACCAGACTATTCGGCTGCCGCTGCGTTCGCCGGCTCGCGCTTCTCGGCCGATCCGAGCGTGTCCCTGTAGTGCAGCGATCCGCCGCGGAACGGCGCAAAGCCGGTCCCGAAGATGACGCCGGCGTCGGCCAGATCGGAACTCTCGACGACGCCGTCATCGACCGCGCGCTGCGCTTCCTGGATCAGCGGCTCGACAAGTTCCCGGCCCAACTTTTCCAGATCGCCATTGCCGAAACGGGTATCGTCCGGCTTGACCGGCTTGCCGTCCTTCCAGACGTAATAGCCTTCGCCGGTTTTCTTTCCGAGCTTGCCGCTCTCGACGAGCTTCCGCGCGCCGGCGACTTCGTTGCCGAGCCCGAGGATCTGGCCCACGTGCGCGCAAACATCGAGTCCGACCGTATCGGCGAGTTCGATCGGCCCCATCGGCATACCGAACATGCGCGCGGCCTCATCGATCTTCTCTTTCGCTTCGCCCTGATCGACGCGCGCCATCGCCCCCATCATGTAGGGCGCCAGAACGCGGTTGACGAGGAAGCCCGGCACCGACTTCACGACCAGCGGAAACTTGTCGATCGCGGTTACGAATACGGCTCCCTTGTCGACTTCCTCCTGGCGGCTTTGCTCGCCGCGCACGACTTCGACGAGCGGCATCTGCGCCACCGGATTGAAGAAGTGGATGCCGATGAGACGGCCCGGATCGGCAAGCGGCGCGGCGATGTCTTCGATCTTCAGCGATGACGTATTCGTCGCCATCAGCGCCCCTGCCTTCATCCGCGTCTCCAGGTTCTTGAACAGCGCCTGCTTGACTTCGAGCTTCTCGACGATGGCCTCGATCACGACATCCGCGCGGGAGATACCGCGTCCTTGAGGGTCGGCAATGAGACGGGCTTCGGCCGCACCGTTGAGTGCGGGAGTCCGGAACTTCTTCTTGAAGAGCCGCCCCTGTGCCTTGATGCCCTTGGCGATCTGCTCGGCCGAAAGATCCTGCAGCGTCACTTCCATGCCACTGGCCACGCACCACCCGGCGATGTCCGCACCCATGGTGCCCGCGCCGATAACGTGAACGCGCAGCGGCTTCCAGCCCATTCCTTTTGGCGCCTGCGCCTTCAGCGCCTCCGACAGGAAGAACACGCGGCGCAGGTTGCGTGACGTTTCCGAAACCATCAGCGGAGCGAACGCGGCGGTCTCATGCGTCTTCATGTCGGCGTACGAGCCGCCGTATTTCTCGAAGAGATCGATGAGCCGGAACGGTGCGGGATAATGGTCTTCGCGTACTTTCTTCTTTGTTTCGTCGCGCATTTTGCCTGCAAGAAATCCGCGCGCCGGCCACTTCGCGAGCAGGCCTGAGAAACCGCCCATCGGCTTCGACTTGCGCTTCTGCTGCACCGCCTTGCGCGCCGCCCAGCGCAATGCGCCCTTGCTGTCGACGAGCTGGTCGATGAAGCCCTGCGCCTTGGCGACGCTGGCGCGGATCATCGAGCCCTTCAGCATCGCGCCCATCGCAGCGACGGGCCCCGCCTGACGGATCGAGCGCGCCGTTCCGTTGAAGCCGGGGAAGATCCCGAGCTTGACTTCCGGAAAACCGATGCGCGTTGCATCGTCCCGCGTGGCGATGCGGTAATGGCAGGCCAGCACCAGTTCCAGCCCGCCGCCGACGCACACACCGTGAATCGCGGCGACGACCGGCACGCTCATCTGTTCGATCCGCTCAAGCATCTCGTTGACCGGCTTCAGACCGGCAATCACCTGTTCTTCGCTCTTGAAGTCGCCGAACTCGCGGATGTCCGCGCCGACGATGAAACCCTTCTCCTTGCCCGACATGATGACGAGGCCGCGGATCGAACCGTTCCTGGCGCCGGCTTCGACCGTGTCGACGATCCTTCCCAACTCTTCCAGCGGACGCCGGCCCAGCGAATTGGCACTCTCGCCTTGCCTGTCGAAGATCGCCCAGGCGATCCGCTCGAGGTCGATGCTGAAGTGCCAGTCGTGGAATTCGCCGGCGTGATCGGCACCTGCCGCGTTATCGTTGTGCATATCGTTGCGTCTCCCATCCCGGCTTCCGTTAGCGGGGTGTTGGCTTGTCTTCTACCGGCGTCGTGTCATTCGGCGGCTTCTGCCGCATTGGCTTTGCGAACGTTATCGCCAGGCATCATGTAGTTGGGTCGCACTTCGGCAGGGTCGAAGTGATCGACGGCGATGACGCGCTGAACGAGGCCCTCGACCTCCCTCAGCAGCGCGGCTTCCGCTTCGCTGAGGACGCCCGCCTTGACGGCATCGGCAAACCAGTCGATCCCATGATAGCGCCGCACCGTTCCAGCACGCACCGCCTTGTCGAGTTTCTTCTCCGCGCCCTCCGATGCGATCACCTTCTGCAACGTGACTTCGAGCAGTCCGGTCGGATCGTTGACATCCTGCGAGATGAAGATGTCCCGTGTCAGCCTGTCGCGAACCTCGCCCGGCTCAGTCGTGGCCATCGCCACGGCGCGAGTCAGGTTGTCGTTGGCCGGCCGATAGGGCCGCCCGAACGGAAAAACGATCGACGAGAGTGCAAACCGGGCGGCGTGGTTGGGGAAGTTGTCGATCGCCTCTGAAAGCGCCGTCTGCAACCGGTAGAGGCCGTTGCGCGCCGCCAACTCGACGAACTTGGCGTCGGCTTCCGGCTTGCCGTCGTCCTCGAAGCGCTTGAGAACGCAGGACAACAGATAGAGTTCCGAAAGCGCATCGGCCATGCGCCCGGTCAGCATCTGGCGCGTCTTCATGGCCCCGCCCAGCGTCGCCACCGCCATGTCAGCCACCAGCGCGAAGTTGCGCGACTGCCGCCACAGCTGCCGGTACCAGCGCGCGTTTTTCCCCGCATCGACTGGCACCCTGCCGAAGCTGCCGAACGTCACGTTGTGGAAGAACGCGCCGGCAAAGTTCGATGCCGTATAGGTGAGGTGCCCCATGAAGGCATCCTCGAAGTCCTTGAGGCCGGCCGACTTGTCAGGGTTCTGGGCAGCCTGCACTTCCCGGTAGAGATAGGGATGCGACCTGAGCGCCCCCTGGCTGAACGTGATCAATGTCCGCGTCAGGATATTCGCCCCCTCGACAGTGATCCCGACAGGCACCATCTGGTAGGCCGCCTGCAGATAATTCGCCGGCCCATCGCAAATCCCACGACCACCGTGGATGTCCATGGCGTCGTTGACGGCCTGGCGCATCTTCTCCGTCGTCTGGTATTTCATCAGCGCCGAGATGACGGATGGCTTTTCACCCGCCGCCACCATCGCCGCCGTCACGCCGCGCGCCGCTTCGTTGACGTAGGCGGCTTCCGCAAGCCTGGCGAGCGGCTGCGCAATCCCGTCCATGCGCGAAATCGGTATGCCGAACTGCTTGCGGATGCGTGCGTAGGCCGAGGTATGCCGCAGCATCGCCTTTGCCCCTGCTGTCGCCGAAGACGGCAATGAAATCGCACGGCCCGCCGAGAGGCATTCCATCAACATGCGCCAGCCCTGGCCGACGCGCTCTTCGCCCCCGATCACCCAATCGAGCGGAATGAAGACGTCCTTGCCCCAGTTGGGACCGTTTGGAAAAGCGGAACCTGACGGCAGATGCCGCCGCCCGATCTCGACGCCCGGGTGGCCGGCGGGAATCAGCGCCACCGTGATGCCGACGTCTTCGCCCTTGCCGAGCAGATCCTCCGGGTCGAACAGACGGAAAGCGAGCCCGACCAGCGTCGCTTTCGGCCCGAGCGTGATGTAGCGCTTGTCCCAGTTGAGCCGGATGCCGAGTGTCTCCCGGCCATCGTGCAGCGCCTTCTCGACGCGGCCGATATCGCGCATCGTCGCCGCATCCGATCCCGATGTCGGCCCGGTCAGCGAAAAGCACGGGATCTCCTCGCCTTTTGCGAGCCGCGGCAGGTAATGCTCCTTTTGTTCGTCGGTGCCGTACTTCTCGATGAGTTCGCCCGGTCCGAGCGAATTCGGCACCATGACGATGGTCGCAACATCCGGTGAACGCGAGGCGACCTTGCCGAGGATCAGCGATTGCGCCTGCGCTGAAAAGCCAAGCCCGCCGTGCTGCTTGGAGATCAGCATGCCAAGAAAGCCGTTCTTGGCCACGAAGTCCCAGATTTTTTGCGGAATTTCCCTGTTGTTGAAGCGGATCTGCCAGTCGTCGATCATACGGCAGAGTTCGTCCGTCGGCCCGTCGAGAAACGCTCTCTCCTCCGCCGTCAGTTCGACGCCGGGCAGATCGTGAAGCTTGTTCCAGTTGGGCTGGCCAGAAAACAGCTCTGCATCAAAACCCACCGTGCCGGCTTCCAGCGCCTGCTGTTCGGTATCCGACACGCGCGGCAGGATCTTGCGCACCATCGAAAACGCCGGCGCGATCAGTATCTTCTGACGCACCGATGGCACCGCCAGCACCGCGAGCACGATCGCCGGCAACCACGCCAGTAGGCCGAGGAAACCGGATGCCAATAGTCCGCCTCCAAGCACGACTTGGCCGAACAGCACCGCAGCCCCGAGCGACGCGGCCCAGACCGCGAGCCGCGCTTTGTTCATCGCCAAGGCCACCAGCAATGCGACCAGCACCAGCACATAGATCAGAACCGTCATAAGATGGACCTCCTCGCACATGCCCCGGCCTCAGCCGCCAGAGGGTAGCGAATTTGTAGCCCTTCAGGGCTTCCACCTTAGCAAACGCCAAAGCCGCCCGGATAGACTTGCATGTCGAATGAGCCGCGATTGCCTGCGATCGCGACAGATAAAAACCCGCCAATCCTGTTGCGCACGCCCAATCTGGACGAAAACTGCAAAGACTGCATGAACAAGCTTCACGAAATCGCCGGACGCACGCCACAAACCCAAGACTCCCGGTTGCAGGCCGGGTTGCAGGCCGGACGAGATCCTCTGGACGCACAGCCTGACATCTGCACCGCCCCGCTGGCAAAACTTTCGCCCCACTGCACGGCAATGTGACAGGTGTGTGCAATTCACCCCTCGGAACCTCTAGCCGCCGCAGGGGAATCGCATGAACGACTATCCCACCCCTGAGATGAGGCTTGCGAGATAGGTGTCGTCCCAGGCTGCGAGGCGGCGTTTGGCGCGCATCGAGTGCTTGTCGGCCTTGGTCCGCATCAGATTGCTGGCGATGTGC
>JAHJQI010000123.1 GCA_018819265.1 Alphaproteobacteria bacterium
ACCCTTGAATCCGGCAAGCTCGGCCCGGCCCACGCCGCCCTCGACGGCCGCTTCGACTATGGGTTGCTGAAGTGTGTCCTGGCGGAGTTGGGTTAGAGGGTGGGCTTTGCGCGACGACTTGGCGCCGTCACTGGACATGCAGGCAGTGATTGAACCGTTTCTGATGGCCCTGCCCGATCTTGGGTCGGTTAGGGCGCAGACTCGGATACTTCTCCTGGCACACACGCTCGAAAAGCCAACTCGGCACTCCATGCATTTACCCTCGTCACGTCTCTGGCAGTTGCATCAGTAGTCCTCTCCTAGCCCCATCTGCCCCGGTTTGATTTCCATCTCGTCGTAGAAATTGGCTTGTGCAGCAGCGTCGTGCAGCGCCTTGCGAGCTTCGTCGCTCAGACGCAGGAGCCCCGCGTGCATTTTCTCTCGCCAACGTGGGCCGCGCTCCCACGCCTCGTACCAGGCTTCGGCCATCTCGTAGGGGCGCTCGTTACGGAGTACGATGATCAGCGTCTCCGCCTGTTGGACATCTTTCCGCGCCTTGGCGGGGTTCTCTTTACGCTCGGAGCTAAGCAGCACTTTGTGCACTGCATAGCGTTCGGGCGCGGGCACCGTGACTGGAATACCACCCTTGTAGAGTAGCAGGGACCGCTCCGGCTCGCGGATTAGGAAATCAAGGTGGCGGAGCGGCTGGGCCGAAGCTCCGCCCAATGCCGGCATGTCCGCCGGCCGCGACTGATAGTCGTCCGAGCCACGGTTGCTCGTCAGGAACTCGACCAGGAAGCCGCTGCCGGACTTGAAGCGGCTGACCCGTGTAAGATCGCTTTGATGCGGCACTGGCTTGAAACTCTCGTCGACGCTGTGGAGGACATTGAGGATGCTTGGCATCGTGTCCCCAACCTTGTGGGCGATCGCAAAGTCGAGGGCGAAATCGGCGTCCTCTGTGCGCAGTTGTGCGCTCGGCAGCCGAACGCCAAGCATGCCCGCGTAGCACTGGAAGGCGACAGTGCCGACTAGGACCCCACGGAGGCGGAAGAACCCCGCCTTCCAGAGCGCCTCGATGACAGCGGCCGAGGTGAAGTCGGGACGGGGTAAGCCCGACGTCAAGAGTTGACGCACCAGTTGTCGACGCTCGCGGAAGTCTGGCTTGATGATATCCTGGAATCGCTCGATGCGTTGACTGAGCGTCTTGTCGTCGACCGGTCCAACGTACAGGTTGTGTTCTTTTCCATAGAAGCGTCGTCGATAGTACCAGAATGCCTTGGCGCCGCTGCGCGTCTGGTAGAATCGACCGCGCTCGTCGAAGTTTGCATCGAATTCGGCATCCCCCGCTCGCTGCAGAAGCTCCGCGAACATTGTCTGGCTCGCGAGCGGGATTTGATGCGCACCCCTGTTCCTCAGCAGGCGCCCGTAGTCGCCTTTTTTCATAAGCTATACCCCTTTGCTAGATTGGGGTATAGCAAATGCGAGCGGTCATGGCTATACCCCTTTTAAAAAAAGGGTATAGCTCAACCCAGCGGTCTGCTCTGACCTTAGAGGGTCGGTGACGGGTTCGCGGATCATCCTTTCGGGTCCCGCCCTGGTCGGGATTGATATTGGGGCATGCTCCAACCGAAAATCAGGGCTCCACTTCGAATTCCGAAAGCGACGAGAAAACCAGCGCCAGCAGAAAACATCATCGGCAGATCTGCGATGTCGGCGAGGATGAACACGGCGGCGCCGGCCAATGGCGCAGAAATATATATTTCTTTGCGTAGCAGAACGGACGGCTCGTTCGCCAAGACATCGCGCAAGATGCCGCCGAGAGTACCGGTCAATGTACCCATGACGACCGCCACGATCGGGGAACCGGTTACTTCCAACCCCTTATAGGCCCCGTAGACTCCGTAAGCAGCCAAGGCAACGGCATCGAACCAGAGAAGCCACCGGTAGCGTGACTCGAGCAAATGAGCCGTGAAATAGGTGCTAATCGCCGTCAACGCGCAGATCGCGATATAGGCATGCTCCTCCACCCAGAAAACGGGGACACCGAGTATCAGATCACGGACGGTTCCCCCGCCTATCCCGGTCACCGTGGCGAGGAACACAAAGCCGACGACGTCGAGCTGTTTTCGCGACGCCGACAGTGCGCCTGCTGCGGCAAACAGCGAAACTCCAGCATAATCGAGAAGGGCTAATGCATCCATTTGGCAGTTCCGATGTGCATGGGACAACGAGGCCGAGATCGACCGGAAAGAATCAGTATGAGGATGGTCGTGGCACGGCAAGAGTTGTGCTCTCTTCTGCGCACAATCGAGAACCGTCCGGTAAAGAATTTGACGCGGATGTCTGGCCATGACCGGGCGACGCCGTCGTTCCGCAACAGAATTCCAGCGCATTGTGGCGGGAAGCGACCTGATCGGAGTGCTGGGCGCGATCTATGCGCGATCATCGCCCTTGCGATTGAAGTCGCCCGGACTGTTATCGGTGCTTGACTCCGTATAAGTTATCTAACTAACTTAAAAACAAAGACAGTGCTTCCGGCAACTGGCGTGGTTCGGCTCCCGGGCTTGCGACCTTTGGCGGCAACGTAAAGGATGAGAGATGCGCAAGACTGCGCGCGGGTCGATGGCCGAGACGACGCCCAAGAAAAAGAGGTTAATCGAGTCCGCCTCGCGCCTGTTTCATCGTCAGGGAGTGGAGAAAACGACTCTGGCCGAGGTGGCCGACGATGCGCAGGTGGCTCTCGGGAACGTC
>JAHJQI010000270.1 GCA_018819265.1 Alphaproteobacteria bacterium
ACCCATAAATGGTGATACAGTATGGGGCACAACAATACCAGTATGGACTTATGTGCGTAATACAGAAACCAATCCTTATACTGGCATTTCTCAAAATGTAAATTATTATTATCTCCATCTTGAAAAAGAGGGGATAGTTATTGGGAGTATAGCAGATAATTTAGGTTCTGGGTATATTAACAAAAACACTATTACGCTTTACCCATCAGATTTTATTGGACCATTACCCATAGGAGGTATACGGTTATCAGAGGGTGAATACACATTACGCATGATTATCTATGATAGTAAAGGAGGGAGTTGGATTGCGGTGGATGCACCAACAATATCAACAATATATTATAAGGAGGGATGAAAAATTATGAGCTATGTATATAGTTACAAAACGGATTTAGGGGAAATCCCCAGATTCACGTCTGAGGATAATACATTGGCAGATTTGATGCCAGAGGGACGATATGGTAGCTATGCACAACCTAGTCAATCATTTAAGGATACAGGTAATGCTGTGATAGTGCAGCCCGTTGCTGGTAGTCCGGGTATTATCACCAAAAATGGTGTGTTTGTTTCTAAAGAGGAAATGATGGCTTTGGTTGGTAAAAGACTTGATAAAGGTCCTGGTGAATATATAGACCCAGGTGAATATCTTAGAATTGGTGAGAAAATAGACCCAGGTGAATATCTTAGATTTGGTGAGAAAATAAGAACCAGAACTGGTACAAGTACTGGAACACCCATTATTCTTGGGCAACCCGTTGATATACAGTATTTGTCTGATGAGGAGCGAAGAAACATTACCTATATACCTATAGATATAGGTCGTCCTACTTCAACAGGAACAACAGGTATAATAGGTGGAGGAGTTCTAATAGCCGTTGTAATAATTGTTATAGCCGCAATTTGTATAGCAGCTGTGGCTAGTGTGTACATAATGAATGCTTGGGCAACTGGACAGATAGCAGTAGCGGAGCAGGAGCGTCAGAAAACACTTCAGGCTCAAGCTGACCTGATTGCACAGCGTCAGACACGAACCAGCCATGAGGAATATGACCTTAATGGTGATGGTGTAAATGACAAAGCATGTGACACTTGGGGTAATGGTGAAGAGCTTTGTTATGCTATTTCGGACTATGGTATCAGTGTTATGGGTACTGAGGTAGAAACAATTAAGTCTGCTGAGCCGTTGCCTGAGGGTTTTATGGAAGCAGCTATTTGTCCTATGGGAAGCCTTTGGAATGCTACAACTAAGAAATGTGAAGAGTACACTCCTTATTGGGAGAAAACAGGATATGAGAACCTTATTATGTGGGGCATCATTGGTGTTGCCGTGATTGGTGGTGTGATTGTTGCAGTAAAGGTGATACCATCATTACTGAAGAAAAAGAAAGGAGGAACATAGACAAATTTGTGAGGGGGGAAAAAATGAGTACACCATATTTAGAAACCCTTATTTTTAATAACCACCATTGTTTTGAGGAACCATATATTATAATATATGAGGATGGTCTTATAAGGTGTGGTTACTGTGAGAGCGAGTTGGAGAAAAACCAGAAAGTCTGCGATGTTTGTGGGCATAGACTGGATTGGAGGAAAAGGATATAATGGAATTAACACCTAGGCAAAAGAATGTAGCTTTAGGCTTGGCGGCGATTGGAGGATTAGGATTATTGTATTGGTTTATCCAGAAAGCTAAAGTGGTAGAAGAAGAAGTATATGCGGAACCTGAAGTGATAGCTGAAGAAGCGCTTGTTTGTACTCCAAATGAGGAGGAAGTCCTTGAGAACTGTCCTGATGGAAGTGTGAAAAAGAAGCGTGTTTGCAACAGTGATGGTTTGTCATGGCTTGAAATCACCTATGACTGCCCTCTGCTACCATGTGAATGTACTGAATGGATTCCTAATGTTTGTATTGGTGTTGATTTACGAGCCGAAACAAGAGTGTGTTCATATCCTCCAGGATATAATGTAGAATACAGAGAAGTGTATGACCCTAGTTGTAAAACATTAAAACTCCATGTTATGGATGCAAATAGAAACATATCGTTATCAGGAGCAAGTGTTTCAGTAAATGGTAGTCCTGTTTGTATAACAGATGAAAATGGTTATTGTGGTATGGCTGCAGAATATGGGAAAGTTGAATTGTGTGTTACTAAAGCGGGTTATACAAACGTAATGGTGGGTTTAGGAGATTGTTTTATAACAGAAGTATATCCACCAACAACCTCAATGACCGTTTGGTTGAAGTCTATTATTGAATATAAATGTTGGGTTAAAGGATATATAAAGTCAGCAGGTTCTTTGGGAGAAGAATATGGGACACCGATTTCAGGAGCAACTGTTAGTGTAAATGGTTATTCAATGATAACAGGTACTGATGGGTATTATGAAATCGGCGGTCTTCCTTGTGGAACTTTATTAACCATAACTGTATCTGCTCCTGGATATATAACAAGTTCCGAAACTTTTTGGGATAGTTATTCTAAAGACCGATATTTGAATGTTGAAACAGAACCAGCACAATTGATTATCTATGCTGGAGAGTTTGTAGATGCATCCACTATGGCTTTAGAAGGTGTTAGAATAGTAATTGATGGAGTGGAATACCCTTATACAACTGATGTAAATGGCTATTGTAAACCATTTCCTATTGTCGAACCAGGTGTGCATACAGTTAATGTATCAAAGACAGGATATATAACAAAGACTATTTGTACTAAAGATGGTTGTTGGGATATGCAGTCTCTTAGTTTAACAGCAAATGGAGGTATAAATTATAGCATAACATTTAAGATGGTGAAAACATGACTGAGGAGCAGAAGAAACAGTTGAAACTACTCGCATTAGCCCTAATAATTGGGGGGCTTGGAATAAACCTATACCTCCTTATGGATGAGGGGCGTACAACGGCTGCTACAAGTAGTCTTATGCGTCCTGCTATGCAGAGCTTAATGGGGTGAAAAAAATATGGAAAGAATGTATTGGGGAGGTTACA
>JAHJQI010000124.1 GCA_018819265.1 Alphaproteobacteria bacterium
CCAGGAAATCGAAACAGGCCTGCTGGATGCGGATCGCTTTGGAGATTCCGCCAGCGTGCTTAGGTTCCCGTCTTCACGGGAATGACTTTGGTGGTTGTCGTGACCTCGTCGAAGGACGGGGTCCAGACAACTAGACTCGGCGCTCGACCATCAGCTTCTTGAGTTCGGCAATCGCCTTGGCCGGGTTGAGACCCTTGGGGCAGGCGCGGGTGCAATTGAGAATCGTGTGGCAGCGATAGAGACGGAAGGGGTCCTCAAGATTGTCCAGGCGGTCGCCGGTTGATTCGTCGCGGCTATCGATCACCCAGCGATAGGCCTGGAGCAGGATGGCAGGACCCAGGTAGCGGTCCGAATTCCACCAGTAGCTCGGGCAGGAAGCTGAGCAGCAGGCGCACAGGATGCATTCGTATAGCCCGTCGAGTTCGGCGCGGTCGTCGCGCGACTGCTTCCACTCAGTTGGCGGCGACGGCGTGTCGGTCTTCAGCCAGGGCTCAATCGAGCGGTGCTGTGCGTAGAAGTGGCTCAAGTCCGGCACCAGGTCCTTGACGACCTCCAGATGCGGCAATGGGTAGATCTTCACAACGCCCGATACATCCTCGATCGCCTTCAGGCAGGCCAGCGTGTTGGTGCCGTCGATGTTCATAGAGCACGAGCCGCAAATACCCTCCCGGCACGACCGACGAAACGTGAGCGTCGGGTCGATCTCGTTCTTGATCTTGATGAGCGCGTCGAGGACCATCGGACCGCACTCGTCGCGGTTGATCCAGTAGGTATCCGTGCGGGGATTGGCGCTATCGTCAGGGTTCCAGCGATAAATCCTGAATTCCTTCCAGCTGCCATTGCCGGTCGGCTGGTTCCACGTCTTGCCCGTCGTAACGGTGGAATTCTTCGGAAGCGTCAGCTGGACCATGGAGCCGTCCTTCGTTGATATAGAGACCCAACACTTTATGGCTTGATGCCGCACAGGCCTGCGTCAGATGCAAGCCGGTGTTGGCTTCTTGATTCCCAACATTCGGCAGGCCGATGTTGGGTGCAGCGCCATAATGACCCAATCAGACATGCGGCGTCGGGCGCGCGCTGTCAACGCTACGTTCGGCAGGGTTTGTGCGGATTTCTGGTGGTTGCGCAGGTGCGGTCGAAGCGGCGGCTATTCGACGTGTTTCTTGAGTTCGGCAACAAGCGTGGAGAGACGGCGGGCGACTTCGAGGCCCCTGTCGACGCTGGCTTTCAGCGTCGCACGTTGCTGGATGAGTTCATTCAAGGCTTCCTGACATTCGCCAAAGCCGAAGAAGACCTCCTCGGGAGCATCGATCTCGCCGTCCTCAACCGCCGACATCACGTCAAAGGCGTTCTGCGAGGCGAGAACCAGCATGGAGGCGACGTCGTTGACGATCTGCTGGTAGAGCCGCGCCGTATCGGCGCTGACGCGTACGCCGTGGACGCCGAACTTCAGCGGCGTGTTGACGGTCGCTCCTTCGCCGCAGAACAGTTTGGGATTGCGCTGGAACCGGCGAAAGATCTCGATCAGCCCCATACAGCAGGTTTCGAGGTCGCGCAGCGCGGTGGACGCCCGGCGGCGGGTTTTCGGCCGGTCCGGCGTGCGCTCCTCGGCGGACCAGTTGATGGTGGCGATCGACGAGATCGCCCCGAGGGCCGCAATTGCTGGAAGAACGGCAGTGAAAGGATCGGGCGCGCTGCGGGTGGTCGGCCCGGCGTCGCTGCCACCGGAGGCCGTCGCTCTGGGGTGTTCGGAAGCGGGCTTCTTCACGACGGATCCTGGATTGCCGGATAACGTACGCCGCGTTCGGCGCCGCGTGGCGAAGTCCACCCGGACGCCTTCAATGCCCCGACTCTGTGTCGTCTGCAAGGCTGCGCTTACTGCTCTCGCGCGCGAACTCACAATTCCTTGAGACAGGTTTGATACCGGCTTCCAGACGGGCGAGGCCGAAAAACCTTCCGGCGAGGAAGCCCGGGATCAATTTCAAAACTAACCAATCAAATGTTATTCAAGTGTCTAAACCCGCAAAACGTCGATGCGGCCGCACATCGTTCGTGCAGCCGCATCCGTATTGAGCCGGCTACCTCAATACACCCGCGCTTTCGGCTCGACGTAGTGCATCTCGTTGGTCAGCGTGTAGGTGTGGACGGGGCGGAAATCGAGCTTCACTGTCCTCTTGTCGCAATCGGCCCAGGCCAGCGTATGCTTCATCCAATTGGCGTCGTCGCGGTTGGGGAAGTCCTCGCGGGCATGCGCGCCACGGCTCTCAGTGCGGTTGGCCGCCGCCGTCACGGTGACAGCCGCCTGAGCGATCAGGTTGTCGTACTCGAGCGTCTCGATGAGGTCGGAGTTCCAGATCAGCGAGCGGTCGGTGACGCGGATGTCGCCTGAGCCCTTCCAGATGTCGTTGACGAGCTTCACGCCTTCTTCAAGCACGGGTCCATCGCGGAACACCGCGCAGTTGGCCTGCATCACCTTCTGCATGCGCAGGCGCAGTTCGGCAGTCGGCGTGCCGCCGGAAGCGAGACGGAAGCGGTCGAGGCGCGCAATCGCCGGTTCGTAGGACTGCGGCGGCAGGTCGGGATGGCTGGCGCCCGGCTCGACGACATCGGCGCAGCGCAGACCTGCCGCGCGGCCGAACACGACGAGGTCGATCAGCGAATTAGAGCCGAGGCGATTGGCGCCGTGCACGGAAACGCAAGCGGCTTCGCCGATCGCCATCAGGCCGGGCACGACGTGATCGGGGTTGCCGTCCTTCAGCGTCAGCACCTCGCCGTGATAGTTCGTCGGAATGCCGCCCATGTTGTAGTGGACAGTCGGAATGACTGGGATCGGTTCGCGGCGCAGGTCGACGCCGGCGAAGACCTTGGCGCTTTCGGTGATGCCCGGCAGCCGTTCGGCCAGGATCTTGGGGTCGAGGTGGTCGAGATGGAGGTAGATGTGGTCACCTTCGGGGCCGACGCCGCGGCCGTCGCGGATCTCCATCGTCATCGAGCGCGAGACGACGTCGCGGGATGCCAGATCCTTGGCGGAGGGCGCGTAGCGTTCCATGAAGCGCTCGCCGGCCGAGTTCGTCAGGTAGCCGCCTTCGCCGCGCGCGCCTTCCGTGATCAATACACCGGCGCCATAGATGCCGGTCGGATGGAACTGCACGAATTCCATGTCCTGCAGCGGCAGGCCGGCACGCAACACCATGGCGTTGCCGTCGCCCGTGCAGGTGTGCGCCGAGGTGCAGGAGAAGTAGGCACGGCCATAGCCGCCGGTGGCGAGGATCGTCTTCTTGGCGCGGAACCGGTGGAGCGTGCCGTCCTCGAGCGACATCGCTATGACGCCGCGGCAGGCGCCTTCCGAATCCATCATCAGATCGAGCGCGAAATACTCGACGAAGAACTCGGCGGAGTGGCGCAGCGACTGGCCGTAAAGAGTATGCAGCATGGCGTGGCCGGTGCGGTCGGCGGCGGCGCAGGTGCGTTGGGCGGGCGGGCCCTCGCCGAACTCGGTGGTCATGCCGCCGAACGGGCGCTGGTAGATCCTGCCATCCTCGGTGCGCGAGAACGGAAGGCCGTAATGTTCCAGTTCGTAGACGGCGGCGGGGGCATGGCGGCAGAGGTATTCGATCGAGTCCTGGTCGCCGAGCCAGTCGGACCCCTTGACGGTGTCGTACATGTGCCAGCGCCAGTTGTCGGGACCCATGTTGCCGAGCGAGGCGGCAACCCCGCCCTGAGCGGCGACCGTGTGCGATCGGGTCGGGAACACCTTCGTAACGCAGGCGGTCTTCAAGCCGGCTTCGGCGCAGCCGAGCGTCGCGCGAAGGCCGGCGCCACCGGCACCCACGACGACGACGTCGTAGGTGTGATCGACCATCGTGTAGGCCTTGCCATTTGTTGCAGCCATTCGCGTGCCTCTGTTTATGTGCGCGGCTTCGTTCGTCAACACTTCGCAAGCTGGTGTTGAGCATTCGTGTCAACACTTCGCAAGCTAGTGTTGAGCAGGATACCCTCCACGCGCATGTGTGTCGCTACTACGATCCGAAGCTGAGCTTCAGGATCGCCCAAACGCTTGCGGCGGCGACCAGGATTGCAAAGAAGTTGTTGGCGAGCAGGCAGACGATTTTGGCGCCTTCGCCGGTGACGTAGTCCTCGACGATGACCTGCATTCCGAGCCGCATGTGCATCGTTGCCGATACGATCAAGAGCAGCAAGAGGATCGCGTTGACCGGGCCGCCGAGCGCTTCTTTGACCGTCGCGTAATCGGCGCCGGCAAGCGAGGCGACGAGCCACACCAGATACAGCCCCAGGAACAGGTTGGCGACAGCGGTAACGCGCTGCATCCAAAAATGATCGGCGCCTTCCTTGGCGGATCCTAGGCGGCGCGCGTTCTTGAGCGGGGTGCGCATGTTCATCGGCGATCGGCCTCCGGCCCTGGTGAAAAGCGAATAGGTTCGAGAGTTGTGCTGGTTTGAACCTTTCTGGGGCCAACACTTGCTTTGCTCAACACTGCGCAAGCTTGTGTTGACGGGCTAAAGTCGTGTTGGTCATTGCCTGTGCCAACACTTCCTAAAGTCGTGTTGGTCATCGGGCCAGATACACCGCTGTCCAGATCGCAACCGTCGCGGCAACGGACACGACACCCGAAATCATCGACAGGAACTTGACGCTTGCGATATCGAGGCCGTGGCAGGTATCCCAGATGAAGTGGCGGATGCCGCCCATCATGTGGTGCAGCAGCGCCCAGGTAAAACCAAACAGAACGATCTTACCGGGCAGACTGCTGAAAATGCCATTGACGAAGGCGAAGTATTGCGGACCGACAGCGGCGGCCGTCAACCACCAGGCAAGCAGCAGTGACCCGAAATAAAGGGCGGCTCCGGTGATGCGGTGCAGGATCGACATCACCATGTTGATCAGTGGGCGGTATATCTGCAGGTGCGGCGAGAGGGGCCTGTTGACGGCGCCGCTCGATGATCTCGCCTCGGACATTCGCGTCTCCACAATCGAAAAGGTGTGCGGGATATGGTCAGAGGGATGTTTAGCGCGCCTGTTGCGCTGCGGCAATTCACCTAACGGTATAGGAATTCGCATTGCGACCCACAGCACGCGCCGCGGACCGGAGCACAGCGCGGTTGCGATTGAACCGATCGTCAGTCGATGGCCTGGGTGATGGCGCGGCCGAGGCCAAAACCGCTTTCGAAGGCATGTTCGCCAAGCCGGCCCAGGCACCAGTCGCCGGCAACGCCGACCCGCGCTTCAGTGGAAAAAATGAAGCTTTCTCCAAGCGAACTTTCAACAAGGCCATGTTTCCACAGGTGGGCGGTCATCTGGCTGGGCCGGACCGGCGGCAGACCGAAAATATGGCTGACTTCCCCCCACATCTCCTCGGCAACCGATTCCGGGTCGGCGTCCTCGGTCTCGCGGGTCCATGACGGCGAAGCGTGAACAACGACCGTTTCGCCGCGCGTCCCGCGGCCTGGTTTGGTATTGTTGCGGGCAATCCAGCGGACGACTTCGGACATGTCGGAATAAACGTCCTGATCGGGGAGTATCCGCTCCTCGAGGCGGACCATCAGGGCCCAGCACGGCGACATGCGCACCTTCGAGATATGGTCCGCCATCTCGTCCAGCGGACCGAGCAGAAGCTGCGCCCGAGGCGCTGGAACGCAGACCGCGACGGCGGCAAACGGCCCGACCGATGACTGGTCCTCGAACCAGACGTGCCAGCCCTTCTTATCGCGCGACAACGTGTGGACGGCGCGGGCGGTATGGATACGCACGCTTTCGGCGAGCGGACGGACGATGGACGACATGCCCGGAACGCCGACGAACCAGTTGGCCGCAGTAGCCTGTTCGTCACCTTCACTGCTTTTCAGCTTGGGTTTCCACTGGGCGACGTAGCCGGAGGCGATCAGTTCCTGGATGAAGTCGTTGAAGCGCGCCGAACGGCTGGTGATGTATTGGGCGCCGTGATCGTAGGGCACGACGCCGATACGCATGGTCGCCATGCGGCCGCCGATAATGCGGTCGGCTTCGAAAACCTCGACGTAATGGCCGGCGCGGCGCAGCACGCGGGCGCATGACAGCCCCGCGATACCCGCGCCGATGACAGCTGTACGGCTCGTCACTTCCAGTACCTTTCGCGCCTATTGCGTTGCATCTGGCCCCTCGGGTTCAACGCTATTCGCCTCTCGACGATTTGAGTGAAGACCTCTGATCTCACTCAATTTAGTCCGCAAATGCGGAAAGTGCCGGACCTGGGCGCCTGGCCAACAGAATATGTCTTACGGCATAGTCGGAGGATATGGTTAATAATGGCAGAAGTTATGGTCTTTGAACTGATGAGTGAAGTATCGTTCAAGTAACTGTTGAACGAGTTCCCGTTGCCGAACAACGGGCGTGAACCGATCCTGCGTTATCGCGGTATTGCAACCCAGAGATCCAGGTCGAGGATAACACTTTCGTGATACTTGCCGTCGGCGGCGTGCAGCGGAAATTGCGAGCAATCCTGGTTCTTGGTGGCGACCTGGCGAATGCGAAGGGCACCGATGTCGCTGCGGCCAGGAATTTCGGCGCGCTCCAGAACCTGCGACCAAGCATAAACGGTGTCGCCTGCAAACAGCGGAGCAACATGGCGGCCGCCATTGATCGCAGCCACATGAAAGGCGTTGCCCAGCCCGTTGAAGGACAGGGCGCGGGCCAGCGAAATGACGACGCCGCCGTAGATGAGCCGCCGACCGAACCGGCCCTGGGCCTCGGTGTGCTGGTTGAAATGAACCTTCGCGGTGTTCTGGTAGAGCCTTGTCGCGATCTGATGCTCGGCCTCTTCGATGGTCATTCCGTCGACATGGTCGATCTTTTCGCCGACCTCATAGTCGCCCCAGCGGTGCGGACTGCCCGCCAGGTCGAAGTCGTATTTCGAGACGTCGAGGTTCGGCACCGCGGCTGCGAGTTGGTCCGGGTCGACGCGGTCCGGCAACTCCGGCACCACCGCTTCGGGAGGTGTCGAGGCGGGATCGCGTTTGCGGACCATGACCCAACGGGTATATTCCAGGACTTTGTCGCCGGACTCGTCGGAGCCGGTAGAGCGCACATAGACGGTGCCGGTCTTGCCGTTTGAATTTTCCTTCAGTCCGATCACCTCGGAAACCGTCGACAACGTCGCGCCAGAATAGACCGGTTTCAGGAACCGACCGGCGGCATAGCCAAGGTTTGCGATCGCGTTCAGCGATACATCGGGCACGGTCTTGCCGAATACGGTGTGGAAGACCAGCATGTCGTCGAGAGGGTTATCAGGGTAGCCGATTGCGCTCGCGAACGCATTCGACGAATGCACCGCAAAACGCGGTCCGTAGAGGCCCATATAAAGCGCGGCATCGCCACGCGTCACCGTTCGCGGAGTGGCGTGGCGAATGATCTGCCCCATCGCGAAGTCTTCGAAAAAGTTACCAGGGTTCGTCTTCGTGACGGCCATCTGCATTCCCTAAAAATGGTGTCTCCAACACTGCGCAGGCGCGTGTTGAGTCTTTGCTTTGTCCAACACTGCGCAGGCGCGTGTTGAGTCTTTGCTTTGTCCAACACTGCGCA